>DASZRP010000084.1:0-26273 GCA_035548895.1 Puia sp. | reverse complement strand
CCGTTTGGCAACGCCTTCCACATCCGATTTGTCGAGGGTGATCGTGGTGATCGTCACTTTGGGATCGTTCGAAAGATTTTGCACTACGGAAGGATCCTGTCTTGAAATGACTTTCGCATGCCCGGGTACTTCGGCGCCATTCGGCGTGGAAAACAATAGTATCTCTAACCGGTGAACCGAACCGTTCACCCAGTTGAGCAGTTCGGGAACATCGTCTGCCTGGATCGCATCGGTCATCAGCAGCACGGTACTCGGCGCACTAACCGGTCGCATCATCGTGTCCACAAGCTGCATCAGCAAGTGGATATTGCTGCCGGGCACAGGCATCACCCGGCTTTCAAGGCTTTTCGCCTGGTATTTCACCAGTTTGTAATCGCTCGTAAAGGGAAGCACGGGATGAGGCGTTCCGGCAAAGGCGATCAGGCCCGCACGGGCTCGCGGATTCTGATCTAACAAATCGCTAATCTTGAATTTGGCCCTCTCCAGACGGCTTGGCTGAATATCTTTTGCATCCATCGACCTGGACAGGTCTAAGGCGATCAACACCACCGCCTGAACTTTCTCTCCGGGTATATCCACTTTTTTCCAGGTCGGCCCCGCTAATCCGATAATGGCGCAGCTCATACCCAATACAAAAAGCAACAGCGGAAAAACGAGCGCCCAGGAACTGCCACGACTGAACATGAATGGCCGAAGTGCCGGTGCTATGGAATGTTTCCATTTCTTCCGCTCGCGATTCGCCAGGATCAGCAGCAGCACGATGGCCAGCAATACATAAAACAACAGCAATGCTTTTGGCCGCAGAAAATGAAACTGCTGCCAGTCGATTTGCGTGATGATATGTTTGAGTTCGCTCCAGTTCATGATCGTTCATTATCCGCCAACGCGAAAAAGATTGAGGGTTCCGCTGAGTAAATGAAAAGCCAGGGCCAGGGCGATGGAAACGGCCAGCGGATAATAATAAAGGAGCGTGATCGGTTTATAAGTCTCCTCCTCATATTCCACCGGCTGAATTTTATTCAGGGTTTCATATACCTGCTTCAACTGCCCTTCATTCATGGCATTGAAATATTGACCCCCTGTTGTCTGCGCAATTTCCTTTAACGATTTTTCATCAAGGTCATAGCCGCCGCTCCCCTTAGCCTGGCCGATACCGAGGGTGAATATCTGCACCGAATCTTTTTTTGCTAACTGCGCCGCATCGAGTGGTGAAATATCCTGACCCGCATCGATGCCATCAGTGAGCAGCAGCATGATCTTTTGTTTTATAGTGTCTTCCTTCAGCACTTTCGTGCTGAACACAATGGCATCGCCGATGCTGGTCATTTGTCCCGCCATGCCCACTTCGGTCTGGCTCATCAACCAGTCAATCGTGGCCAGATCCGCCGTAAGGGGTGCCTGCAGATAAGCATTGGTGGCAAACATGACCAGGCCCACCTGGTCGCTCTGACGTTGTTTTATAAAGTCGCTCATGATGGATCGCACAGCTTCCCACCGACTCATCCTTTTTCCACCGACGACCCAATCGCGCTCTGCCATGCTGAAAGAGATATCGGCCGTGATCAGGAAATTGCGAACGGTCTTGACTTTTTTCGCCGGCTTGCCGACATATCTTGGCGAGGAGGCCGCCGCTAATAATCCGACCCAGCAAAGGATCAGGGCCAGCCAGGAGAAAAAATTCCGTCCCGATATCCATGCCCGTTTCTTAGGCTTCTGGTGAGAAACGGTCACAGCGCGTTCAAAGAAGGGCGCAATGAGGGCCGATCTTTTTTTACGCAGTGCCGGAACAAGCCAGTACACCAATAGCGGCAACGGCAGCAGCAGGAAAACCCATTTATAGGCAATTTCAAAATGCATTGCTTATTCAAATTTTGGCACGATTCTGCCTGATCCATTTTTTTGTCTTTTCAATAAACAGCATAGCCTCCGTCTGCGAAATTGATTTGCCGGAATAAACACCGTTATTCAGCAAATCGAGCTCTGTACGCGAGAAAGCATCCGTTCTCCCGGTCCGGTTCAGTTGCACGATCCATTCTTCCCCCCGCTTATCCGCCACTGCTGTTCTCCCGTATTTGCTCATGGCAATCCGCTTGATCAGCATATTGCATTCATAGACCGCCGATGCATAATCCTCTTTCAGCAGCAGCATCCGCTCATCGAGCCAGCGCAGGGCCTCCCGCCGGTAGCGGTTACGCCGATAAAACCGGTATGCGAGCCAGCCTGCAAACAGCAATACCAGCAGGATCAATGCGCCGGCCACATACCAGCCCGGCGCGCCAAAGCTGAACTTCACCGGCGCCGGTTCAACCAATTCACTCAGGGGATCAGCCATGTTGCAAAAATTTATTCATATCGTGAATCACCTGGTCCTCGATCTTTTCCGTGGTGTTAAAAAAAATAACCGGGATACGGTATAGCCGGAATTCGTCGGTCAGTCTTGTTCTGAGCTTCAGAAAATCTTCCCGGTACGCCTGACCCCAGCGTTTCCGGTTGTTATTCCAGCGTATCTGCCGGCGGCCATCGCCCAATACAAGCTTGCCGTCGGGCTGATGGTCGTCCATTTCATCATAAATGTGAATGAGCATAACATCGTTATGGGCCGAAAGACTTTTAAGATAATGTTTGGTCTCCTCATTGATCGCGGAGAAATCGCTGATCACGGTAATGACATAATCGTGCGTCACCGTGGCCCTTGTTCTCTGCAGCATTTCGTTCAGGCCTGCGGTATTTGGCTGAACCGTTTTTCGCTCCGGCAATACTTTATTCCGGTTCACCACACACTCCAGGAAATACTGCACCAGGGCCTTGCTGCGCTTGGGCGCCACATAATCGTATCCGCTTTCGTTGAACACGATGCCCCCGGTGCGGTCGCCACGCTTCAGGGTATAGAAAGCGGAAAGCGCAGCGGCGTGCGCGGCGGAAACCGATTTTACGAAACGGGTGGAACCAAAAAACATCCAGCTCGTTTGATCGAGCAATACAAAAGTGGGTCGTTCTTTTTCTTCGTTGAATACTTTGGAATGGGTTTCCCCGGTCCGCGCAGTAACCCGCCAGTCGATATTGCGGATATCGTCGCCAGCCACGTATTGCCGCACTTCTTCAAAGTCTAATCCGCGGCCACGCAGCTTGGATGAATGGCCACCGGCCAAAATGGAATAAACATTTTTTTTAGGCAGCAGGTTTTTTGATTGGACGAGGAACTCGAAACGCATCAGGTCTTCTAAGGTGGTGACGACCCCGGGTGGATAAGCGACAGCTTCTTTTTTTTCAAACCAGTTCATCAGGTAACGGAAACCGCTTTTAATATTTCGTCGATAATGGCGTCGTTATGCATATTCTCTGCATTGGCCTCATAGCTTGGTATGAGACGATGGCGGAGCACATCGTGCACGATGAACCGGATATCGTCCGGTGTAACATAGTCGCGGCCGTCTAACCAGGCCACTACCCGCGAACAGCGGTCGAGCCCGATAGTGCCCCGGGGGCTTGCGCCATAACTGATCCATTTCTTCAGGTCCTTATTGAACTGCTCAGGATACCGGGTAGCCGTGATCAGGTCTACCATATATTTTTCTGCCGGCGGTTTCACCTGCACATTATTGATCTCCTTGCGGGCATCGAAAACAGCCTGTTGCGGGATCACATCAGCTTTCTTCGTTCCTTCCCTGGTTTCATTGCGCACCAGTTCGAGGATCTTCGCCTCATTCTCGGCGCTGGGATAGGTAATGAGTATTTTCATGATGAACCGGTCGAGTTGCGCTTCCGGCAGCGGATACGTGCCTTCCTGCTCGATCGGATTCTGGGTGGCCAGCACCATGAATAAAGGTTCCATGGCATGGGTCTTCCCGGCTACGGATACCTGCCGCTCTTCCATGGCTTCCAGCAGGGCCGACTGCACTTTAGCAGGGGCCCGGTTGATCTCATCTGCAAGTATGAGATTGCTGAAAATGGGCCCCGGCTGAAATACAAATTTTTCGTTTGCCTGTGGCTGATAGATCTCCGTGCCGGTAATATCCGCAGGCAGGAGGTCCGGCGTGAACTGTATGCGGCTGAGCCTGCAATCCAGGTTCTGCGCCAGGCTCTTCACCGCTCTTGTCTTGGCAAGGCCGGGCAGGCCTTCCAGCAATACATTCCCGTCAGTTAATAAGCCGATCAGGATGCGGGTAACAATATCATCCTGGCCAATAATGCTGGCGGTCATATTTTTTTTCAACGCAAGGATCTGCTCTCGTGCCGTCATTGGATAACATGATTTTATCTTGGATATTTTTCGTCTTTTATTCCCGTCAAATCTTTCTGCTCCTCAGCTCCTCCTCTTTCAATTCCAGCAGCATCGCCTGGTTGGCAATGATCTTCTTCAGCAGGGAATTTTCTTCCAGCAGATCTTTCAGACGATTACTCACCTGATGAGAAACCAGGGCAGACCCATCCCTGCCCTGGCCGCCCAATTTCTCTTTCCAGCGGTGGAACACACTATAGGAAAGATTATGTTGCCGGAGTACTTTCGAAATGCCATGATGACTGGCTTGATTCAGGATCTCCAGCTTTTCCTCGTCGGTGAATCGTCTGCGCTGCGCTGGCATAATCAACCAATTAATTCATGATGGACAGGAAGGCTCAAAACTTTACTTCTTTGCGGCGCCCGGTGGAAAAGGGGCCATGATCCTGGCTACCGCATCCGCTATCGCCTTGTCGGGATCGGCAGCTGGTTTGTCGATTTCCTTGTTGCCAATTCCTTCCCAGACCAGCTTGTTCGTCTTGTTGTCAATGATGTCGATGATCAGCGAACCGTCTTTATAATTCTGCACATCGTATGTCGTATAGCCGGTCGCCATGCCGCCGCCCCAGGCATAGGGACGATAGTAACCGCCGTAACCATAATAGTTCGTGTTCGCGGTAACTGATTTTTTATCCTTCAGAATAATGATGGCATTCACCTGCAGATCCGGCTCTGCCGCTTCCTGAAAACCTTTCTTCGTCATTTCCGATTTGACGGCATTGATGATCCGGTCCTGGTTAAGCTGACTGATCGTTTGATGTTGCTGGTCCAGCTGGTACATCCTGAAAGTTTTGTACTGGCTGAAGTTGGTCGACTTATCGTAGTCGTCCGTCACTTTCAACGCGGGTTCGCAGGAACTGATCAGGATAGCAAGCAAAAGCACGAATGGCATCGCGCATTGCAGCAGGGGATTCTTTCTCATAACTGATTATTTTTTGATTGATGAATACACAGGTGTTTTAAAATAACCCGGCCACGCCGAGATTGATGCCAAACTGCTGCAGGCTGCTCTGGTCAAAAGCCTTATTCTTGTTCGTCGCGTAATTGTAGCTGAAGGTCAGCAAGGCAGCAAACGATGGCGTGAACCGGACCAGGGTGCCGATCTCCGGCCGCACCACAAATCCCCAATCGTTGCTGTTGATCTGGTAAATATTGAAATAGACATTCTGCTCCGCATATTGCCCTCCGATGCCTAAACCGACATAAGGTTTGATCATGCGATTGCTCAGCGTGGGATAATAGTGAAAGATCGCCGTGATGGGGGCTGTATAGATCTCCCGCACCATGTCGGTGGTTACCGCTACGCCCTGATCGTTCTTATAAGTGCGGCTGCTGAAATACTCACTGAACGAATTCCAGCTGAATGCCAATCCCGCTGAAAAATTCGGATTGACCATGCGCCGGAATTCAAGGCGGCCGCCTGCCGGGCTGGATTTGGAAAGAAAATTATTGCCGGTCGGAAAAGACATTTCCCAGGACAAGCCCACGATGTCGCGATAACTCATCTGCTGGCTGAAACCTTCCATGGCCAGCAAGGTGAATGCCAGGAAAAAATATATTTTAAGACGTTTCATCTGATGATAGTTTATTAGTGACTGAACTATTCGTTACTGTGCACTCACCTGTGGGGATTGCGTAAAGGCCTGGTTGATTCCATCGATTCCCCGCTGGAGGTTAGTGTTGTAATCATTTCCGAGTGCGCCGCCAACAACGGCCGTCCACACCACCTCCACTTTATGGTCCTCCGAGGCATTCTTCAAATCGATCAGATCGATCAGGACAGTGCCTGTCGTCACGATATAGGTGACTGACCAGGGATAATAATAGGGATAGTACCAACCCCAGTACCAGGGGTCCCACCAGCCCGGATAGTCCCACCACCAGCCCGGATAGATGGTCGTGGCACTGGTGATCTTTGCAACGCCCATATTGATGCCCAGGTCGGGATTCGCGGACCGGTCTACGAACTGGTATCCCCGGGCAGTCATGTTTTGTTTAACCGTGGCTACCAATTGCTGCGCAGTGTTGTCGGTCAGAATAGTGTCGGATGGATTGTCTCCAACATAAGCAACCGTATCGGATATAAAATAGGTCCGATAGCTGGTAAAATCGGCTTTGACATCCACATTGGTAGCAACGACCGGGTTGGCGGACAACTGATCGAGGTTCGGGCTCTTTCTGCAGGAGACGGCAACCAGCAAAACAAGCGCCGGAACCAGAAAACGCTTCAATTTCATAACATTCAGTTTAATTTTTGTTTTTCAGAATAAAACCAATCTCAGGTGGTTGCATTCGAAGGACTTATATTTAGGACACGACAGACAAAGCCCTCCGCCATTTTTTTGAAAGAATTTTAAAAAAAATCGAGATAGAGAGCTATCTGTAAGCAGGCAGGCATCCGATAGCCGGAATTATTATCGCCTTTAAGAGGCGGTTTTTGGGGGAACGCGTGTCTATATAGAAAACAAACTCCGGATCACGTACTACTACCATATATGACTGCGGGAATATCCAGCTTATTGAAACAGGCCAGAAAGTTATTGGGCATTATCCTGGTCCTGGGAGTCTGTATTCCTGCAAAAGCACAGCAAAAGGACTCTATCTATCTGTATAATGGTCAAATCCTGATCGGAGAAATTCAGGGCGCCAGCCTGGGCTCTATTACCATCGACGATATCGATTTGAAATTGCAGGACATCAAGCTGTACAAGATCCGGCGAATCAAAACCATCCGCCAGTTTAAGATAGAAACCGTCGACAAGAAAACATTCTACGGTTCATTCCAGACCAATGAGCGGAATGGCTGGATCGACCTGCTTACCGATCTGGGGGTGGTTACGTCATTTCCCATTACGGATCTGTACACGGTGATGGCCATGGACAAGAACTTTTTCAAGCGGATAGACGGGAGCGTAAGTGCCGGACTGAGCTATGCCAAATCCAGCGGGATCGGCCAGGTCAACCTAAGCGCAAACGCCCGCTACTCTACGCGGTTATTACAGTTCCAACTGACCGCCTCTGAACTCGGATCAATTGATTCGTCCAGGTTCTCTCGAGACAATGAAAATGTGGACTTCTTTGTGGCCCGGGACCTGGGAACCACCTGGTTCCTGGCCGCAGAAACACAGTATCAGCGCAACCTGGAGCTTTCTATTGCCCGACGCTACCTGGAAATGCTGGGGGGCGGAAACCGCCTCGTGATCAAAACCGACTGGCAGTTGCTGGCGATCAGCGGGATCACGTTTACCCAGGAAAAAAGCACGGATGGCAGCTCGGGCGGGGTGCAATTTGAAATTCCGCTGATGTTCCGGTTCAACTACTACAAAGGCCATCACCCGGATCTGAAGATCAGCTCTTCACAAACTGCTTATTTTAACCTTTCAGAAAAAGGACGGTTTCGTTATGAAGGCAGCACCAATGTTTCCTGGCAGATCATCCGGTATTTCTATCTTACCTTAAGCCCTTATACCAGCGTCGATACCAAGCCGCCTGCCACGGGAAGCACATTCGACTTCGGCATCGTATTCGGTCTTTCTTACCAGTTCTGATTAACCTCTACCGATGCCGTTTAACAAAATGGCACATGAATTACTTTTAATTGAGATGCTTATCCAGGCGCTCGCGCAGAAAGGAAACAGCACGCCTCAGCTGCTTCTCGGCCGTATGTTCAGACCGCATCAATTGTTTGGCAATCTGCCTGACCGTTAACCCCTGTTCCCGGTTCATCACAAATACAGTCCGGCAATTCCCCGGCATCTGAGAGAGGCAGTGCCTGAACTTTTTTTCCGTATCGATCAAATCTAATGAGCCGATTGCCGTATTAGAACCGTATGTAGATTGAATACCGGCTTCGCTAGTTCGGGCACGATACAAGGCCTGATCGCGCAAATGATTCAGCATACTGTTCCTTAAAGCTTTCTGAAGATAGGCGCCCAAACTGATCTTCACCCGGAAACGAATGCCCTTAGTGAAAAGACGGATGAACAATTCCTGCACAATTTCTTCTGCCACACTGCGATTGCGGGTAAAAGTATAAGCCTGCAGGATCAGCTTGTCCCAATATTGCTGATACAGCAACTCAAACCAGCGGCTTTCTTCTTTCCGCATTCCGGCAATAAACTCCTGAGTCTGCAATTGGCTGCCTGGGCAGTTTTTCAGTTTTTCCATGATCCGATAGTTTTAGGTTTACGATTAAATCCAGTCTGAATATTCTTATTCCGATCAGATAGCTATCCTCATCACCCGCCGGCAAAAACGGGTCTCAGACAGATAACTTTTCCTTAACCTTTGATTAACAGGGTATTGATCTTCGAATCAATCAGTAATACAGTCTTTAGAATAGGGGAAACCGAAAAGATAGTCGCAGGATACGAAGACAAAAATAAGCGGCTGTTTTCTCCTGATTCGTAACAGTTTTGAGCAATCCGGTGTAGCAGTTTTTACTATAAAATGACCTGGCCATAACGATAAAAAACAGGTATCGGATAGGTATTTTTCGTAGATTGAATAACGATACCGGGCTATGAATAAACAGTTGCCGTTCGGATCAAACCTTTCCAAAAGCATCCTTATCAGGAGTGCTCCATTTTTCATTCATCCTACCTTTCTCGACACGTGGACCTTCAAGGCTTTGCTGATTGGTCTTTTTTTTGGCCTGGTTTATCTGGGTTATTTCCTCCGGGTCCGTTTTCTTATACGGCAAAAAAAGGGACTGGAAAACGAAGTGCTGGCACGAACAAAAGAACAGCAATTGCTGATTGAAGACCTGGAGCAGACCATTCGGGAACTTGAGGAATCAAAGGAAGAATTGTACCAGAACAATCTGTTCAAAGAAAAGCTGGCCATCATCATCGCACACGACCTGCGTTCACCGCTGCGTTTTTTATTTGAGGGCACGAGAAGGCTCTACTACCAGGCATTGGAAAAAGATGATCGTGAAATCGAAGACGCCAGCATCGAACTGCTTAAGGCTACCGGAAATATTTACGGCTTTGTCGACGATTTCAGCTGCTGGCTCAGCACCATGGGTAAAAATTTTGAAGTCAATCGGATGTCCGTCAACGTGATCAATCACCTTCGCGAATTGGAGCATTTCTTTCACGAGCAACTGCAGGCGAAGCAGAACCAGATCGTCTTTTCCGGAAATGAACCGGTGATCACAAACACGGATCCGCAACTTTTGAAGATTATTCTTCGCAATATTATTGACAATGCGAACAAACACACCAGGAAGGGGTTGATAGAAATAAAACTATCGAAGGCGGATCGTAACTGGGTCGTAAATATCAGGGATCACGGGAACGGAATGACGAACTACCAGCTTGAACAGGTGCGGAAGAGGCTGGAGCAAAAACAAACGGACCCAAACCAACGGCACGGCGGATTCGGTTACCAGTTCATCGGCGACTTCAGCCGGTTATTGAATCTTGAGGTAACAGTAAATAGCTGGCCCGGCAAAGGAACCGAGGTGCATCTGGCCAATTTGGAAATTAGCGAAGTATAATTTTACTATCCGGATACCCGAATGAAAAGAGCGCAGCCTGTTAATCATTCGTTTTTCACCAACCTACCTTGTTTATGAAAAAATTGCTTCTTGCCGACGACCATGCTATTGTCCGCTCAGGTATCCGGGCCCTGATCCGGCAAAATTTTGAAGTGAGCGCCATTGAAGAGGCCGAAAATGAAGATGAGATCGTAAAATGCACCCGGGCGAATACCTATGATCTCATCCTGTTGGACATCAGTTTGCCGGGGACCGATTTCGCCAGGCTGATGCACTGGATCGGACTGGCTTCGCCAAAAAGCCGGATACTTATTTTTACCATGCACACGGAAGAAATCTACGGAATTCGTTGCCTGCAGTTAGGGGCAAAAGGCTTTCTCCATAAATCAGCCTCCAATGAAGAGATCGTCACCGCCATTAGTCGCGTAATGGAAGGGAAAAAATACATTAGCAGCCGGCTGGCCGAACTGCTCTCAGACGCTTATGGCGAAACGGCTACCGTCAACCCCTTCGACAACCTGTCTCCCCGCGAACTGGAGATTGTCGCTCATCTAAATAATGGAAAGTCGCTGCCCGAGATCTGCGATATTTTGAAAATCCAGTACTCCACGGCCAACACCCACAAACGGAGGATTTTTGAGAAGCTGAATGTGCATAATGTTCTGTCCCTTTCGCGGCTGATGCAGTCGTTCGATGTATGATTCCCGGTTACCATTTACCCCATCTTCACCAACATTTCTCCTGCTCCACTGCACCGGAGCTATTTCAGAGGCAATTCTTTTTTTAAAGTGTACGATCCGGACGATTAATTGCCAACCGATCAGTGTATAAACATTAAATAGTCTTTAATCAGGATTTATATGAGATTTGTTCGATACTAACGACATAATAAGCATAATATAACCCGTATATAACCCGGAAATTAACGGACTTGGTCCGAGTTATATACGGGTTATGTCCGCGTTATTAGACGGTTAATTAAGAACAAATCCTGAATCTGTTCAGAACAAACCTTCAGTCGTAAAGGATTCTTTTATTTGGTAATGAGTCTGGATGGCAGGTCGGTCGGAGCAGCGCAGGATACCTGGTCCAGCACCTGCCTGAGCTGCTTTTTCAGGATATTGATCGTATGATGGCCGCCATTTTTACCCAGGGCCGCCACACCGTACATAAATGCTCTGCCCAGGAAAGTGAACTGGGCGCCGGTGGCAAGTACCCGGGCAATATCCGGGCCGGAACGGAGACCGCTGTCCATCATCAGGGTAATTTTACCGTCACATACGGATTTAATCCTCTTCAGCGATTCAATGGCCGACTCGGCGGCATCCAACTGTCGGCCTCCATGATTGGAAACGATAAGTCCGTCGAATCCGAGGCTAATCGCCTTTTCCGCGTCTTCCTCGCAGGCAACGCCTTTGAGAACGATTTTCCGTTTCCATTTATCTCTTAGATAGGCGAGTTTATCGATGTCCAGTTTTCCGTTGAACGTCTTATTCATGAAGAGCCCGAGATGATGCATATTCATCGCGCCGCCCATATACGGTTTCAGGGAACCGAATTCCGGCTTGCCGTGAAGTAAAGTGCTTACTGCCCAGTTGGGTCTGGACATGATCTGAAATACGTTCTTCAAAGTCATTCGCGGCGGCATGGCCAGGCCATTTTTTATTTCCTTGGAACGATAGCCAAATGAGGGCACATCGGCAAGTATGACCAGCACCGGATATCCGCTTTCATCGACTCTTTTGATCAGATCGTCCGTAATCTTTTTCTCCGCGGGGTGGTAAAGCTGGAACCAGGCCTTCCCCCCGGTCAATTCGCTGACACGTTCAATGCTGCCGGTTGAAACGGTGCTGAGAATAAAAGGAAGGTTTTGTTCGAAAGCGGCCCTGGCGAGAATTTCCGCAGCGCCCGGCCAGACCAGCCCCTGCAGACCGATCGGCGCAATTCCAAATGGGGCATCGTAGGTATGGCCAAACAGGGTTGTGTGCAAGTCGGTGTCGCCGGTTCTTCCCAGGTACCTGGGAATGAGCTCTATTCTCCGGATCTCTTCCGTATTTTTCCTGAGATTGACTTCTTCGTTACAGCCCCCGTCGAGGTAATCGAAGGCGAAGCCGGGAATGCGATGTCTGGCCTTTTCCCTTAAACTGTCTACCGAAGGATATTGCGAATTGGTATAGTTGAGATCCGTCATGGGAGATATTTTGCCGAAACGAAAAAGCCGCCCGCTGATGCAGGGCGGCTTCCGTTGCCCGACCTGGATTCGAACCAAGACATACAGAACCAAAATCTGTCGTACTACCCTTATACTATCGGGCAAAACCGCTTAAGCATGAACGCTTAAGGGGTGCAAAAATAAGGGATTTTGAGTGAGATTTTAAGGAATTGCCAGTCAAACTTCCACTAAGTAAAAATTCCGTTTTCCCTTCTGCACCAGAATATATTTATCGTGCAGCAGGAGTTGTCCATTCACCTGGAACTGGATAGCTTCCACCTTGCGGCGGTTGATGCTGATACCGCCGTTTTGAACAAGCTTTCTTGCTTCACCCTTGCTTGGCAGAATGCCCGTCTCTGCAAGAAAGCTGACAATATCGATACCGGCATCGAGTTTGGACCGCGGATAAGCAGTCTTCACAATACCCTCCATGGCGTGGAGGTCGGCCTCGCTCAGACTTTCCGCATCTCCGCTGCCATGAAATAATTTCTCTGTCGTTTGCAGCGCCGCTTCATATTCTTCGCGGCCATGAATAAAGCTCGTTACTTCCTTAGCTAAGATTTTCTGCAGCGTTCTTTCTCCGGGGTTGGCTTCATGCTGGCGGATGATCTGATCGATCTCATCGTGCTTCAGGAAAGTGAAGATCCTGATCCATTTCGCTGCATCTTCATCGGCAGCGTTCAGCCAAAACTGATAAAATTGATAGGGGCTGGTCTTTTGCGGATCCAGCCAGATATTACCCTTTTCAGTCTTCCCGAACTTGCCGCCGTCCGATTTAGTGAGGAGTGGGCAGGTAAAAGCAAAAGCTTCGCCGCCGGCCTTTCTCCGGATCAGTTCCGTGCCGGTGGTGATATTGCCCCACTGATCGCTGCCGCCCATTTGGAGCTTGCAGTTTTTGTTCTTATAGAGCCAGTAAAAATCGTAACCCTGCACCAATTGGTAAGTGAATTCGGTGAAGCTCATTCCGGAACTTCCTTCCAAACGCTTCTTTACGCTGTCCTTAGCCATCATATAATTCACGGTGATGTGCTTGCCCACGTCGCGGATGAAAGTCAGGAACTGCATATCCCGGAACCAGTCGTAGTTATTCACCATCAAGGCGGCATTGGGCAGCGCGGGATCGAAATCCAGGTATTTTTCGAGCTGTTTGCGAACCCCGGCCAGGTTTTTCTGTAGAGTTTCCTCGTCGAGCAGGTTCCTTTCTTCGCTTTTGCCGCTGGGATCGCCCACCATGCCCGTAGCGCCGCCCACCAGGGCTACCGGGCGATGACCGGCCTTTTGCAGGTGGACCAGGAGCAGGATTGGCACCAGGCTCCCGATATGGAGGCTGTCGGCCGTCGGGTCGAAGCCAATATACCCACTGGTGCATTCTTTGGTCAGTTGCTCTTCGGTACCGGGCATGATGTCCTGGACCATGCCCCGCCATTTCAATTCATCGATCAGCGACATAAAAAAACTTAGTCGGGAATTTTCGCAAAAGTAAGGGATATTCGCGTCCGATCCGGATCGCAATATTTTGAATGAAAACGCGTTAGAAATAGTTTATGGTAGTGGCTTCCCCCGTCCGCAGAACCAGAACATACTGCTCTCTCCTATTCCCGTTGTTCCTGCTTTGCAGTTGCCCGGCCCTGTGCCAGTTTGCAAAATATTCCAATGAATTTCTCAATATTGGAGCGGGCGCCCGCGGTATGTCGATGGGTAATGCCCAGGTAGCATCAGTCACCGACGGTACTTCCGGTTATTGGAATCCGGCCGCCTTAGCGGATATCCGGACCAGCCCACAGGTCAACCTGATGCATGCCGAATATTTCGCCGGCATCGGCAAATACGATTTTGCCAACCTCGTACTTCCCCTGAAAGACAACAAGCGGACGCTCGGGCTTACCCTGCTTCGTTTTGCTGTAGACGATATTCCCAATACCGTATTCCTGGTTCAACCCGATGGCAGCATTGATTTCAGCAATATCACCACTTTTTCCTCGGCCGACTATGCCTTCCTGATCTCCCTGGCGCAGCAGGTGGACTGGATCAAAAACACGAAGATCAACTTTGGGGTGAACGCGAAGATCATTCACCGTCAGGCAGGCGACTTTACCCATGCCTGGGGATTTGGTTTCGATGCGGCCATGCAGGTGGTGGGCAACCGCTGGAAGCTGGGTATCGTGGCCAAGGACGTAACCACAACTTTCAATGCCTGGTCCTATAACATAAGCCAGGAGTGGCGGGAAGTATTTTATGCCACGCAGAACGATATTCCTTCCAATTCCATCGAATTAACAGCGCCGCAACTGATTCCCGGATTCTCGTATAATTTCCCGATCAACCGGAAGATCAGCCTGTTAGCCGAAGCCGATTTCGATATTACGTTCGACGGCCGCCGAAATACGGTAATCAGCGCCAATACCATCAGCATCGACCCGAAGGCCGGATTGGAATTATCGTATAATAATGCTTTTTTTGTGAGGGCGGGCATCAACAATTTCCAGCAGGCGCTGGACGACCGGGATACCTTGAACAGGAAAAAGGTCTGGATATACCAGCCTTCCATCGGGGCAGGTTTCCGGATCGGGGACGTACAGATCGACTATGCCTTTACTAACCTCGCGAATCAGTCTAACCCGCTGTATACCCATGTGTTTTCATTAAGAGTGGATCTGGTGGACTCGAAGAAGAAGGCGAAAAAGAAATAACACCCCAAACCAGACTATGAAAAAATTTTTGATACTGATCATGTTCCTCATCGCCGGGCGTGCCTTCGCGCAGACCTATGGCAATGAATGGATAGACTATTCAAAAACATACTATAAGTTCAAGTTGGGGGCAGACGGACTTTATCGCATACCCCAGAGCGTTATCGCCGCTGCCGGCCTTGGCGCCACCGATGCGCGCTACTTTCAACTCTTCCGCAATGGGTTGGAAGTTCCTATCTACACATCGGTTTCGAGCGGTCCCTTAGGCACAAGCGATTACATCGAATTCTGGGGACAGATGAACGACGGCAAGCCGGACAAACCCCTCTACCGCAATCCTGCCTATCAGCATACAGATAAGTGGAGCCTGGAAACGGACACGGCTACTTATTTTTTGACTGTTGAACCTTCTGCGCCAGTTTTCCACTATAACCAGATTACCAACGATACAACAACCAATACCCTGCCGATAGAACCCTATTTCATGTATACGGCGGGTACTTATTTCCGGACAATGATCAACCCCGGCATGGCGGTGGTATACGAGGAATATATCTACTCTTCATCTTACGATAAAGGCGAATTCTGGAGCTCGAACTATTCAACACCGGGTAACCCCGTATCGGATAACCAGAACAATCTGTTCATCTACCCGGGCGGTCCGGATGCCAGCCTGAAATTTGGGGCGGCGGGCTGTTCCGATACCCTGCGCCAGATTCAGATGAAGGTAAATGGCGTGGCTGTAAGCAATACCGAAATGGACGGATTCGACGACCTGGTGAGTACGGTGCCGGTTCCCCTCGCGCAACTGAACACCACTTCAACCAATATTCAATTCGTCAACGTGTCGCAGGCGGTTACTTATGCGGACCGGCTGGTAGCTTCATTTTACGAGCTGACCTATCCCCGGCAATTCAACTTCGGAGGTCAGGCAAATTTCCAATTCACGCTGCCGGCCCGGGTCAGTGGATATTTTCTGAAGATCAGCAATTTCAATCAGGGCGGTGCCATTCCTGTGCTTTACGATCGCGCCACAGGGCAACGCTTCGACGCTATATCTTCCGGCGGCATACTCACTTTTGCGCTGCCGGGTACTTCGGTCGCGCGACAGATGGTGTTAGTAAGCGAAGACCCATCCAATATCCGGACCATCAACAGCCTGATACAGAAAAATTTCATTGCATACAGCGATCCGCTAAACCAGGGCAACTATCTGATCATTACGAACCCGGTCCTCTATACCGGTTCGAGCGGAAATAACCCGATCAATGACTATAGGAACTACCGTTCATCAGTAGCCGGGGGCGGATACAATGTGCAGGTGATGGAAATTGGCGAGCTCACCGATCAGTTTGCTTATGGCATTAAGATCCACCCATCGGCCATTAAGAACTTCATCAATTATGCGCGCAACGCCTATGCGTTGAAGCCGCAATTTGTTTTTTTGATGGGCAGAGGGATGACTTATTCAGACTATCGCACCAACCAGGGAAATCCGTCGGTTGATCAGCTGAACCTGGTCCCCACCTTCGGTTCCCCGGCTTCCGATGTAATGCTGGCTTCACCGGACGGAGCAGGTTCCGTTAATCTAATACCCATCGGTCGCCTCGGCGCTATAAACGGTACCGAGGTAGAGGCTTATCTGAACAAAGTGATCCAATACGAGCAGATGCAGCAAACTGCACCCAATACCGTGGATGCAAGGGCCTGGCGAAAGAATTTTGTTCATATCACAGGCGCTTCAGATCCGTTCCTGGAAGCGGTACTGTGCGGTTACATGAACAATTACCGCCAAATTATTACCGACACCCTCGTCGGCGCGAAAGTGTATCAATTCTGCGGCTCAACGGTCGATGCGGACAATCAGGTTTCCGAAACTCTTTTTCCCCAATTGTTTGCCAATGGTATCGGCGTGATAAACTATTTTGGCCATTCATCATCTACTACACTTGGTTTTAATCTCGACGATCCCAGCGTTTACAGCAATCAGGGAAAATATCCCGTATTCTACGCCAATGGATGCTATGCCGGGAACTATTACACGTTTGATCCCGGAAGGCTGGCCAACAGCAAAACGATATCGGAAAGCTACGTGCTGGTAAAAGACAAGGGAGCTATTGCTTTTGTGGCGAGCTCTCATTACGGCGTGGTCAATTACCTGAATATCCAGTTGGACGACATGTATCGGCTGATGAGTAATGAAGATTATGGCAAAAGCATTGGAGAACTTGAACTCGACGCTGGTCAAAGAATGCTTTCCCAGCTTCCGTTGGATTTCAGTGCACGCTGTGATGTGGAAGAAATGAACATTCACGGCGATCCGGCCATTACCCTGAACGATGAGAAACTGCCGGACTATGATATTGAATTACAGAACGTCAGGATTAGTCCGTCTTTTATTTCAGTGTCGGATAACAATTTCAGCGTAGTAGCCACATTTTATAACTTGGGAAAGGCGACTCCCGATTCCATTACCGTGCTGATGACGCGGACTTTCCCAGATGGTTCAACAACTACACTACTGAGAAAAAGAATCCCCGGTATTCGGTTTGCCGATTCCATTCAACTCTTCGTTCCCATTATAGCAACACGCGACAAAGGGCAGAATACTATCACGGTGACGATCAACGCCGACAACAATGTTGCAGAAACCACATTGGCCAACAATACAGTGACAGCACAGGTATTTATCTACCAGGATGAACTGACTCCCATCTATCCTTATGATTACGCCATTATCAATAATCAAAATCAGAAGGTTTACGCATCGACAGCTAATCCGCTGGCCCCGCTGTCTTCATACGTTATGGAGATGGACACGACCATGACCTTCAATTCATCCCTTAAAGTTTCAAAAAATATCAGTTCCATAGGCGGTGTATTCGAATTCGATCCCGGAATCAGTTACAGAGACAGCACGGTGTATTACTGGAGAACGGCTATTGCTGCGCAAAACGGCCAATATCACTGGAATAATTTCTCGTTCATTTATATCGATTCACTGCACAGCTCGCCGGGCTTTAATCAATCGCACTACTATCAGCATCTTAACTCCCAGACAAACCTGATTTCCCTTGATTCCCCCAGCCGAATCTGGAAATTTGGTAGAATCGAAAACTCGGTTTACATCCGGAACACCATTTACCCCACCGGTTCCGGCCTTCAGGCCGATTTTGTAGCCAGTGTTAATGGTAACGCTATTCTTGGTCCGGGTTGCAATTACAATGAGCTTATCATTAATGTTCTGGATTCAGCGACCTTCAAGCCCTGGGTGAATGACTTCAGCGGGCCCACGGGTTTATACAACAGTGAAAAGGCAACCTGCGGCACGCAGCGGGAATTCAATTTCGACTACCTGTATACAACTGCCACCGAGAGGAAAAAAGCCATGGATTTCCTGGATATCGTTCCAGACAATGACTATGTGATCATCCGGTTCAATGTATCGCCAAATATGGGCGACAACGTATATATCAACCAATGGAAAGCAGATACTACGTTGTACGGCCATAACAATTCATTATATCACAAACTACTTGGATTAGGCCTTACGCTGGTAGACTCGTTCATTTCACCGAGAGCCATTGCTTTTATTTATAAGAAAAACGATCCCAGCTTTATTCCACAGCAGACCATTACTCAGGGAATAAACGACCGGACATTTATTTCAACCAATTGTCCTTCACCCGCTACGCAGGGAACGGTTACCTCACCGCTGTTCGGTCCCGCAGAAAAATGGAACGAACTGCACTGGCGCGGAAGTTCTACCGAGAGCCCTTCTACGGACTCAGTCGACCTGCAGGTATTGGGTGTAGATACCAGCGGTAACTCAACCCTGCTGTATACCCTGCACCAGGCAAGCCCCGACTTTGATATTTCCAGCATAAATCCGGCACAATTTCCATATATACAGTTGAAGATGATTGCCATTGATACGCTGCATGCAACACCGTATCAGTTAAAGTACTGGCGGTTGAACTATGTTCCGGTGCCAGAGGGCGCCCTTGCACCGAATATTTTTATCAGTGGAAAGGATACGATTCAGCTTGGAGAAAAAATCCAGTTTGGTATTGCCTTTAAAAATATCAGTCCTCAGAAATTCGATAGCCTGTCCGTACTCTTAAAAATCACAGACAAAAATAATGTAACTCATATTATTCCTTACCCCAAAACCAAGCCGCTGATCAGCGGGGACACCGTGACACTATTCTATGAGATCGACAGCCGGAGTTATGCAGGCTTAAACACGGTTTACTTAGAAGTGAATCCCCCCGGTTACCAGCCTGAAGAATATCATTTCAACAATTTCGTGTACAAGAATTTTTATGTCAAATCGGACCAGACCAATCCGTTGCTGGATGTAACTTTTGATAATGTACATATCCTGAACGAGGACATTGTTTCAGCAAAGCCGCACATTATGATCAAACTGAAAGATGAATCGAAATACCTGTTGCTGAACGACACGTCCCTGCTTAAGGTGCAGTTGCGCTATCCGGATGGCTCTCTTCATCCTTATTATTTCAACACGGATACGCTGCGATTTACTCCGGCTACGAATGGAGCGGATAATACTGCCACCGTTGATTTCTTTCCGGTATTCAGGAACCAGATCGATCCGCAGGGTGATGAGTACACGTTAATCGTAACCGGCGCGGACGGAAGCGGCAATTCTACCGGCACAATACAATACCAGGTCTCATTCAAGATCATTACCAAGGCGATGATCTCCAATATGCTGAATTATCCAAATCCTTTCACTACTTCCACAGCATTCGTATTTACCATAACCGGCAGCGACGTGCCTCAGAATATCAAGATCCAGATACTGACGATAACCGGTAAAATTGTCCGGGAAATCACCAAGGATGAATTGGGCCCTCTGCATGTAGGACGCAATATCACAGAGTTCAAATGGGATGGCACGGACATGTATCATCAACGATTGGCCAATGGCGTATACCTGTACCATGTGGTAACGAACCTCAATGGCAAATCGCTTGAGCAATACAAGGCCGAGGGAGACAATACTGATCAGTTCTTCACAAAAGGATATGGCAAAATGTATTTAATGAGATAGCGCGAATTCAATCGAACGGCTTTAAACCGTCAGCAATGGCGGCCCCTCTTAGCCGAAAGGTTTTGCAGCTGTCCGGCAATGCTCCAGGAGTGCCTGATTCCGGAAACACAAAGGCCTTCTTCGCGTCGCTACAATCGGGAGAGGCAGGGATTGTTTGAACGACCCCTTCGGGATAAAGCATTTGACCAGGCAGGAAAAAATGCAATATGCGGTGTACCGAGTATCCCAGCAAGGCGAGGCAAATGACATATTTGCTTAACCGGAGCGCGTATTGAAACTTTTGCGAATTAACCTGATTTTGCCCGATTATAAAAGGTGCATATTCAAAATAGATCAGCGGAACGAGAAATCCGGTTCCGAATCTCGGATCAGGAGCAGCAAACATCCACACGATCGACCCGGAAAAAGCCAGAACAAAACATAATCCACTGATGCCGGCAGACCGTTTTAGCCAATGTTTGGGTCTGAGGATCATCAACAGAAATCCGGCAAGAATCAGGACGATCAGCAGCTTGTCGACTGCATATAAATGTTTCCACCATAAGGGAAGCCATTTGAGCCACGACGAATGCCGGATTTCGGAGACCACGGGATACCTGGCATAATCCGTAATATAGTGCCGCAATCCGGACAATGCAGAAGAAGAGAGCTTCCAATCCACATGGAAGAGATCAGGAAAAGATGCCGGATACAGTGCGTATCCGGTTGCCAATACATTTCTGATCAGCAAGGGCGCCAGCAGCAGGCAGGCGACAATCAAACCGGTCAATACGAGATGGTATTTTTTTCGGATTAGCATCATGGCAAATGTTCCCAGCAAAATGCCGGAGGCCATAAACACGGATAATTTGATCGCCAGCGCGAGCGATGCAAACCAAATGGTCAATAAAAACTCAAGCCTGGCCGATGAACCGGCCGCTGTGCGCAGGAGAAAATAAAAAGCGGCCCAAACACTAATGGCAGCAATAAAATCCGGACTTGCCGATGCGGCAGTAAGGCGGATCTGCGTCCATGAAATGATACAAAACAAAAACAAAATGGTCCACCAGCCCCCGGCCAAACCTGAATTATTTTCGTTCTGCTGAATTTGCCTTACTTCACTTACCGTGAACAAGACAAACCAGGCCATCAGGCATCCCGCCGGAAGAAATACCTGATGAGGTAACCATCCGGAAAAATCAAATACACTCAATATCGAAAACCAAAGGCTTTGAAAACCAAGTTGCGTCTGAAGGTTAGCTGATCCTTTCAATATCCCGTAATCGTTGAAAATCAGCACGGCATACCGGTGATAATTCAATGTATCCGGGTGAATGACCGGAGCGGTAGAAATAATCAGAATGATGAACATTGACAGTACCAACAGCAAGTAATCAACAAGCCCCGCCTTCTTCCAAATCGCCTGGAAAGCAGAAATGAACTGCTGCCTGTTTTCACGAGATGCTAATCCATACACCAGCAGCGGCAACTGCAGGCAATACCTGACCCAGGGGGATATTGGTATGCATAAAGAAACATAAAATCCAAGCAATCCCAGGGCGGATATGCCCAGGAAGCAAATTGCAGAGAAATGCAGATTGCCCGTTTCATTTGTCTGCAAGCGAAGCATCCTTCCTACCAGACCGCCGCCGGTAAAACAAATAAACGAAATATATAGCCAGGCAATCAGCGTAAAAATCATTTCAATTTTATTTGGTTCGATATTCCCCGGTATACCTGATATTCCGGTCTTCAGGTTTGATCCTAAAGCCATCAGACAGCCGGATTCCTCTTGCTTCAACCCGGGGATCCAACTGATAAAGGCAGGGCAGGGCGAGATCGTAGCAACGCGGATTCCAGTTGTTCAATATTCGAAAAGGAATATGGAGCTCAAGGCCGTCAAGTTTGAGTGTTCTATAATCCGGTACGGGTAGTGCTTTCGGAAGAAATATATTTCCATAGTCCGGTATCCGAACCCATTTTAGGACGCCATAAGTAAGCACAAGCAGAGCCATTCCAATGCAGGCGGTCTTAAGAACGCCTGGTTTGAAAAAACGCGAAGACAATGACAGATCAGCTACCACCTGATAGAAAACAAAAAGCATAATTCCCTGAATAAATCTCGGTTCAGGCGCGATCAGCCACCAACTGACAAATATGAAGGCCGTAACAAATAACCAAAGCTTTTGCAACAAAGTATATGATTTCCTTCGGAAAATAGCCAGGTAAAGAAAGCCCGGGAAGGAAAAAGTAAACAACCATTTATCTACTGTAAAAAGATTCCGGTACCATGGACCCAACCATGCCGGAAATCCGAGTTGCCGGGTTACCGTGACAGGCTGAATGCCGGCATTGATCCGGTTAAAATACTTAATGTAGTCCAGGATCTGCAGGCGAAGCTGATTGTCCACTTTCCAGTCGACCGGGAACCAATTCATGAAACCGGAAGGGAAAAAAGGATAGCCCGACAACAGAATATTTCGCCAGATAAAGGGAACCAGGAATGCAAAGATCATCACCATGGGAATGACCAGGGACGCAAAGCCTTTTTTGCGGAGCCGGTCCGTTATAAACACAAGACTCAGTACCAGCAGGGGAAAATTGATTATTCTTACGGTGAAAAGAAAAACCGGCCACATAAGCCATTCCCAGGGTATTACATCTGGGCTTTCAGACAGTTCCACAAAGAGCAATACAATGCAGGCCGTCGTTATAAAATCGTAATTCGCGCTCATGGCAGAACAGCGGATCACAAACCAGTCCAGCAGGCTAAGGCCAAGTATAACCAGGCAGCCCAACGCCTGCTGCACGGATCGCTTGCCATGAAGCATGAATGCCTTTTCCAGCAGATAATAACAGAACCAGAAACAAAGCAGTCCGTTTAAAGAAAGGTAGTTGTTCAGGTTCGGACCGGAATGTGTCAATACCGCTACGGCCGTGAACCACGCCGAGTTGAATCCGAAACGAAGGTGCAGGTTAGCAATGCCCGGAACTGTTCCGAATTCCTGGATCCATTTGATCATCTGAATATGATAGCTTTCTGTATCATCCATGCCGACAGGACCTGCGTTCAATACCAGTATCAACAACAGGAAACAGGCAATACAAGTGATAAATGCCGGACTACGTTTGGGCAGAAGAATGACTCTCCTGCGCAAAAAATCAAGAAAACGCTTTCTGAAAAAAAGGGTGACCAGCATTAACGCGCCGACAATAGCCAGCGAAACTCCCACCTCTAAGGGAATGAACAGGATTAGCCACTGACCAATGGCGGTCAAAAGCATTAACCCGGAAATCGAATAAACAACAATGGATCTGGGTGAACCGTATGACGGAAAGAAACTACTTAATAGCAATCCGGCCCAGAGGCAAATTGATGAAACCAATAAAAACCAGGCTAAAAGAAAAAGCATGTCATTTTCAGTATGACTAAAATAACAATTAAAATCTAGACCCTCGCTTCAGATGGAAGTAGCGACCCGGTTCGTCAACCACCGCTTGACCTTGTCGATTCTTCAATTCGCTGCATAAAAACCAGTACCGGCCTGTTTCTGCAATAATCTTAAAAGATCCGAGATCCGGAAACTTCTTTCCCAAAATGTCTTTTCGGGAAGAAAGCAGTTGTTTGGAAATACAGGCGATTACTATTGCCTGGTCGCCTCTATAAACCTTTGCGAGCGGATCTTCGCCCGGAGTCAGCAGGATATAGCGATGATGCAGGTCGATGGCTATGTCGGCCGTGGATTCAACAAAAAAAACAAAAGGGTCGCCTTTACTGTTCGCCAGTCGCCGATCGATGGCCAGCAACTGCCGGTAAGAAGGTTCATCCAGCGGGTCTGCTGTGCCGATCGGTTCACAGTTCCGGTAAAAATAACTCTCCCCGATATACCGGCCGGAAGTCCACTTGTTCTTCAGATAAACAATATCCGCGGCTGCAAGCAGGCAGCAGAACAATACAGCCCACTGAATCCAGAAAAGCCTGACCTTTTCCTGGAGCACAATGAGCAGCGCAGGCGCCAGCAGATAACCCATCAGCTTAAAGTGGCGTACATTCAAGTCAATATTTGTTCCAAAGGAATAAGCAAACAGAAAAAAGGCTGCCAGTCCGCCGTACAAAATGAAAAAAATACTCCTATAGTTGCTATCTACTTCCCTGCTCTTCAACAGACGTTGAAAAATCCAGACTTGCAAAAGAAGGATCCCTACGTAGCTGAAAAAGGAAAATAGGCCAATCCGATATTCATTCCAAAACGTCTTCAGGATCAACTCTCCCCTTCCGACATTTTGTTGAACCGACAGGATACTGCTCAGCGGAGAAATAACCGGTGTCAGGATACCCATAGCCGTGATATTGAAATGATTGATCACACTGGGTCGCGGGCCCCGTGAAAGGAAAAAGAGCCAAATAAAAAACAAACAGACCAGCCCTGGCAAAAGCAGCCACAGGCCTGACATTGAAAACCGGTTAATCTTTCTGAAGGTCAGTCCACTCAATTGAATTGCCCTGGCCAGTAAAACAATGAAACCGTACAGCAGCAGGGTTGTTTTCGCAAGAAAACACAGGAAAAAAAACAGGCCGGTAAGAACCAGGTTGGTAAGGGAGAGCCGGTTAATTCGCGCTACATAAAGGAGAAACCAGGGGAAGACTGCAAATTCAAGTACTTCCCCCCCCTGATAAACGACAAAGCCGTAATAGCATGTGGCGCTTGAAAAAATAATCAGTAAAGACAGAAGAGAAATATGGCGTGGAAACCGGTAAAACCGGAACAGCCGAAAATATCCGAGGAGCCCGCTCACCAAGGCTCCCAGCGTAACGAAAATCGCTATTAGTCCCAGCCTGATGCCGAAAACAAAATTCAACAATCCCGGAACAAGCCATTGCCCCGGAGACCACCAGCTTTCAAAAATAGCATCCGTCTTCGCTATGTTCAGGATAGACAGTTCCGGCACCCGGTTAAAAGCATGAAAAAACAGCGTGCCTTTATACGCCAGGAATCCATAGGCACTGTCGACGCTCAGCACCAGGGGTTTTATCAGGCAGCAGCAGGTAAAAGCTATCAGCAGGCATATCAATAACCAGCCATAGAAAGAAAATAGTTCCCGATTATTTTTCATGAGCAATTAAACTATTGGACAGGCGTATGCGGCACAGCCGTTAAGCGTCCTTCTTCAATAAAAAGGCCCATAACTCAACAAAACATACAGATGCCAGCACAGCGCCAAACCGCCTAAAACGACCATCTCCCTAATTTTTGCAACCTGTTGGTGAAGCAGGAAAATCCAAAAACAGATCACTACCGGAATGAGGGAGTCCGTCAATCGGCTTTCATAAAATCCCAAAAGCCAGTAAAATAAAAAGAATGAACCAAAGACAACCAAAACAGGGTGTAAGTGTTCTGTTCTGCGTATCCCATTCCGCTTGCCTGTGATGAACACGATCAACGAGAATACGCCCAATATAGCGAGGTGATCCATGGTGCGCAAATATTCAAGCGAAAATTGACCCAGCCGGGCAAAAAACAAAGCCGCCGACTGGCTCCAGGTTTCGGGTATCCATACCACCTGATGATACCATTGGATTTCGAAATTGTAATAGGGAATTCCCATGATCTTTAATATTCCGATCCAGCAAAAAGTAGGAAGAAGAAATAAGGCAGATATGCTTAGCATGCCGGATAACAGGAAAGCAGTCTTGTTTTGGCAGTTGCCTATGCGGTTCCTGATAAACCCGAATAGCAAAGCCGGCAGCAACAAAATGAAATTACCATATACCAGCAAAAGCGTTCCGCCCGCAATGGTCAGGGTCGCCATTTTTTTCGCGGAAACGGATTGCGGCCGACGATCGAACCAAATCAGCAAATAAATACAGAGCAATGGGGTGAAAAAAGCAAACATCTGCTGATGAACGGTCCAGAAAAACGCTTTTGTTACCGGGTTAGATGCAATAAAAACCATTAAAAAATACAAAGCGATTTCCCCGTATTTCGGCTTTCCCACGTAAATCAAAAAAATCCGCTCAAACAGATAGAGCGCCGTCCATAGTATGAGCATGTTCAGCAACAGATAACCCAGATAAAAATTCCCCAATAACAAGATTTTCGTTTTCGGATAGGTTCCACGCCAGTATTTGCTGTATTGTTCGGTAAGCTGCCGGTGAACAGGCCAGGTCAAAAACATTACCGAATAACCGGCTGCAGAACCCATCAAAATAAACAGCGGCCTGGCTTGACGGAGTGACTGGTTAGCGAACAGGAGACCGGGATTGATGGCGGGAAATATGAATCCGAAAGTGTCCGGATTCAAAAAAAAACCCGCCCCATGACCCAGGGAGACATACCGGCCATTGGGATCCGTCGTACCTGCTTTTGGAGGCGGCGAAAATAAAAGGCAGATATTCAATATCAGAATGAGTAAAATTTTCTTCATTTTCCCGACAATCTAAACGAATCTTAACCTTTCTCTCTTGCTTCTTTAAAGTTATTTAACTTCAAGTCAATGAGTTTCAAAATACGGCATTATTCATGATTACC
>DASZRP010000083.1:0-4494 GCA_035548895.1 Puia sp. | reverse complement strand
AGTTGATATAATTCATAGGACTGGCCAATAGCTTCTTTCGCGCTTTTGGCATTTTGATATTTGGAATAATCAGGAAGCATCTGAAGTTTTTCTAAGATTACCTTTAGATTCTTTCTTCTCAGCTTAAAGCGATAGCGCATTCTACTTGCTCCTCTGTAACCTCTGCGTTGTTCATTTTTTGTTTTTTCCTTATTACTCTTGTCATCAACAATAGTTCCTATCGGGAAGATGTGCACCCCCGTCTTAACAATTTCAATTCGGCTATTTTCATATTCTTTAATGAGGCACCATCCAAGCGAATTAGTTCCGATGTCGAGGCCTATTATATGTTTGTATCTCATTTTATTTTTTATTTTAAAGGTATTATTATTATTTTCACTTTTGAAAGCTTATCACAACAAGGATTATTCCTTAGGCGATTAAGCCCTGCCCTTGGTTCGCCCCGGGGCTTTTTTATATTAATTAGTTTTTCTTCCGCTGTAGGTGTAGGCTCACTGATTGAGGGTCAATGCAATGAGTATCTGTATCTTTCATTTGTTGCCAACTGATATACCGGTCGAACCTGATAGCAAGGTTTGCTTCCTTGAGGTTATCGCATATTGCGATAACCAGATATCATTGGTTATGCCTTATCGGACAGCAAATTCAAGCAATCCTGTTTCTGTAGAATTTGCCAGGGTAAGAATATCTTCCTTGCGATGGATCAGCAGATTGGTAATGAATAGGCGGCTTTGATTGCCGCTTCTCAATAAAGCTACTTTTGGAGGGAATCCTTTTACATTGATAAAATCGATAAAGTCTTCATCATTGGTAACAATAATTAAATTGTTTTTCCTGGCATAATTCCAAATTTCTGAATCTTTGGCGGGGTTTCAAGCCGACGTTGTCAACATGAAAACAATCCTCGAAGTGCTGTTTTAACGTGGGATACCATTCGCCAGAATAGATTGGCATCCAATAATAAATTCATCCAATCAAGATTTTCACGAATGCCTCCCTATTCGCAGCAAAGGTTAAAGCGGCTAAAATGTCTTCCTCTTTTAAGGAAGGATAATCTTCAATAATTTCTTTGTTGTTCATACCCGATCCCAGCCAGGAAAGAATGTCTACCACAGCAATACGGGTGCCTTTAATGCATGGTTTTCCGAAGCGTACCTGAGGATCAATAGAAATATGTTTGGAGATATTGATCACGAGGCAAATGAAAACAATTTATCAAATCATCTGGATTGACCATTTGGGCTCGATGTTAACCCCTCACTTCGGCTCCATCGCCAGCCGGATCCTCTCCGCCACATCTTCCAGATGATAACGGCTCAGCTTATCGGCCGTCAGTGGCGCTGTGGCAAGTATTCTTTTGCGCAGGGCGACCAGGTGGGCGCGGGCAATGGAAGGGATATCAGTGTTTTTAATATCGCCGCCGAAGATGAGCACCAGGCCTCGCGGCAGGTTGGCCGGCATGGACGGCTGCTGCGGGTTCATCAATGCAATCAGCGATTCCACATAGTCTTTCTGCAGGTTGCGGCGATAGGCGTCGATAGCGCTATGATTGTTCAGCTCCTTCCAGATTCCCTTTTCCAGGTCGGTGACGAGCTCGTCGGGGGCATAGCTCGCAGCGCCATAGCGTTCGGTCAGCTTGCTCATGCGGTACATCAGCGAGCTGGAAAGCAGGGTATGGAGTACGCTGCTTTGTGTATTGATCACGTTTTCGGTCGACGAAGGACTGCTGATCTTGTTCAGGATATTTTTATCGAGCAGCCAGGAAGGTGTTTCGAAGAGCTGTGCATGCAGAAAGGCCACTGCCGATTGCTGAATAGCTTTCGGTGCAGGCGCATATACATCTCCGTCCTGTTCAACACTTTTGAAGGTTTCGTAGATGCCGCCCACATTTTTCGCCACATGATTCATATAGCGGCCAAACTGGATCGTGAGCTGTACATACAGGTCGCCGAGGTTATCGTAAGTGTCCGCTTCTTCTTTGGTCCAGACCGGCAGTTGCGGGAGTATGCGCTTCAGATTTTTGATACCGTATTCCGAAGCTTTCATGCTGTTATCGCCGAGGTCTTCTGTCTGCGCGCGTGGGTCGAAACTTCTTCCTTCGCCGCCAAACCAGAGCCGCGGGTTGGATTTCAGGCTATCCACGATCCACCGGTTCAGCACTTTTTTATCGGCTTCGGCATCGGGTGTATTGGGAATACCCTTGTAGCCCCACTGGATCGCCCAGCGATCGTATTCTCCAATGCGGGGATATAATCCTGCAGGACCGATCTTGTCTTCCGGCTGCGCTACATAGTTAAACCGCGCATAGTCCATAATGGATGCCGTATGGCCATGGGCTTCCACCCAGGCTTTGTCGCGTAGCTTCTCCACAGGGGTCAGACTGCTGCTGCCCATATTGTGGCGAAGCCCGAGCGTATGACCGATCTCGTGAGAGGAGACAAAGCGCACGAGTTGCCCCATGAGACTGTCGTCGAATTTCATAGTCCTTGCCCGCGGGTCCACGGCGCCGGTCTGGATCATATACCAGTCGTGCAGCAGCTTCATCACATTATGATACCAGCCCACATGGCTTTCGAGGATCTCACCGCTCCGTGGGTCTGCGATATTGGGCCCATAGGCGTTCTCAATGTCGGAAGCGAAATAGCGGATCACAGAATAGCGGGCGTCGTCCAGGCTCATAGTGGAATCATTTTCCGGCCACTCTTTCCCGATGATGGCGTTTTTGAACCCGGCCTGCTCAAAGGCAGCCTGCCAGTCGTTGATGCCGGCGATCAGGTAAGGACGCCATTGCTTCGGCGTAGCAGGATCGATATAATAAACAATAGGCTTTTTCGGTTCCACCAATTCCCCGCGCAGCCATTTCTCCCGGTCCTCATCGCGTGGCTCTAACCGCCAGTGATGGATGAAGGTTTCCGTTTTTACCTTTTGCTGATCATCGCTGTAAACGGTATAATCACTGGCAAAATAGCCGACCCGTTTATCGTACATCCTTTTACGCATAGGGATGGCAGGTAGCAATATGAACGAGTTATTGAGCTCAATGGTCACGGCGCCCGCGGCTTCGGCGGCAGGGAGGCTCACTCCTGCAGCAGGGCCAAAGGAGATGCCTGCGGGAGCAGGAGAGGAGGAATAGGTTTTTACGGTCCGCACTTCCGTGTTCAGCGGGAAGCTATGGATGAACGCGATATAAGAGCGGTCGCCGGAGAGACCCCCGAGGCTGTACTGTCGTTTAATGGCGGGCGTGAGACTCACAGGCTGGTTGTCGCCCTTGAAAAAATCAGTCACGTCGATCACGAGGCTGGAATCCTTTCCATAGGCTTTGATGTCAAAAGCGGCGGCAATGGGATCGAGATTGGAATTGTGCACAGCCTTCGCGATCGGTTCTGAAGAATCCTTTGCGAGGCTGACGACGGTCATTACCCGCATGAAGACGACATCGGAAGGGCCTTTCTCCCAGCGGAAGGTTTGCTCATTCACTTCTTCGCCGCCATAGCTGCGGCTGCCTGCCGGTGCTTTGCTGAAGCGCGTCACCGCGAGTATTTCCCGGTTCAGCAGGGAATCCGGCAGCTCAAAATACCATTTGTCACCTACCTGGTGTACGATGAACAGTCCCCGGACGGTCTTTGCACTGTCGGGGATCACTTCCTTATAAGGCTTGGGACTGGTTGGCTTGGGAAAGACAGGTTTTTTTACAACCGCAGAGTCTGTTTTTTTCGGTGCGGGTGCCTGTTTCTTTTGGGCGGCGGTGGTCAGCGCGAGGCCTATGCAGCAGAGGATGGTCAGTAGGAGCTTCATAATCAAAATCAAATAAGGGCTGAAAGTAGGGATTTTGCTGGTAATGGCTGAACCGGAAGGGCGATTCTTGATGAGCGGCGATTTGTAAACCGTATTTCGGAGAATTTAGGATAAATTAAAACCGTCAGGATTGAACCAATAATTTCGCTAATGCAAATTCACACACAATAACTTCTGAGCCAAGCTCTAAATAGGCAACCAGATATTTTTTGCGAAATGTTGCGCACCGATAAGTTAATTTCCTCCAGGGCGCATACCTACAAGGACGGTGGACGATCTGTTCGTCGGCTAACTGGTGAAAGAAAGAAAAGACTTCGTCTACAAATCGTTTGGCTGTTTCCGGTAATCCTTTTCCCTCAATGAAGAGCGCTATGTTAGCTACTGCTTCCACAGCAGCATCGAGAATAGTTACTTCTCTTTTGACCATTGGTCAATCAATTTGTAAGCGAGTTTTTTTCCCTGTATTAACGACAGCTTTCTAGAGGGAGATGCTTTACTGGCCGCTTTTGCAACCAAATGTTCATATTCTTTCTTTGGAAGAATTACGTAAGCCTTTTTATCAATAGTAAACGCGTTCATGGCACATTATTTCAATCGAAATATACAACAATTTATCCTGGAATAGAAATGCCAATAAACCGATCATTTAACTCCGGTTATTTTCAACCATTCCGATTGATGCAATTCAGGTCTTCGAAA
>DASZRP010000082.1:0-4631 GCA_035548895.1 Puia sp. | reverse complement strand
ATCCTTCATAATAAAAATCCTGCTGACTGGTTTGCTGCTTGTTCTATTGGACCAGGGTTTAGGGCGTTTATTAGAACATTCCTATTTTAAGATCCGGCATGGTGAACAGGGAAGAACCACATACGCAATTGATTCATGTGTTTCAGAAATAATCATTCTCGGTTCATCAAGGGCAGCCCACCACTATGTATCGCCAGTGATTTCAAGACAATTAGGAATCAGCTGTTACAATGCCGGTAAAGACAAACAACGTTTGAGGTATTGCCTCGCTATGCTTAATATGCTGTACAAACGATATTATCCTAAATTTGTAATCCTCGATCTAAATCCAACGGCGTTTGAAACCGCTGAAGGCGGATTGGATGAACTGTCTGTTCTTCTACCCTATTATCGTAGTCACCCTGAAATCAGGGAGATTGTAAACGAAAGAAGCCGGTTTGAATGGCTTAAGACATACTCCCTATTATATTGCTATAATTCTTTGCCGTTAAAAATCCTGTTTAATAATATATCAAATGAAAGAGATGCCAATGAAAGGATGGGGTATGTACCCCTGGTTATTCACAAGGAAATACTTCCAGACAAGCCCGAATATCTACCCTCATCACAACCTATAGATCAAAACCTCGTGAACTGTTTTCGATCCATCATATCACTTACCAGAGAGAAAGGTTCCAGGCTGGTTGTGGTCGTTTCCCCAATTTATAACCAATTGCCTTCCGGGCTCAAGACCATGGCATTGGCGGATTCAATTTGCAAAAAAGAAAATATTGCATTTCTTGACTATAGCCATTCAGAACCATTTTTCTCCAACGGGCCGCGAATGTTTCTCGACGCTGGCCATCTGAACGATTCTTCCGCCGTATTATTTACCAAAATGCTCTGTATTGATCTGAAGAAGTGTAAATCGTCAAGCTAAATTGTATAACCTATGTTTCAAATTAAAAAGCTCACGGCAATATTGTCCGTTTTATTTTGCGCATTACTCATTTCCCCGTTGTGTTCGGTCGCTCAAAATCCCGGACATCCCGACTGGACAAGGAGCTTTCCGGCCTTCCGGATCGCAGGAAATCTTTACTATGTGGGTAGCTGGGAATTGGGCTCCTACCTGATCGTTACGGACCAGGGAAACATACTGATTAATACCGGCGTAGCTTCTTCTGCGTCAATGATAAAAACCAATATAGAATCGCTCGGATTCAGATTGGAGGACACCAAAATTCTTCTGACTTCCCAGGCCCATAACGATCATGTGGGGGCAATGGCTGAGATAAAAAAACTTACCGGCGCGAAGTTTTTCGCCGATAAAGGAGACTCCGCGGTGCTGGCGGATGGCGGCCGGTCGGATTATGCCCAGGCAGGGAATTTCGCGCCGGTTGATGTTGACCGTTATTTATACGATGGCGATACCATTCGTCTTGGCAATATGAACCTGATCATGCTTCATCACCCCGGTCACACGAAGGGCTCCTGCAGCTTTATATTTACCGTTTCTGATGACCAACGGAGCTACCGGGTTCTTTTGGCCAATTTGCCAACCATCATCACGGAGAAGAAATTTTCAGCGCTGACCGGCTATCCGACAATTGCATCGGATTATGCTTATACATTGGCTTCGTTAAGGAAAATCCGGTTCGATATCTGGTTAACACCGCACGCCAGTCAATTTGATCTGCATAAAAAATATAAACCGGACGACGGATATCGTCCCGAATCCTTTATTGAAAGAAAGACTTTCAATTCGGTTATCGAATCGCTTCAGGCTGAATACTCGAAGAAACTGGCTGAAGATGCCAGGGCAGAACATTAAGCATGTTGTCGTACACCCGTTTAACTGCAAGCGCCTGATTAGCCGGATATGTTGACTACCGGACGCTCAGAAAGCGACTGTAGGTGACCGAACCCATTGAATGGTTCCGGCACCACCGCTTGCTCCACCGGATGAGCTGATGCTTCACGGAACGACTGCAAGATCTAGGTCTTTCCGCCATTCTACCATTTAACTGATGTGTATTCCCATTTTGGGATCAAATATCCCATTCACTTCATCGTTATTCGTCAAGCGCAAGTAAGTGTAAACCCTTAGGGCCGGAAAGGTAAAGCGCACTATACCGAACAAACTAAACTGTGAAAAAAATTACTTATTTAGCGCTGCTGCTGATTAGCATCTATGCCAAAGCAGGCTCATGCTCTGCTATCGGAACCGGAAACTGGGAAACGGCCGGAACCTGGAGTTGCGGACATGTTCCCGGCGCGGGGGAGAATGTAACGATTGGCGTGGGGTTTACGGTTACCGTAACCGCGAACAACACGGTCGACATTGGCAATCTCGATGTTTTAGGAATGCTGAAGTTCACCAATGGCTCGAAAATAAATTTGTCAGCCGCCTCCGTGGTGAATGTTTATACCGGCGGACATATTACCGGGGGCAATGGAGGGGCCAAGCTTGTTTTTCCTTCTGCTTCGTTTTCAGGGCCATTTTCCACAAACGGCACATACTACTACAGCAACGGCGGATCCGGTACCGGTTTGTTGCCTTTGACTTTAGTTTCCTTTTATAGTTCACACCAAAATGACGACGTCATTCTTTACTGGAGAACAGAAAATGAAGACAATATAAAATCATTTGAAATCGAATCGAGAACGAACGAAAATGCCGGATGGCAACCCGTAGCGACTATCCCGTCGATGGCGTCTAATGGAAGCAGTTATTCATATTCTTTCACCGATCACACGAAATTAAACGGCGATCGGTACTATCATCTGAAGATTAATGATGAAGACGGCAAATATGTCTACAGTGAAGTCCTCCTGGTTATTTCCGCTCAAACAGCGCCGTTCTCGATAATTCCTACAGTGGTATATGGTTCAATAAATGTTAGTTTACCCGCGGCAGATCAGTCCCGGGTTTCTATATTCAATACTTCCGGTCAGCTGGTTAAGATGTTCATTACCGGTGGCAAAGTCTCCAGCCTCGACGTTTCCCGGCTCAGCCGGGGTGTATATTTTCTGGAAGCAGTTCAGGGCAATAGCTCGTATACGGCAAAATTTCTCAAGGAATAATCGGTCGATGCAATACTTATATTAAATTCAGTCGATTCAATGCACGTTGGTTTAGGTCTGTCCGACTTCAAAACGGTACCCTTACATCGTTTGGCCCTAACTCTTCCGACACACTGGTGTGCAGGATGATTTTACCGTCATCATTGAATTTGAATATTTCCACCTGTTTGGCATGCCATTTATCATCGTTTTTCGTATTTGAAATCTCGACATATTGGAACACAAAAACATAATTATGATCAGCCAGCGCGATCTGGTTGCCGGGTTTATAATCCTTTATCAGGTTGAATGCCTGACGTAAAACAATTCTCGCCGAGTCATTTCCATGTATTGGAGGCTGACCACCATAAATATTCACTACGTCATCGATACTTTGATCCAAAATATATGCGCTGTCTTTTGCGGCGTAGGCAGAAATGCATTTCAGTATGATCGCTTTGTTTCTTTCATCTTTTTGGCGTTGTGTCATTTCGGGAGATTTGAGATCGGCAGATCTTGGCTTCGGATCGTTGCAGGCAAAGAAAATAATTGCGCCTGCCCCGGCAAGAAAAAGATGTTTTCTCATAAGTGTCAATTTATAAGGGTTAAATTATCGCTTCTAAAATTGAGCGATTTATGATTTATTCAGTGGTAAAAAATCGTCGTTTTTATACACCCCGGAAATCATGCGTAGAAGAAAACATATTTGATGGGCTATTTGAGCTCTCTTGCATCAAAACATTTGGGGTCGAGCCCGAAAATTCTTTAAAGTCTCTTACAAGATGCTGATAGTCATTATAACCTTTTTGCACGGCAACACTCAGCCAGTCGCAGGTTGGGTTACATTCCTTTAGTACAAAAGCCTGATAAAATCGCGATATGCGGGCGAAATATTTTGGGGTAATACCCACAGGCTTCCCGGCTGAAGCCGAACATAAAACATAAAATATTCATGGGAGATCTGCAGGTTTTGCCGGGCCGTTGGCTGACCGATCAGTGTAATCGTGGGCGCCTCGATTGCTTTTTTTGTTCCTACATGGCTGATGAGCAATTTGCCCTTGATTATGAACCGGATAGCTTCTTCAGGGTTTGCCGGGTATGCTCTGACAGGCGGCAGTTTAGAAGTGTCTTCAAATGAAAATTGCGCAACGACATATTCCCTGACCAGGTGCCTCAGCCGAGCGCCGGGATACAGGCGTTTGCAAATCATGACTATACCTCCTTCCTCTAAAAGCTACTGAAATTTTTATTCCTTCCATGAAACTATCCATACCGCCAACCCGCCGGCGGATAATGCAAATATGGGGTCATGAATAAGGAATTTATTGCAGTCTGATTGCAGGCTGCAATGGAAAAATCTCTTCGGGCGCCGAAACCCGTAGGGTGAAGGCGCCTTTTTTAGGTCAAAAGGCTACCATCAGGCTACCAAAAGGATACTTTCTCTATACCATCTGGCCTCCTTCGCTATGACATCTGGCCCTCCCAAGACGGCGGGAAGGCCAGATGGTATAGACAAAGGGTAGTAATGGACAGGAGAAACCCCTGGTTTCGCCCGCCAAAAGTTCCTGCCGTAAAAATTATCTGATGCA
>DASZRP010000081.1:0-28563 GCA_035548895.1 Puia sp. | reverse complement strand
GAAGGTTCAACTGGGAAGACTATACCCAGGCCGACAGCTTCCCGAATAACCAGGACGAACATGGCGTGGGCAGGCTGAACGACTCGGTACTGATGATGAACGACGACCTAAGCCGCATGGTGCTGAACCCTGATGTAACGGTGCGTTCCCGCGGGGTGATGGAGAAATGTTCATTCTGCGTTCAGCGTTTGCAGGATGGCAAACTGAAAGCCAAGAAAGAAAATCGCACGCTGATCGATATGCAGGATGTGCGGACGGCCTGTCAGCAGTCATGCCCGACCAATGCGATCGTGTTTGGAAATATCAACGACAGCAAGAGCGCCGTGGTAAAAGAACGGGTGGAAAACCATCATCGTCTTTATCATGTGCTGGAAGAGCTGCACGTGCTGCCCAATATCAGCTATCTCGCCAAAGTGCGTAACCCCGCAACGGAAGCGAAAGCATAAGAGAAAGATTATTTAAATACTGTCGGCGAAACCGACGCTAAAGTATTAACCGAATATGGCTTTATACAAGTACGAATCACAGGTGAGGCCCCCGCTGGTAGATGGGAATAAGACATATCACCAGGTTACGGAAGATATTGTGCGTCCCATTGAAGGCCGGCCTTCGAAACTCTGGTGGGCGGGTTTTCTGATCTCCGTTTTCCTGCTCTGCTTCGGGATCTTCTCCGTTACGCGGGAAGTGATTTACGGGGTCGGGCAGTGGAACCTGCACAAGACGGTGGGTTGGGGATGGGATATCACCAACTTCGTGTGGTGGGTCGGTATCGGTCACGCCGGTACGCTGATCTCCGCGATCCTCCTGCTGTTCAGGCAGGGTTGGAGAACCGGGGTGAACCGGGCTGCGGAAGCGATGACCATCTTTGCCGTGATGTGCGCCGGCCAGTTCCCGATCTGGCACATGGGCCGGGTATGGATGGCCTTCTTCGTACTGCCTTATCCGAACACGCGCGGGTCCCTCTGGCCCAACTTCAACTCCCCCCTGCTTTGGGACGTGTTCGCGATCTCAACTTATTTCACCGTATCCGTACTGTTCTGGTATTGCGGCCTCCTGCCTGATCTGGCTTCTGTGCGCGACCGGGCCAAGCTGAAATGGAGGAAATTCTTCTACGGCGTGGCTTCCTTCGGATGGAGCGGCTCTACCAAGCACTGGCAGCGTCATGAAGCCCTCTCGCTGGTATTGGCCGGTTTGGCTACGCCGCTGGTATTGTCGGTTCACACCATCGTATCGTTCGACTTCGCCACTTCGGTCATTCCCGGATGGCATACAACCATCTTCCCACCCTATTTTGTTGCCGGCGCCGTATTCTCCGGGTTCGCCATGGTGCAGAGCCTGCTGATCGTTACGCGGAAAGTGCTGAAGCTTGAAGAATATATTACGCTGGAGCATATCGACGTAATGAATAAAATTATCGTTACGACGGGATCTATTGTCGGGATCGCCTATCTCACTGAATTGTTCCAGGCCTGGTACAGCCAGAATCCTTACGAAGGACATCAGTTCATGTCGAGCCGAGCGAACCTGTTCACGCCCTTAGGCTGGGCCTACTATATCATGATGAGCTGTAACGTGCTTTCTCCGCAGATCTTCTGGTCGCGCAAGATGAGAAGGAACCTGACGGTGACCTTCTTCATGAGCGTGATCGTGAATATCGGGATGTGGTTTGAACGCTTCGTGATCATCGTAAACTCGATCTACCGCGATTATGTGCCAAGCTCCTGGGCGACCTACTATTCGCCTACCATCTGGGAGGTCGGATTTTATTTAGGGACCTTCGGGTTGTTCTTTACCTGTTACTTTTTGTTTTCGAAATTCTTCCCGGTCATTGCGCTTGCGGAAATCAAGCATATTCTCAAGAAATCGGGAGATGGTTATAAGGCGCAGATGGGCGAAGCCGAACAGGAATCGGTGGAAACCTTTGCGCATGAAATGGCGCATGCCCATTGATTTGAACACCTGCTAAAGCGATTATATGTCTGTTAAAAAATTTGTTGTAGGCAGTTTTGAAGAGGAACCGGTGCTGTTCACCGCGGTGAAGAAGGTCCGCAAGGCCGGCTATAAACTCCACGATGTATTTACGCCGATGCCGATACACGGACTCGACAAGGCCATGGGGCTTCGGGATACCAGTATCCATACCGCCGGCTTTATTTACGGGATCACCGGAACCACAACGGCCATCTGCGGGATCTCTTATACGCTGGTGTACGACTGGCCGCTGAACATTGGCGGTAAGCCTCATTTTGCTTTGCCGGCCTGGATCCCGATCATGTTCGAGCTGACGGTACTGTTCTCGGCGGTGGGCATGGTGCTTACTTTCTGTTATCTCTGCCAGATGGCGCCTTTCGTGCGCAAGCATCATTTCAGCCTTCGCTCAACGGACGATCGTTTTGTGATGGTGATTGAATGCACGGCAAAAACGAACGAGGAGGAAGTGAAACGCCTGCTGACGGAATCCGGCGCCGAAGATGTGCATATACAGCATGCTGAAACCGGCTGGTGGCTGGGCACTTACAGCAGTAACAAAAAGTCATTTGAAAATCCAAACACCATTCTGGCATAAACGAAATGAACCCAATGCTGATTAAAAAAGTCATAGTCCCCGCATGTGTTTCTGCTCTGCTGCTTACCGCCTGCGGCGGCGGCGTGCGTCGCGATCCGGGAAGAGTGTATATGCCCGACATGGCGTATAGTCGGGCGTACGAGACTTATTCCGTAACGCCGGAACAGAAAGAAGAGCTGCTGAAGAAAGGCATTCACTATAGCAATATCCCGGTTGCCGGTACCATCAAGCGCGGTGAACTGTTTCCGTTCCCGATCGAGCAGGATAAAACGCCCGGAGATACTACCAACTATGCGGCGTCGAAGAAAGTATTGAATCCTATACCTGTACTGGATTCAGTCAGCATGGTTGAAGCGGAAAGATTATACCTGGTGAACTGCGCCATCTGCCACGGTCCAAAACTCGATGGCGAAGGACCACTTTACAAGGGTGGTGATGGTCCTTTCCCGGCCAAGCCTGCCAATTTTGTCGGGGATCCGCACATCGTGGCGATGCCTGAAGGTCAGATGTTCTATTCGGTGACCTACGGCAAGAACAAGATGGGCAGCTATGCTTCCCAGCTCAGTACCCGTCAGCGCTGGATGGTGATCGACTATATTAAAAGCAAGCAGCAGACTGCGCATAGCGGCGCTGCAGCAGATTCAACGGCCAAAAAATAGAGCAGAACGAAAAAAATTATAAAGCATGTCACTGAGAGAGCATTTTGAAGTCACGTCCGGGTACAAGCGTTGGTCGCTGGGTCTGATCGGCGTAGGCGTTCTTTCCCTGATCATTGGGTATATCGTATACGGCGCCGGAAGTGAAGAACATCAGACGTACTTCTGGGGCGTATTGCTGCAGAACAGTATTTACTTTCTCCTGATCACCAACGCGGTGATGTTCTTTTTCTGCGCGACTACGCTGTCGCTCGCGGGTTGGAATCTTTCTTTTCGCCGCGTATCTGAAGCGATATCTGCCTGCGTGCCAGTGGTTGGCGCCATTACGTTCGTTATTCTCTGCTGCATTGTGTTCGGTCACAGACACGGCGTATATGAGTGGCTTGACAAGACGCTGGTGGCAAAAGACAAAGAGCTGAACGGAAAGAGCGGGTTCCTGAATGCCGGGTTCTTCATGACCTGGAGCATCCTGGCCATCGGCCTCTGGTCCGTGCTCGGATACAAAATGAGGAGCATCAGCCGCGAAAGCGATGCTCACCCGATGAGTGTGGAGGAAGGGAAGAAATATATTTACAAGAACACGGTATGGGCTTCGCTCTATATCATCTGGTTCGCACTGACAGTTGCAGCTATTATGCCCTGGCTCTGGCTGATGAGCATCAGCGCCCACTGGTATTCCACCATGTTCAGCTGGTATGTATTTGCAGGCACATTTGTAGGCGGCCTTGCGCTGCTGACCCTGTTCGTGATCTATATGAAGAACCAGGGATACCTGGAATACACTAATAAGGAGCACCTGCACGATCTGGGAAAATTCCAGTTTGCCTTTTCGATCTTCTGGACCTATGTCTGGTTCGCGCAGTTCATGCTGATCTGGTACGCCAATATTTCCGAAGAGACGATCTATTTCAAGACCAGGCTGGAAGGTCCCTATGCCGGAATATTCTGGCTGAACCTGATCATCAACTTCCTGGCGCCGATCCTGATCTATATGAGCACGCCGTCCAAACGCAACTATACCATCGTAACTTTTATGTCTGTAGCTTTGCTCTTTGGTCACTGGCTGGATGTGTACCAGATCGCATTTGCAGGAATGATCCCGACTCATGTTCCCATGGGCCTGTACGATTTCGGCATTGCCGCCGGGTTCATCGGAGTGATTATTTATCAAACGGGCCGGGTGATGGCGAAGTTCCCGCTCCTGGCGAAGAATCATCCGTTCTTTAAAGAGAGCGCCATTCATTATACTTAGTCAGTGGTTGTTTTCAGGTTGGAGCAGCATTAAACCGAATAAATTTTTTTAAGCATCATGTCAAATATTTTTCTCATTGCGATTTTGTTGCTGGGTTTTGTGATCACTTTCCAGATTGCCAAGGCCAGCGAGTATGTGGGTATTTTGAAGGGTGAAAAGAAAAATTTCCAGCAGAATAACCGGATCAACGGGTTTTTGATGATCGTGTTCCTGGTGCTCGGCCTGATCGGCGTGTACTGGTGCAACGAACTGTTCAAAGGCAGGATACTCGGCGAGCCCGCTTCGGATCACGGGAAGAAGATTGACACGATGCTGTACATCACCATTGCCATCACCGGAACGGTTTTCTTTATTACGCAGATACTGCTCTTCTGGTTTGCCTTCAAATACCAGCATTCTGAAAAGAGAAAGGCTTATTATTTCCCGCATAATAATAAGCTGGAATTGATCTGGACTGTCGTGCCTGCCATTGCGCTGACGGTATTGGTGGGTTTTGGCCTGATGTACTGGTTCCAGATCACCGGAGATCCTCCCGCTGGCACGATGCAGGTGGAGGTGACCGGCAAGCAGTTTAGCTGGATCTTCCGTTATCCGGGGAAGGATAATGTGTTTGGCAAAAAATATTTCAAGAATATCAGCGACGCAGAGAATAATTCCTTAGGCCTGCTTTGGGACGATCAGAACTCGCACGACGACATCGTGGTGCAGAACGTGATGTATCTGCCCGTGGGCAAACCGGTGCAGCTTGTGATCAACTCCCGGGACGTGATTCATGATGTAGGGTTGACGGCCTTCCGCCTGAAGATGGATGCGGTGCCCGGCATGCCGACCACCCTCTGGTTTACGCCGCTTTACACTACGCAGGAAATGAAAAAGAAAACCGGCAATCCCGATTTTGAATATGAGATATCCTGCGATCAGATGTGCGGGAAGGGACATTACTCCATGCGCGGAGAGATCCAGGTAGTATCGGAAGCGGAATTCATTTTGTGGCGCGCCAAACAGCAGTCGAATTATGCCCAGGTCATGAAGGATAAGACGCCTGCCCCGGCCGCTAAAGCGGATTCTGTTTCTGCTGCTGCAGCGCCGGCGGCAAAAGTGAATGGCAATGGGACGAAAATGCTGGCTGCAGCAAACTAAAAGAATTATATAAAGCGATTAAATTTTTTGAGATGAGTAGCGAATTGACGGTACACGGACAGGCTGGGGCAGCGGTTTCTCATGATGTGCATGATCATGAGGATCACCATCACCACCAGAATTTCATTACCAAATACGTATTCAGCCAGGATCATAAAACGATTTGCAAGCAGTTCCTGATCACCGGGATCATCTGGGCTATTATCGGCGGCGCCATGTCGGTGATCTTCCGTTTGCAGCTGGGTTATCCGGACTCCACTTTTCCCTGGCTGGAAGATATTTTAGGCCGCTGGGCCAAGGGAGGCAAACTGAGCCCCGAAGCCTATTACGGGCTGGTGACCATGCATGGCACCATTCTCGTGTTCTTCGTGCTGACGGGCGGCCTGAGCGGAACCTTTGCCAACTTTTTGATTCCACTGCAGATCGGCGCGCGTGATATGGCTTCCCCCTTCCTGAATATGCTTTCCTACTGGTTCTTCTGGCTCGGCAGCGTGGTGATGCTTTGCTCCCTGTTCATTGAAACGGGACCGGCGAGTGGTGGATGGACCATCTATCCACCATTGAGCGCGCTGGGCGATGCCAACCTGGGCTCCAAAGCAGGGATGGACTACTGGATCGTCGGGATGGCTTTCTTTATCGTGTCTTCGCTGCTGGGAGGTCTGAATTATATCACTACGATCCTGAATATGCGAACGAAGGGGATGAGCATGACCCGCCTGCCACTGACAATCTGGGCGCTGCTGTTTACGGCTATTCTGGGCGTATTGTCGTTCCCGGTATTGCTCTCCGGCGTAATCCTCCTGTTTTTCGACCGGCACTTCGGCACCAGCTTTTACCTCTCCGATATTTTCGTTGCCGCTACGCAGCAGGCGCTTCCCAACGAAGGCGGAAGCCCCATTTTGTTCCAGCACCTGTTCTGGTTCCTGGGGCACCCGGAAGTATATATCATCATTCTTCCGGCCATGGGATTGGTTTCGGAAGTTATGGCCGTCAACGCGCGCAAACCGATCTTCGGCTACATGGCCATGGTCGGGTCCCTGTTTGCGATCTGCATACTGGCCTTCCTGGTATGGGCGCACCACATGTTTGTAACGGGGATGAACCCCTTCCTGGGTTCCATCTTCGTTCTCCTCACCCTGCTGATCGCCGTGCCTTCGGCCATCAAAGTGTTCAACTGGCTTACCACGCTATGGCGGGGTAACCTGCGGTTCACCCCGGGAATGTTATTTGCGATCGGATTCGTGAGCCTGTTTATCTCCGGAGGACTGACCGGTATCTTTATTGGTAACTCCACGCTCGATATTCACCTGCACGATACGTATTTTATGATTGCGCATTTCCATCTGGTGATGGGTGTGTCGGCCTTCTTCGGCATGTTCTGCGGGGTATATCACTGGTTCCCGAAAATGTTCGGCCGTTATATGAACAATACGATGGCGTATATCCATTTCTGGGTAACCCTGGTGGGCGCCTATCTTATTTTCTGGCCGATGCACTACGAAGGTTTAGCGGGTATGCCACGACGCTATATGGATTACAGCGGATGGTCTTCCTTCAACCAGTTTGCCGGATTGAACCAGTTTATTTCCGACGTCGCGCTGGTGGTATTCGCCGTGCAGCTCATGTTCGTGTTTAACTTCTTCTATTCGATATTCAAGGGCAGAAAGGTGATTACGCAGAATCCCTGGGGCGCCAATACGCTCGAGTGGACCACGCCGATCCGCCCGGGTCACGGAAACTGGAAGGGCGAGATCCCTGAAGTACATCGCTGGGCTTACGACTATAGCAAGGATGGAAGAGAGTTTATACCGCAAACAGAACCTCTCGGACCCAATGAGCGTCATCATTAGTTCCGGGAATAAAACGGACCATGTGATGGAGCAGGATACGGTAAACGAGTCCGGTTCTTACCGGCTGGCATCCAAACTGAAGGATTACATGCTGCTGGTGAAGTTCAACCTCAGCTTCATGGTGGTCTTTTCAGCAGTGGTGAGTTACCTGATGGCGCCTCCGGTGTCAGGATTCGACCTGCAGGCGATCATCCTGTTGTTTGTCGGTGGTATGCTGGTTACCGGCAGCGCAAATGCGATCAACCAGGCTCTGGAGAAGAATACCGACGCCCTGATGAAGCGCACGGCCGGCCGGCCGGTAGCTGCAGGCAGGATGACAGTAGCCGAGGCGATGTCGTTCGCCATCATCTGTGGACTGGCCGGCATATTGATATTGTGGCATTTTAATTACCTGACAGCCCTGCTGTCGCTGTTCAGCCTGTTCTTCTACGCGTTTATCTATACGCCGCTGAAGAAAGTGAGCTCGGTGGCTGTGCTGGCAGGTGCAGTACCCGGAGCCATGCCCTGTTTGATCGGATGGGCAGCCGGCAACGATAGTCTGAGTGCAGGAGGCTGGATACTTTTTGCGATACAGTTCTTCTGGCAGTTTCCGCATTTCTGGGCCATTGCCTGGATTGCACATAAGGATTACAGTGTGGCCGGATTCAAACTGTTGCCTTCGGGAGACGGACAGACACGTTATTCAGCCCTGCAGGCCATCATTTATTCGATGGTGCTGCTGCCGATCGGCGTGCTGCCTTTTTTCAGCGGCATGAGCGGCATGATCAGTTTGTTCGTCGTGCTGATCGCGAATTTGTTTATGATCGGTACCTGTGTGCGGCTCTACCTGGAAATGACAACGAAGGCAGCCCGGCGTGTGATGTTCGGCAGTTATATTTATCTGCCGGTGGTATTGCTGGCTTTATTGATTGACAAGGTTCATTAATGAATTAAACCGGATGAGCCATTCTATACAATTGGAGAACGTGATTGACCAGAATAAGAGAATACATCCCCATAAGTTTACGTTATGGGTTGGTATTGCCGCGATCATCATGATGTTCGCCGGACTTACCAGCGCTTATCTGGTCAAACGGGATCAGCCGGGATGGATCAGCTTCGAAGTGCCGCTGGCCTTCTGGTATTCCACAGCGACCATACTGGTCAGCAGCGGAACGATCTATTTTGCGCTGAAATCTTTTCGCGGAAGAAGGATGTTGAACTACAAAAGACTGGTGGGGGCGACGGCCTTGCTTGGCCTGCTGTTCATGTTCCTGCAATATCTCGGCTTCCGGCAGCTGTGGCAGAATGGTTTTGTGATGCGCGGCGCAGGGGCTGCCCAGTTCCTGTACATTATCGCCGGCTTGCATGTGTTGCATGTGCTGGGCGGCGTGGTTGCGTTGATCGTGCTTTATTTCAGGGCGAGGAACAGAAAGATCCGAAGCTATAATGTGGTGCCCGTGGAAGTGGTTGCCACTTACTGGCATTTTGTGGATGCACTCTGGATCTACCTGCTGATTTTCTTTTTGTGGCTACAGTAAGTATGCTTTTTGTTAGATAAATTTGCGAACCAGACTAAAATAATCTCATGGCACAAGCAGTTCCTGCAGGTCAAAAATGGTGGACTGGCGGTAAAAGTCCCTTCCACGTGGAGTACGGAAAGCTCATGATGTGGTATTTCCTCCTGAGCGACGCCTTCACTTTTGGCGCACTGCTGATCTCTTATGGAACGATCCGTTTTTCCTCTGCCTCCTGGCCGAACCCTAATGAAGTATTCAAGACCTTTCCCATCGTAGGAGAAATGCGGGTGCCGCTGGCCTTTGTGAGCCTGATGACCTTTATCCTGATCATGAGCTCTGTAACTATGGTGATGGCGGTGGGCGCAGGCCACAATCACGACCGGAAGAGCGTGATGAAATGGCTGTTCTTTACTATTCTCGGCGGGCTGGCTTTTCTGAGCTGCCAGGCCTGGGAATGGACACACCTGCATGCCGAAGGCGCCTGGTGGGGCAGGAATCCATTTATGAATATCGATGGAACGCAGTCATCTACCAATTTCACCAATTTCTTTTTTACCATCACGGGTTTTCATGGGTTCCATGTATTCTCGGGAGTCGTTATCAATATCATTATGCTCATCATGGTGGCTACCGGGGTCTTCGACCGGCGCGGCCATTACCTGATGATTGAGAAAGCTGGTTTATACTGGCACTTTGTAGACCTGGTCTGGGTGTTCGTATTCACCTGTTTTTATCTGTTATAATCTAATTTATTAGCAATATGGATTCATCATCAACCGCAACCCACGGAGCACAGCCGGCAGACAAACATAGTTTCGACACGAAGCTGATCTGGAGAACGTTCTGGATATTATTAGCCATCACCGTTTTTGAGCTGATCGTAGCGATCATTTACTATGAAACGGCTGAAAGCGGCCATCCCTTCATGCCCAAGCACGTCCTGAACGGGCTGTTCGTGATCATGACCCTGGCCAAGGCTTTCTTCATCATTGCCGAATTTATGCATCTGCGTCATGAAATCAGGAATATGATCATGACAGTAGCTGTTCCCGCTCTGCTGTTCGTTTGGTTCGTGCTGGCGTTCGTGCTGGATGGAAATTCCTACCTGCACATGCGCGAAAAATTCGACCGGTATAAAGTGGAGCAAAGCAAGACTAAGGTCCCAGCCCCGCTGCATCACGAAGAAGGCAAGAAACCGGGGGTCGAGTAAGGGGGCGAACCTAATAAATAATTTTTTAAAAACCATTGCCTCCGAAGCGATGGTTTTTTTATCTGTAAAAAGCTGAGGATTTGAGCAAGAAAGCGCTGATCGCCATTTTAGTTGCCCTTCTGGCCCCGATAGCGGGCTTCATGATCATGAAGCAGGCCAGCGAACACGCGATCAATATGCCGAGGCGTTATTTCTACGACACGGTGATCACACACCGGAAAGACGGCAAATTACTCACCGATACGGTTTGGCATCCGGTAGCGGACATTCGCCTGAAGAACCAGCTTGGGCAGGAAGTTTCATTGCGTAATGATGCCAAAGGGAAGGTCGTCGTCATCGATTATTTTTTTACGCATTGTCCTTCAATCTGCCCTTACCTGACGGCCAATATGAAGAAATTGCAGGATGCGCTGATCACCCGCGACCGGTTCAAGGAGCTCAATCCCAATTTCGTGCAATTTGTTTCCTTCAGCGTTGATCCGGAACGGGATTCTGTAAAAGCATTGAAAGCTTATGCCGACCGGTTCGGTGTGGACCCGGACTTCTGGTGGATGCTGACCGGCGATAAGAAGACGATCTACGATTTCGCACTGAATGAGCTGAAGCTGGGCCTGGTAGACGGAGAAGGCGTCGACAGCAATTTCATCCATACACAAAAAATGGTGTTGCTGGACAAGGACCAGGTAGTGCGCGGATACTACGATGGATTGGATAGTGCCGACCTGTCGAAACTGGCCAGCGATATCGTGTTCATCATGCTGGAAAAAGACAAGCATTACGTATCGCCCCTGCAGGGCCTGAAACCCCTGATCCCCCTCATCCTCCTGGGTGTGGCGGTTACCGGGATCGTGATTTATTTTCTGTTCAGAAAACCCGTATATCCGGTCAGTAAAAAAGAAGAACAGGTATGAAAGAGCGAAACCTGACCTTACCGATCATTATCGTTTCCATAGCGATCCCGGTGGCTGTGGCAATCCTCATCCTGGGCCCGCAGGGCAAAGTGAACCTGGGTATCAATACAAGCTCGTTGCCTTTATTTCATGCGATCCTGAATTCCACCACGGCGATTCTTTTGCTGGCCAGTCTTTATTTTATCAGGACGGCCCGCGTACGGGCGCACCGGGCTGCGAATCTGACTGCCGTTTTACTCAGTGCGATCTTTCTCGTGTCTTATGTTATTTATCACAGCACGAACCCTTCCGTGCGGTTCGGCGATTTGAATCACGACGGACTGCTAAGCGCGGATGAGAAAGAAAGGGCGGGAAGTTTACGCTATCTGTATTATGTGATCTTATCCTCACATATCATCCTTTCCGGCGTTATCGTGCCTTTTGTGCTTTTCACCCTGCTGAAAGCCTTTCAGGAAAAATTTCCCGCGCACAAGAAACTGGCGCGCATTACCTGGCCGTTGTGGTTTTACGTAGCCGTATCCGGCGTGGTGGTGTATTGGTTGGTAAGACCGTATTATTGAATGTGGAGATATGAAGATGTGCAAATGTGAAGATGAAAATTATCACATCTTCATATCTCCACATCCATAATTGGGTTCCAAAACACCTCTTTAAAATTGACGACCTTGTCGTTCTTTACCAGAACGCCTTCTTTTTTGAGAAGCGCCTCCATTTTTTCAGGCGGATGAAAATGCATTTTCCCGGTGAGCAGGCCGGCGCTGTTGACTACCCGGTGAGCCGGTACAGCAGGTTTAACCAGTCCCGCGCTATTCATCGCCCAGCCCACGAGACGGGCTGATTTTTTTGCTCCTATGGCAGCAGCAATAGCGCCATAGCTCGTTACCCGGCCCCGCGGTATCTGCCGGGCAACTTCAAACACGAGCTCAAAGAATGTCTCATCGCGGCCGCCGGAGGGCCTCACTGTTTTTAATTTCGGCTTTGGCGCCTGTTTTTTTGAAGGCATGAAAAGAGAGATTGGATAAACAAGTTACAACCTTCTTTGCTGTTTGAACCCGCTCGCCTGCGCTAAGGATTTACTGTGCAGACGGCGGTTCAGTTGCGGACTTTTCGAGTTCCTTCAGCAGCTCCTGCAGTTTATCGTCGAGCTGTGGCAGCGGCTCGGCAGGCAGTGAAAAAGAAAGATAGAATATTTTCCTGCTGCCGGCGATATCCAGGCTTTCATAGTGTGTTTTGATGGCCAGTTCAGGCGACAGCTCCGGTTCACCATACACGTCTTCGGAATATGCCAGCAGCGGCAACTCGTAGAGGCTCACGATGAGCCTGGTAAAATCGTAAAGCGCCGGCGAATCGGTTTTCAGATGAACCGGAGCGCCCGGTTTCAGGATCTTCTGATACAGCCTCAGAAACCGGGGATGCGTCAATCTTTTTTTCGCACGCGAAGTACGAAGCTGGGGATCAGGAAATGTGATCCAGATTCCGCTCACTTCGCCGGGCAGGAAATACTCATCGATCTTTTCGATCTGTGTGCGCAGGAAAGCGGCATTATGCTGATTGTTCTTCAGGCAACGCAGCGCCCCGATATAAATACGGTTGCCTTTCAGGTCTATCCCGATGAAATTCTTTTCGGGATGCATAGCCGAGAGTGCCACGGTATATTCCCCTTTGCCACAAGCCAACTCAAGCAGTATGGGATTGTCGTTCCTGAAATAATCCTTCCAACGGCCAGCCATTCCGGCCGGGTATTGCAGCACATTGGAAAAGGAATTGATCGCTTCGAACCGCTGGAGTTTTTTTTGTCCCATGGCCTGCAAAAATATGATCCCCGTCAATTTTAGCGCATATTTTCCCCGGAATGGGACTAAATAACCGGTTTTTAGCATACGCTGTGCCGGCTTTTCGCGTTAATTCCTGAGTCCCTTTCAACTTACCCCTTAGACTAACATGAGAATCTCTTTGCTTGTATTGGCTGTGTGTCTGTTCCTTCAGGGCATGGCCCAAAAGAATCCTCCCATCAATTCCCGGGAAATCATTCTTCAGGGCTCCCAGTTGCACGATTCCGGGTCTTACAAAAAGGCGTTGCTGGTTTACGACCAAATTGATCGTAACGACACCAATTACGTGGAGGCCCTGTATGAAAAAGCCCTGACCTGCGAAGCCGATAGCCAGTACGAAAAAGCCCTTGGTTATTGTCGGGAAGCGCTGGCCCTGCCGCAGCAACGCGAAATGGAGCCCCAGATATACAATGTGTACGGCGATATCCTGAGCGATATGCAGAAGCCTGCCGAAGCGATCGCCGTCTACGACGAAGCCATTCGGAAATATCCAGCCTACAGCCTGCTGTATTTTAACAAGGGGTTGGTCTACATCAACCAGGAGCAATACGCGGAAGCTGAAAGCTGGTTCAGGCAAACCCTGCTCATTAATCCCTATATGTTCAGCGCTCATTTCTATCTCGGGCTTTCAGCCATCCACGAAGGCAAGATCATACAGGGCATGCTGAGCCTTGTCGGTTACCTGTTGATGAATCCCGAGGGCAAATATGCCGGACGTGCGATCAATATCCTGGATGTCATTTCAAATAGCAAAGACGAAATCCTGAGTTATAAAAATAGCCGGACAACGGAGCCCGATGTGCATTTCGCGTCGATTGAAGATATCGTATTGTCCAAAATTGCACTTGATAAAGCCTACAAACCCCTACTGCAGCTTGATGATCCGATCTCAAGACAGATCCAGGTAGTATTTGAAAAAACAGAGCTCGATCCCGCATCGACCGATTTCTGGATGCAGTACTATATGCCATTTTACAAGTCCATTTATAACCGCGGGGAGTTTGAAGTATTCATCAACTGGATCTTCGAAAATGTGAATATCAAGGTGATCAAGGAATACAATAAAAAGAATAAGAAAACAATCGAGGCCTTCAAAAGCGAAGCTGCCGACTACTTCAATCTTATCCGGGATACGCGGGAATTGCAGGCGGACAAGCGTGAACAGCAGCAGGACCGGTATCTGTTTCAGGACGGCAGCCTGGAAGGCAAGGGTCGTCTCGATGCAAACAAGAATTTCTCGGGCTCCTGGAATTTTTATTATCCTGCCGGCAACCTGAAATGCAGGGGACAGTTTGATGACGCGGGAAAACGTACAGGCGACTGGACTTTTTACTATGTGAACGGAAAATTAAAATCGAAAGAAACTTATCATGGAGGCGATCTGACGGGAGAGCACAGCGATTATTTTGAAAATGGTATCAAATCGGGCAGCACCTGGTACCGGGACGGCAAGATCGACGGGCAGGCCATAGTCAGTTACTGGCCCGGTACGCTCCAAAGAAAGGCCCTGTATAAAATGGATGAACCCAATGGCATCGATTCTGAATATTTTTCGGACGGCAACCTGCGGTTCGTTGTACCCTTTGTTAATGGTAAGATGGAGGGGACTTATACAGAATATTATCGTTCGGGCGGCATACATATAAAAACATTTCTTAAAGGCGGCGTCACCGAAGGTCCATATCAAAGCTTCTATGAAAGCGGCATTCCCGAGAAGGAAGGCCAGATCATCGGCGGAAAGTCAGAAGGGCTCTGGAAATACTACGACGAAAGTGGCAGGCTCAAATATAAGCGCACATTCCTGTCCGATAAGGAAGAAGGCACAGAAGAAGAGTATTTTGAAAACGGGGTATTAGGCAGCACTGCCAATTATAAAAAGGGAAAGCTTGATGGCAGTTTTGTCGAATATGACCGGGACGGCAAAAAGTTCTGTTCGGCTGAATACAACGACGATCTGCTGCGATCAATCAGCTTTTACGATAAGGCCGGTAAGCTCACGAGCCATGCAGAAAGAAACGGAGATGGCTGGGAGCATGATGTCTATCTTCCCGATGGCTTAACAAAAACTGCCCATCAGCAATATGACCGGAAAGGATTGCTGACGGGAACCAAGACCCTCTATTTTCCGTCGGGCGCCACTAGCCAGACAATTGAATACCGCGACGGCCAGGCCAACGGGAATACAGTTTTCTATTATCGCAACGGCCGGCGCAAGTCGGAGCAGCAGTGGACTAATGGCAAGCAGGACGGACACTATATCGGGTATTACTCAAACGGACAGGTGCAATCGGAAGGATGGTTCCGGGATGACCAGGCGCAGGGAGCCTGGGCCTTTTATGATGAGATGGGAAATAAGTCAGCCGAAGCTTATTATCTGGATGGCGATCTGCATGGTTACCGGACAGAATATTATGTCAATGGAAAACCATCGCAGGAGGAGCATTATCATTATGGATGGCTGACTGAATTAAAGCAATTCGATACTACCGGCCACCTGCTGATCCGCGACAGCTTTCCCCAGGGCTCGGGGAAATATCTTCTGCTGTATCCATCTGGCGCCAAATGGGTCGAGGCCAGCATGAACCAGGGAGCTTTTGATGGTGAATACACGATGTACTATTTTGATGGATCTGTTGAGTTAAAGAAATTTTACAAAAGGGGACTTGAAGACAGTACCTACACCACCTACTTCTTTGGCGGTAAAAAAAATGTTGCCGGCCGGTATCGCCGGGGTACGCGGTGGGGAACCTGGAATATCTATAACGAGCAGGGAGATTTGATTGAATCTGATTTCTATAATCCGGACGGTGTTAAAAGGACGGAAGTAACCTATTTTACAGACGGCAAAAAGGATTTTGAAATTTCCTATCTCCACGACGAACGGGACAGCCTGTCGGTGAAATACGATCCGAGCGGCTCATTGTCCTATGCCATTCGTTATCGCGAAGGCAACGCGATAGCTTATACCTACCCGGGCACTGATGGGAAATGGGTTCCTGAAATCAAAATAACGCCCGGGCTTTTTTCGGTTCATGCCAATTTCTCCGATGGCCGCCCTTCACGTCGCTGTACATTTAAGGATGGCAAGATAACGGGATCGGACACACTGTTCTATAGCAATGGAAAGATCCGGACGATCGATAGTGCTGACGGCGGCGTCAATGAGGGCAGGGATCTTCGGTTTGGCTACGAAGGCCAGCCGGAGTCCGAGAACTACTATCATAATGACAACCTGACCGGAGTCAGCCGGACCTATTTTAAGGACGGCAAACTGGCCAAAGAGGCTCCGTATTATAATGGCAGCATCCTGGGAGCCGAGAAAATCTATGATGAGAAAGGCGGCCTGAAGGAAACGCGATACTATTACTATGGAAAATTGCTTTCGGTTAAGAAATGAGACAAAGAATAATCAATACCGGATTGCTGCTGGTGTTTTTCTTCATGGGCCTGCGATGGGCAGACGCACAATCACTCGATGATTTGCAAAAGCAATATCCGAGGGAACATGCCGTGATGCTGAACAAATCGCTGCACTATCGCATTTCCATAAAAGATAATGCTCCTGCCGTAGAGAGCGAAGAACTGGACCAGATTGAATATCTGACACCCCAGGCAAATGCCTACATGGGCCGCTTTGGATTTCCGCAGGGCGATTTTCAGCAACTGGTATCCTACGAGGCCTATACCCGCACGCCCGCGGGCAAAAAGATAAAAGTCACCGATTTCAAAACCACATCGAGCAAGGCTGACTTTGTATTTTACGATGATCAGAAGGAGACCACATTCGATTTTCCTTCCATCGAGCAGGGCGCTACCGGCAACCTGCAGGTTTCCTGGATCAATAAAAATCCTTATTTGCTTACGCCGTTTTATTTTTCCGCCGGCATACCCGTGGTGAACAGCGAGCTCATCATCAACTGTCCGAAGGACATGGTATTGCAATACCGGGTCTTCGGCCTTGATACGGCCAAGGTTGAGATTACGGTTGAACGCGGCAGGAGAGAAACCGAATATCGTTTTCGTTACCGGGATTGCCCGGCGGAGCTTGCATACGATGACGCTCCGGGCCCGGCCTGGTATGCCACGCACGTGGTCTTTTACATTGCTTCCTTTAAAAACGATCAGGGTGAAACCAAAGGTTATCTCGCCAATCTCGATGATCTTTACCATCTTCAATACAGCTTTGTAAAATCGATCAACCAGGAAGCTTCTCCGGAGTTGAAGGCGCTGGTCGATTCGATTACGAACCACCTGAGCACGGCAGAAGAAAAGGCCCGGGCTATTTATTCCTGGGTTCAGCATCAGGTCAAGTACGTGGCTTTTGAAGAAGGCATGGAAGGATTCATACCCCGCGATGCAAATCTCGTCTGCAGCCGGCGGTTCGGCGACTGTAAAGACATGAGCAGTACACTCACTGCCATGATGCGGCTCGCCGGCATAACAGCGCACTACACCTGGATCGGAACAAGACATCTGCCTTACCGGTTCACCGAATTGCCGCTTCCGCTGGTCAGCAACCACATGATCTGTACTATTGAGCTCGACGGGAAATATATTTTCTTAGATGGCACGGATTCTCATTGCCGGTTTGGATATCCGCCAGACGGTATCCAGGATAAAGAAGCCATGGTCGCCATGGATGAAAAAACATACAAGGTGCTGCATGTTCCTGTAACCGATCAGTCGTTCAGCGGGATTACCGATTCCACCTGGCTTGAGATCGGCGATCGCGGACTGCAGGGAAAAATAAAAAGAGAGCTCACCGGGTATTTCGCTATAAACATGCGTTCCCGGCTGCAGTATGTTTCACCGGCCGACCGGCAGGAGCTGATGCGCAATATATTTTCGCGCGGGACCAATAAATTCCAGCTCGACAGTTTTTCCGTCGGCAGCAATTCTGCGCCCGACACGATTGATCTCAATTCGACTTTCTATTTGCCTGACTATGCAAAGAAATTGGGTGATGAATGGTATTTGAATCTGAACCTGTTTAAATTTTATGTGGATGAGCAGATTGATTATCCAAAACGGAAAATGCCGATCGAACACGATTTCAAATGGACAAAAACCTATGTTACTTTATTGAAATTGCCGGAGGGCTGGCAGACCGGCGGGCTGCCTGAAGGAAAATCATTTCATAATACGGTATGGGGATTCGATCTCCGGTATGAAATTAAAGGCGGCTATGTTGTGCTGACCCAGCGCTTCGATAACAATCACCTCATCCTGAACAGCGACCAGTTTGCGGCGTCCAACCAGGTATTGGAAAATCTTTATCCCCAATACAAAAAGACGCTGACCCTGGTAAAAAAATAATATTTCATGAAACGCTTCTTATCTGTTTTGCCGGTCATCCTGATTGCGGCCTTCACGGCAAAAGGGCAGGCCGATTCCATCGAGACCGAGCAGTGGAATGCAAAGCCTGCACTGCATAGTTCCGCGGGAGAATATACCGGTGAACCGGCTGTAGTTATTGCCGACGACCGGAGATTTGAGTATATAGACGACGTCAAGGGCGATCAGCATCTTTTCTATACCCGGCACAGGATCGTTCATGTCAACAACGATCATGGCATTGAATATTTCAATAAGGTCTACATTCCCGCAGACGGAGTACTGTCGTTCAAAGAAATTCATGCGAGAACCATTCTTCCCGGCGGGAAAGTGGTAGAGCTGTCGAATGAAAGCATTAAAGACATCCGGGATGACGATGGGCATGCTTACAAGATCTTTGCCATGGAAGGCCTGGAAAAAGGATCCGAGATTGAATATTACTATACGGCCGAACGTGAAGTGTCCTATTTTGGAAACGAAGTCTTTCAATATCAATTCCCGGTTCAGTCTTCTTCGCTGGAGATCGTCTGCCCGCAAAGGCTGGTGTTTGAAGTAAAGGCTTATAATTGCGATCCGGACAACCGAAAAGATAGCTTGCCGGGTGGTAAAACGGTTTTCAGGAGCAGGCTGACCGGCCTGTCCGGAGCGCAGGAAGAAAAATATGCTGCCTATTCCGTCAACCTGGCCCGCCTCGAATATAAACTGAGCTATAACAATTCGGCGGGACGCGTCGGCCAGCGCCTGTTTACCTGGAATGAATTTGTGAAACGGGCATATAGCATGTACACAACCCTTACTTCAAAAGAAGCCGGACGCGTCAGCGATCTGGTACGGCAAAAGAACTGGGGAACATTGAAAGAAGATTCGGAAAAGATCATTGCCGTGGAGACCTATGTAAAAAGCAATTTTGCCTACCGGGACGATGCCGATTCAAGGGACCTCGAGAAAATCCTTAAAAACAAAATCGCCGATCTGGTCGGCCTGATGAGATTATATACTGCCATTTTCAATGAATTGCAGGTGAAATATGAGTTTCTGTTTGCGGCCGACCGCACGAGCTGGCTGATTGACCGGAATTTTGAAAACTGGAACAACTGCGATTATCCTTTGTTCTATTTTCCCGCGTCGAAAGGATACCTGGTGCCGACGAAAATAGATTGCCGTTATCCGCTGATCTATCCCGACTGGGCAGGAGCAAACGGAATATTTTGCAAGACCGTTTCCATTGGATCAATGACGACTGCCATTGCCGATATCAGGCCTATACCGCTGGAAGATTACAGCCGGACGTATAATAACCTCGATATCCGGGTGTCTTTGAACCAGGGCCTCGACAGTCTGCTGATCGACTCGCGTTCGATCCTCGGCGGTTATGCCGCGATCGGATATCGCGAACCGTTCATTATGGCAACCGACGAGCAGAAAAGAGACATGTTTAAGCAGATGTCAAAAAACCAGTTGAATACGGAAAGTATCGTGAAATCGGAAGTGGAGAATCTCAGCTTTGAAGATGCCAACAAATCCAAGCCCTTTATCATCCATCAGGTGGTCCTGTCCGGAGACATGATAGAACGTGCGGGAGAAAAGATACTGGTCAAGCTCGGCCTGGTTATCGGGCCCCAGACCGAGATGTACCAGGAAAAGAAAAGGACCATGCCCATCACGATGGCCTACCCTCATTTTGAGGAACGGAAGATTCATTTCACCATTCCTGCCGGATACCATGTTAAAAATCCCGGTGATCTGAACATCAAACAGGTGTACGAAGAGAACGGCGTTCAAACCATGGGCTTTGTATCCTCTTATCAGATGCGGGATAACGTGATCGAGATTGAAATCATGGAAGACTACCGAAAAGTTTTCTATCCTGTCAGCCAGTACGAGGAATTCGCAAAGATCATCAATGCTTCTTCCGATTTCAATAAAGTCATTCTGGTGCTGGAAAAGAATTGACAGGCTTTAAAAAAACACTATTCTCCAGGAACATCCTGAAATTATCGGGTTTGTTGATGATATCGTTGTGCGCCTTTAAGCTGTGAATAAAAAGAATACGGTCCTGCTGCAAAAGCCCTGGCGTAACTGCAGATTCTTCAGCTTCAACCGGGGCGAGACCTTCCTGTTTAAGCTGCTTTACCAGATTGCGGCTCTCCTCGTCGGTTCCTCCATGATCCGTATAGAGATCGATAAAGCGATGTTTTTTATCGGCTTTTATCCAGTTGTCGAAGATATCGGTCTCCCCGTATAAGGCATCGAAAAGGATGGTTTCATGAATCGGGAGCTGCCCGTTCCTGATAATCCGGGCCATGACGCGGTAAGCGCCGCTATGACCGGCGAGTGCAATATTGCCCACGGTACTTTTTGATGATATCAGCTTCCTGGCCTTGAGACTGTCGAATACATCGCCGACAAGCGCCTTGAACACACCCTCCTTTTCCAGCCTGCCGCCATAGCTGTCCGGTGCATTCTTCGCGGTTTCGGCAAATACGAGGATGGCATTTCGCTTAGAGTCGAGGAATTGTTTGATCAGTTCAAAATTGACGGAAGCGCTATCGATATTATTTCTCCAGCCATGAAACCAGCACACCAGGTCAATCTTCTTTTTTGCCTTCAGCTTTTCGGGAACCACGATCAGCACGCTGCTGTCGCGATAGTGATCCGCCGCTGAATATAATACGCTGTCATAAACATGCCCCGCCGCGCGCAGCGAATCCGGGAAAGCGGTATGGGGCGAACTGATCCGGAAAATAACGGCTCCCGCTGTTTGAGAAAAAGCCGGCTGGAATAAGGACAACAGGGCAATGCTCAGGAAGAATGGCCGCCATTTCATGCCAAATGATTTGTTTGCATCAAGATACCAATTTAGACGATACATAGGGACGCGATATCGCCGGGGCTATATAAAATGAACCCGGCGGGATGCCGGGTTCATCGAAATTATTCTTTCAGGAATGCAGCGTTATTTCTTCTTGAATTTACGTGAATAGGAAAGAACAGTAACAATTTTACCGTCTTTCACCTGGTTGGCATCTTCAAAATTTATAGAATCTTTTTTGCCATTCTTGTAGGTATCAACCTCCTTATACCAGACGTTGACCCAGTCTTCGTTCTTATCCACGCTGTGGTGGGAAGTCCAGGCATCGAAAGTTAAGGAGACATTGCTCAGGCTGTCGCGATAGAGCTTGGCCATCTTCATGAGGCTGTCGTGTGTTCCGCTGAATGTATAGCCTGATGAGAATGCGATGGTTACGCTGTCGCCGAAGGTGGCGCCAAGGGCTTCCATGTCATTGTCCTGCCAGGCCTTGTAATTTTTCAGCACGGCGGCTACATCGCTCGCCTTGCCGGCTACAAAATTCGACGAATATTCTGCCGTAAAGGGCAGCGGAACATTGCTCAGGCTGTCTTTGCCGGAGCTTGCATCGGTAAGGCTGTCGTGATTACCGGTACCGGATCCGCCGCCGGGATTGCAGGCGATGATATACAGCGCCGCAACGAAAAGAAAAAGATACTTTTTCATCTGGTGAAGTGTATTTAGGTGTTAGAAAAACCTGGGAAAGTTTCAGAGGAGGCGGGTATCATCAGAGTAGGAAAAACAACGCCCCGGTATCATGCAATACATGAATATACTTAGATGGGGCCAGCCGGACAAATTTTTTTGCCTCAGCTCATCTGCTTTATCCGGCCGGCGCTTTCCCGGTCAAGAAACAGGGTTGCATCCCGGTGAGTCCGGAGTATGGTGGAAGGGTATAGTTCATCAACCTGATCGCAGAGGGTGTGAAATACGGCCATGGCCTTACGGGGGCCGGGGACGACGGCCTGCAGGTACCCTGCGCCGAACATGGCCGGAATCGTTAGGGTGAGCGCCTGCGTGGGTACCTGGTCCAGTCGTTCGAAGCATCCGTCGTTCACCTGCTGGCGGCGGCTTTGTTCATCGAGCGAAACAACTTTTACCATCTCGGGGTCTTTGAAATCGGCGATATGCGGGTCGTTGAAGGCCAGGTGTGTATTTTCACCAATGCCCAGGCAGACGATATCGGGGCGATGTTTGGTTAATAGCGAGGTGTAGCGCTTGCACTCTGCGACCGGATCGCCGGCATTGCCATTGAGGAGGTGAACGGCGTGAAAGGGCAGATCGTCAAAAAGGCGCTGACGAAGGAAATTGCCAAACCCCTGCGAGGCATCGTCGGCCAGCCCGATATATTCATCCATGTGAAAAGCATTGATCGATTTCCAGTCGACCGAAGCCGCTTTAAAGGCTGACAGGAATTCGTTCTGCGAAGGGGCGGCAGCAAATATGATGTTCACCTCGGATTGCGCAGCTAACAGGGCCTCTATTTTTTGCTTTAACAGCATGGCAGCGTCTGATCCAAGTGTTGAGCGATTATCGTAAACACGAACAGCAAGCTTATCAATACGAAATGATTTCATCATGATTTGCCGGTTTTCAGGCTGTTGGTTAATCCCTTTGGAATATTATTTTGCCCCGTACTAGAGTTGTTTGAATACTGATCTGTTCGTCGAAAATGATAATGTCTGCATCCATTCCCTCTTTCAGAATACCTTTTTGCCCCTCAATGCCCAATATGCGGGCCGGCGTTGCACTCATCATGCGAACGGCCTCTGCAAGCGGAACTCCGGCAGAGCGGATCATGGTGCGGACCAGGCGGTCGGCTGTGGCGACGCTTCCTGCGAATGCAGACCGGTCGGGTAATTTTGCCACGCCGTCTTCAACAATTACATCTAATCCATTGCTCAAACTGCCTAATACGCTTTTCTTTACATCAGTGCCTGCGGCCCGCATAGCGTCGGTGATCAGTGCGGTGCGCTCTGCGCCTTTGATCTTGTAAACCAGCTTTAGGAGAGCCTCGGGAAGATGCACGCCGTCGGCAATGATCTCAACGTCCATCCCGTCGGTCAAATAGGCGCATTCCACCACGCCGGCATAGCGGTGCCCGTTCCTGCGGGTTACGCCGGTCATGCAGGAATAGAAATGGGTCGCCAGTGTGTAGCCGTTTTCAAATCCTTTGCGTGCTTCCTCATAAACCGCATCCGTATGCGCCAGGGCGGCGATGATATTATGCCTGCGCAGGTAGCGGCCGAATTCGAGGGCGCCGGGAAGCTCGGGCGCTGCGCTCCATCGCCGGATATCGGACGAGCGATTGCAGATATCTTCATACTCCTCCGGGTCGGGATCGCGAAGAAAGCGAGGGTCCTGGGCGCCGCGCTGATGCGGGGAGAGGTAAGGTCCTTCGAGGTGAAGACCGAGGAACCCGGCTCCGTTTTTATTTTCCGGGGCTGCCTTTTTATACACTTCAAGGATCTGCAATAATTCCTCGCGCGATGAACTGGTGGTGGTAGGAAGCATTGAAGTGGTTCCGTGCCGTGCATGGGTGCCGGCTGCTGTCAGGAAGGCATCTACGGTTCCGTCCATAAAATCAGCACCGCCTCCGCCATGTACGTGCAGGTCAATGAAACCTGGCGACACATAATTTCCTTTGGCGTCGATTTCGAGTGAACCGGATATGCTGATGGGATCTTTGTGGATCCTGGAAATGGAGTTTCCGGTGATCAGCAGGTTGCCCGGTATAATTCCATCCGGGGTAATGATCCTTCCGTTAACAATGTGAATTGAACTGGGCATGCAAAGGCTTTAGCGTGTATCCCCGCAAATGAGGTTCTTTCCGCAAAGGTTCTTCAATCGGTTCAACGGTAGATAGAAACAGGAAAATAATATTTTTTAAAAAGACAGCTATGAAAGGATAGACTATTCACTTAATCAGCCTGCGAGACTAAGACGGGTTCAATCCTTCATTCCCGAAGCGATCAGGCACATGGCTTTGTCGACATGCGAGGTGTTTTGGTAAATCGCCCCATCCTTGCAGGCTTCCGCCTTGAAACAAACCAGGTAAGAATTAGCGCGGCGCGGAATATCAACGACAAAACTGCGGGAGGTGGTATCGGTCAGCGCCTTGTCGGGCAGTATAACGGGAATCGTTACGATATCATTGTTCTTGAAATCGGGGAATAGGAAGATCAGGGTGATGCGAAAGGCCGTGATATCTTTTTTCCTTTCGAGAAAACGTTTGCTGAACGAATAATTGACGCTGATCTCCAGCATCGAAAAATCGTCGTTTGGCTTTACACGCACCCCGGCGCTCATGAGACGGCTGGTGAAGTACTGTTCGTTCAGATCCCAGATTCCGATCCCGCGCACGCTATAGGCTTCGCCTTTTTTCGCCTGCGCGGAGAAATGCTTGACCAGTCTTTGCCAGATCATGCCGCCCTTAAAATTTTCCCGGAACGGCCGCAGGGCATCTGTGATCAGCTTGGCGGGGGCATTGCTTTTCCGAAGGCGCCGGCCATGGGCTTTCATGGCGGGGTTGAGCACTGCTTTGGATTTGGATCCCCGGGCCGCGCGGGTATGTTTGCCGTAGGCCCGGCTGTCCACCAGGACTTCTTCCCCGGGCTTGCTGCTGGATTTCTTCTTCGCCGGCACGCTGGTTTTTCTTTAAAATTACAATAATCTGCAAAAACGCCAGAGACCTTATAGGGACCTTATAGAGACCTTATAGAGACCTTTCTCCTCTTTGACACCTCTTTGACACCTCTTTGACATCTCTTTGCGTCCTCGATGCTACCTCGCTGGTGGTATATCCTGACCTTGCGCTGACGGGGGTTAGGCTGGGTATCGGCAAGGGATGAACCGCTATGTCAGGCTGCGGCGTTGCCGGGCTGCGAGGTAACATTGAGGTAGAAAAAAGAAAGTATTAAGGTATCAATGAGGATGCAAAGAGGTATCAACTATTGCTCTGCAAAATATACCGGCTGGCTTTTTACCACGCGTACCGTCCTGTTGTGGTCCATGGCAGGAATCCATTTAGGAGATCTACGAATTACGTTTTCTGCGATCCTGTCAAATGCAGGGTAAAAAGGAGTGCTCGTATAAACCTCGGTTACGCTTCCGTTTTCATCAATAGTAAATGTAACTACTACGATTGCCCTGTCGCCATTCACCAGTTTGTATTGGTCGGGGAAATATAATCCCTTTGAAATATATTTCTGCCAGGCCTTTAGTCCGCCGGGAAATTCAGCATCTCTCCGCCGGTCTGTCGTATCGCTCATCTCATGGCCCTGTTCATTATAATACTTCCTGTCTGTCAGCTTTCCCTGCTGATAGGTTTCCAATGCGCTTAACTGGCCATTGCTGTGAAAGAATTGCCACTTCCCATCGGGCTTTCCGCCCGGTGCATATCTTCCCGCCGATTGCGGCTGACCGTTAGGAAACCAGGCTATGCTGACCCCGCTTCCGTCTGCGTTCCAGTTGGAGGAATCTTTTTCGTTACCATTCTCATACCATCCTAAAGAAATACCCCGCGGACTGCCATTTACATAATAGGTAGAATCCGCCATCATTTTATTTGGATGAAAGCTTAACCAGAGCCCGTTCTTCTTTCCATGTACATAATCTCCCGTCAACAGGCAAACGCCGTTTGCATGAAAATAATAGAATCGCCCGTTGGGCTTCTTGCAGTCAGCATCTTCGTAAGTGCCGCTCATCTGCAAGTGCTTTTCGCGAATAAAATAATCCGTCCGGTACCAGCCGGAATCCGTCTTTTCCACCAGGCCATAGAATACGGCAATGCCGGGATCGCATTCATGCCACGCGAAGTCATAATATTTTTCAATTTTCTGGCTGAAAGCATAAGAGGAAAAGCAGATGAACACAAGAGGGAGAAATCGTTTCATGGCCCTAATGTAATAAACAGTTATAATTATTTTAAGGAAATCGAAGAGATAACGTGAAAGAATATTCAGACGTAAAATGGATTTTTGTTCCAGGTACTTTTTTCAAAATAATAAAGCGTGCTTTATCAGACTATTTTCTGAAAAAGGATGTAGTATATACGAAGGCGGTTATTATAAATGACAAAAATTATGAACCTAACCAGCGTGTAAAACCGGAATTTACCTACTTCTATAGGCTGCTGCATTCAACAGATTAAGTTTATGAAAACTTGGAAAGCTTGCTGATGATAAATAAATTTAATCGATGAAAAACCCAATTAAATTTGTAATGAAAGTTTTTTATGCGAACGAGAATTATGCCAAATACGGTGTTAAAGGGATGAATTATTTCATGGCTTTAGCCGGGGCCACATTTTATATAATGATTACAGGATTTCTCGTATTTACTGCTCTTTTGGCTACTTTTCCAGCTCTGTACGAGTTTTTTTTAAGAATTGATAAACGCATCTCAAGTACAATATCCGGGATAATTATGCTCTCGATAATTTTTTTTCTTCTTCGATTAACTTTTTCTGAAAATAGTTTAAAAGACGATTCTTTTTCAAAAGAAAGGGTAAACAAATTTGTAAATTATCTTTTGGCGTATTTGATTTTTGTAATTTTTGCACTTGGATATTTGGGATTCCGGTTTTTGCATCGCTATAGATATGGTTACTAAATTTTGTACAACTGAGATATCCCTGATGCCATCAACACGATAAATTAATAGTAGCAATTTAGAATGACCTTGCTCCATATTTCGGGCATCGCAGAAGTGGGGATTTTGGAAATAGGATTTTAAAAGTAAATTTGTAAAAACGAATACTATGGGAGCTCCAAAAATAACAGACCAGGAAATTACACAGTATCTTCCTCATCTTAATGCCAAACAGAAGGAGGCTGTATTAAGCGTGGTAAAGACGTTTGCAGCAGAGCAACAAGACTGGTGGGATGAGATCAGCCAGGAACAACAACAGGCTATAGACAAGGCGATGGCAGAAATGAAGGCTGGAAAGCTGACACCACATGATGAGGTAATGAAAAAGTATAAAAAATGGCTGAAGAAGTAGTCAAGGAAATCCTATGGGCAGACAGCGCCAAACTTACTTTTAATAATATCGTTGAATATACGCGCAAAGAATGGACGGAAAGGGAAGTGGAAAAGTTTATTAATAGTACCGCGGAATGGTTGTCTACCTTGAAACGTTATCCTGAAATGTGTCGCCCCTCATTAAAAAGAAAAAATGTCCGCATCGGTATCCTTAACAAGCATACTCAAATAGTATATCATTATAATCCAAGAAAAAAGCAGATAGAACTACTGTTATTCTGGAATTCAAAACAAAATCCAGCCAGGCTCAAATATTAAAACCTTCTTAACCCTCATCATTTCGCTTCCCAGTCGGTGGGCTGCATAATGCCGAAGCGATTACCTTCCGTGTCGGTTCCGCCGGCAAACCAGCCGACGCCAGGAATCTCCATTTTGTCACCGCGGATTTTCCCGCCATTCTTTTTTACCGCCTCGATCGCTTGATCAATGTCGTCCACCTGCAAAGTGCAGTCGTAAGTATATAGCTTGTTGTCCGCCGGACGCTGGTAAAGACCGCCATTGATGCCGGGTGTTCCATCAGGACCTGTTTTTAAACCCCAGTAGTCCATGCCACCTTCTTCGGCCGTCATCATCTGGTCTATCTTCCAGCCGAAAACTTTTTCATAAAAGCTTTTTGCCCGGTCAACATCGTCAGCCTGGATCTCGAAATGAATAACCCTGCTTGCTGCCATAAAATAGGTTTTGATGAAACCTAATTTACCGCTTTTTACAACAGCAGTATGTTACCAAATACTTACGCGCAGGCTGTCGGGACGATACATCGGAGTTCCCGGTTTTATGTCGAACGCCTCGTAGAATTCGGGGATGTTCACCATCGGCCCGTTCACCCTTTCCTTTGCCGGAGCATGCACGTCGGTCATCACCTGCCTTGCGAGGGTTTCTTTTCTTTCCTCGTACAGCCAGCCGAAGGTATACCCGAGGAAATATCTCTGCAGAGGAGTCAGGCCGCCAATTTTTTCATTCTTTGCATAAGCCTCCGTTTTTTTGAAGGCATCCAGGCCCAGCAGCAGACCGCCGAGGTCGGCGATATTTTCGCCCTGGGTGGCATCGCCATTGATATGCAGGGTATCGACGGGATTGAATTCATTGAACTGGCGTACGATTTTTTTTGTTCGCTCGCTGAATTTCACGGAATCTTCAGGCATCCACCAGCTTTTCAGGTTACCGTTCTTGTCATACTGGCGGCCCTGATCGTCGAATCCGTGCGTAATTTCATGACCGATAGTAGAAGCAGCCGCATATCCGTAAACGAAGGCATCATCGAGCTCTTCGTCCCGTTTGCCGGGAACCACAAAGATGCCGGCCGGAAGCACGATCTCATTGTTGCTGGGGTTATAGTAAGCGTTATAGGTCTGCGGCGACATATCCCACTCGGTTCGATCGACCGGTTTGCCCAGCTTATTCACCTGGTAGTTCCACC
>DASZRP010000080.1:0-22892 GCA_035548895.1 Puia sp. | reverse complement strand
TTATCGGTGTGCTTCAGCACGCTTTCCCAGATCACCATATCGCGACGCAGTTGCGTATGGTCGCGATAACCATTCGAGCTCTGATGCGAATAGCTGATGCTGTTGCCGTTGCTGGCATTGCCAAAACGGACCTGGCCGTTGATATTATTCGTGGCGAAAGAACCGCCGGAATAGTTCAGGATGAACCCGGGCTGCCAGCGGTCGGGCAGGGTCTGGATCAGCAAGGCGCCGCCCGTGCCTGCGCCATAAAGACTGCCTGCCGGCCCCTTGATCACTTCCAGCGAATGGATGTCGAAGGGCGCAAGCTGCGTGAGATAAGTATTCCCGCCGGGATCGGTAAAGGGAATGCCGTCGAGGTAAACCTTCACATTGCGCACGCCGAAGGGAGAACGCAGTGTGCTTCCACGAAAGCTTAAACGGTAGCTGCCGGGAGATCGTTCTTCCATACGAACACCGGGTACGCTATTGAAAGCGGAGACAATACTGGTCTGCCCGAATCGATTGAACTGCGCCGGTGTAATTACGCCGACAGCTGCGGGCACATCAGCCAGGCGGCGATTCTGTTCATAAGCCCGCACGGTAACCTCCTGAAGGGTCTTCGTTTCAAAAGTATCGGTAAGCGGCGGCGCATAGATGTCGACAATCCTTCCCGTTAGTTTATTTGGTGATACAGTATCGGTCTGCCCCCATACTATTTCTGCAGCCATAAGCCCGGCAAAAAGCATCATCCATTTCATCTTGAGTATTTATGCCTTTGTAAAAGTAGAAAAGAATATTTCATTATCTTGACTGCTTGTATATAAACGGGTGAACCGGGGCATGAAAAGAAACGCCAGGCTTAATGTGTTCGATTGCACCATGATCGTGGTGAGCCTGGTGATCGGCATGGGCATCTTCAGAACGCCCGCAAACGTGGCGAAGGCAGTCCCGGATACCGCAACATTTTTCCTGGCCTGGATAGCCGGGGGAATTGTTGCGCTTTGCGGCGCGCTGACCTATGCCGAGATCGGTTCGCGGCTACCCGTTACCGGGGGCTATTACCGGGTGTTTTCCTATGCCTATCATCCTTCCATCGCATTCGCCATCAATTGCATCATCCTGGTGTCGAATGCCGCTTCCCTGGGCGCGGTGGCGCTGATCGGGTCGGAATATATATCCGGCGTGCTCTTCCCGGCCATACAGGATGGACAGGCGTTGCAGGTTCGACAGGTAGCCATTGCGATCGGTTCCATCCTGATCTTTTACGGGGTGAACCTGCTTGGATTGAAGATGAGCTCGCGGGCCCAGAATGTGCTCACCGTGATCAAGATCTCGCTGGTGGTCTTATTGATAACCCCTTTGTTTTTTGTGCATCACGGGCCGGGGCCAGTTCCGCTGGTGCGACATCTACCCGCAAGCTGGCCCGAATACCTGACGGGCTTTGGTACCGGTTTTTTTGCTGTTTCGTTTACCTATGGGGGTTACCAGCAGACGATCAATTTCGGCGCCGAAGTTTCCAATCCGGGCCGGAATATACCCAGGGCCATTTTTTTAGGTATTGCTATTATTATTTTACTATACCTCACGATCAATTATGCCTACATCAAAGTGATCGGTCTGGACGGGTTGCGCAATTCAAGAGGCATCGCCTCTGCCATGGCCGCGCATGTATTCGGCGAGCAGGCAGGGCGGGTGCTTTCCATTTTTCTTTTTCTTTCCGTCCTGGCCTACGTCAACGTTTTGCTGCTGAGCAATCCCCGTGTGATGTATGCCATGAGCGAAGACGGCGTGCTGCCATCTGCTTTCGGAAAAAAGATTGGTTCACACGATGTCCTCTTCAACTCGCTCACCGCCTTCACCGCGGTTTGTGTAATCGTAGTATTTTGGGCGAAGGCTTTCGATGAAATACTGGGCTTCACGATCTTCCTGGATTGCTTTGGTATGGCGGCTTCAGCGGGATCCATTTTTATTTTGAGAAGGAAAAAAGTGCAACCGGAGGGCGAGCAGATCTATCGCATGAAACTCTATCCCCTCATGCCGCTGATTTTTATACTTGCTTACGGTTATGTTGCAATAACTATTTTTATTGGCCGGCCGGGAACAGCATACACGGCGCTGGCTGTGCTCGCTTTCTTCCTGATCATTTATTTCGCTTCGCATTCGCGGCGCAAGGCCTGAATATCTCTTTTCACCAAACTACCGCATCGTGGTATTTGTTTCGCTTTCCACCGACTGTATTTTGCAGGCAATGGGAGTTCCGAAACCCATGCGTGTTGCGAAGAGTAGGAGAGCATAAAGACAATTATTTGTTATGAGAAAGCAAGCATTTGACGAATACCTCGAACAGGTTGAGGTCTTGTCGCCGGAGACGTGCGAAGCCGTGAGGGGAGGAAATGATTTGTTGTATTGGATCGGCTGGGGTCTCGGCAAACTGTTCGGGTAATGATCTGTGGTCCGGCCTGAGAAGGATCCATAGTCAGTATTCCGGACGAACGCTGACAGGGAGGCCTCGTAGGTCTCCTTTTTTTAACTCTTCCAAATTGAACGATGAAAAGAATATTGATCAGGCAAAAGAGCCTGATGGATTGCGGAGCAGCCTGTCTTGCCTCGATAGCGGCTTTTTACAGCCTTCGTATTTCCCTGAAGCGCGCTTGCGAAATGGCGGGAACAGATGAAAGGGGAACAAGCCTCAGGGGACTGCTGCAGGCGGCGAAGCAAATGAATTTTGAGGCGAAGTGTGTGAAGGCGATATCACAAAGTCTGGACGGAATGCCGCTCCCTGCGATCCTTCACCTTCAATCGCCCGTCGGCCTTCAGCATTTTGTGGTGGCCTACCGCCTCGAACCGGACAGGATTCATTTTATGGACCCGGCAGTCGGCGCAATAGTATGCGAGCCATATACGCTTTTTAACGAAAAATGGTCAGGGATTGCGCTGCTATTGCTGCCCCGGTTTTCCCCGGCTGTTACCAGGGCATCGGGAGCGAAGTATATTTGCGAAGGAGAAAACCAATCCTCCTTTCCCCGACTGCCATGGACTTTTCATATATCATCAATGAACTAGCGGAAGATCGTGAAAACTATTTCAACGCCATCGCCCCGCCAATTATCCAGACCAGTAATTTTAAGGTCGCCCGTGTCGATGACTTAAAGGAGTTATTCAAGGACGAATACACCGGTTATATATATAGTCGGGGACTCAACCCTACGGTAGATATTCTCCGGAGGAAACTGGCTGCGCTGGATCAGGCGGAGGATTGCCTGGTGTTCAACAGTGGAGTGGCGGCCATCTTTGCTGCTGTGTTGACAAATGTCAAAACAGGCGATCATATTATTTCAGTAGAGAAACCCTATTCCTGGGTACAGAAAACATTTGACACCATTCTTCCCCGCTTTGGAATAGAAACCACGTATATCGACGGGTCCCTCATCGAACACTTCGAACAGGCGCGGAGAAAAAATACCCGGTTTATTTACCTGGAAAGCCCGAACTCCTGGACCTATGCGATCCAGGATATGGCAGCAGTTGCCACCCTGGCGAAACAGCATGGTATCATCACGCTAATGGATAACACTTACTGCACATCGCTATATCAATTGCCGATACCGGCAGGTATTGATCTTTGCATGCAAACAGCCACTAAATATATTGGCGGGCACAGCGATACCTTAGGCGGTATTCTTACCGGGTCAAAGACCATGATGAAAAAGATTTTTGAATCGGAGTATCTGGCCATTGGGAGCGGCATACAGCCTTTTAATGCCTGGTTGCTGATCCGGGGACTGCGTACCCTGGAAGTGAGGATTGCCCGCATCACGGAAAGCACGGGAACGGTGCTGCAATGGTTGAAAAAGCATCCGCTGGTGGAAAAAGTACTTTTCCCGTTGGATGAGGATTTTCCTCAATATCAATTGGCCCGCAGGCAGATGAAGAATGCCTGCGGACTGATCACCTTTTATCTGAAAGCAAGAACCCGAAGTGAAATTGTGCGGTTTTGCGAAAATCTAAAGCATATTATGATGGCTGTTAGCTGGGGCGGACATGAATCCCTGATCCTTCCCCGCTGCGCTTCGGTGGAGGATCAGGATTTCGATCCCGCTAATCCGGATCATCGGATGCTCCGGCTTTATATAGGCCTGGAAGATCCGTCCTATCTCATCGGAGATCTGGATCAATCTTTCCGTTTATCATTCTAACCCGATTTTAGGCTTTTTTTTGGTGGAGAATGAAAACGGATGCCTTATTTTGCAATAATTCCGAAAAAACCAGGCGCTAAGTCGGCACCGGTTTTCCCATAAACTTCTTTCATGATTACCGCTAAAAACCTTTCCTTAATCCTATGTGCCGCTTTTTGCTCCCTGCATGCTTTATCTCAGGATAAATGGGATCTTCGGCGCTGCGTGGACTATGCCATTAAAAACAATATTTCCATTAAACAGGCCGATATCGATTCCCGCACGGCCAAGCTCACCTACGATCAATCCAAATACAATCAGTACGGGACGGCCAGTTTCAATACGGCATTTGGTTTCAATTTCGGGCGTTCTATCGATCGCACCACCAACGTGTATGTAAATTCCCAGGGCGTGTTCCAGACCTATAACCTGAATGCCGGCGTCACGCTGTTCAACTGGTTCTCACTCCGGCGCGCAGTCGAATCAAACAAATATGGTTACGAAGCCCAGGTGGTCAATATCGATAAGATCAAGAATGATGTAACGCTGAATGTTGCGGCAGCCTACCTGCAGGCCCTGCTGGCCAAGGAGCAGGTGAACCTGGCACTGACCAAGCTTGCGCTGACCCGGGAGCAGCTTGGTAACACCAGAAAGCTGGTGGATGCCGGTTCACTCCCCGAACTGAATGCCGCCGAGCTCGAGGTCCAGTTCGCCACCGATACGGCTTCCGTTATTTCAGCGCAGGAAACCTACGACCTGGACAACCTGCAGCTGAAAGCCATTCTGAACCTGGATGCCGCGGCGCCTTTCGATCTGGATACGCCGCCCGTGGAAACGATTCCGGTTGAACCGATTGCCGGCCTTCAGCCCGATGACGTATATGCTATTGCCGTCGGTACCTTCCCGCAGCAAAAGGTGAATGATCTGCGGATTGCCGCGGCCGAAAAAAATGTAGGGTACAACAAAGGATTGCTATATCCTACACTTTCCGCTTTTGTTGGTTTGGGAGATAACTTTGCCAATAATCTAAAGAGGCTAAATGCAAATACCGTAATTTCTCCAACCGGCGCCTACGCCCTGGACAATACCACCCTGACACAATATCCCGTATATGCGCCGCTGGTGACAACCTCTTACGAGAAGCAGGCGTTCGGACAGTATTTCAACGGTTACGGCGATCAGCTTGTCAACAATTTCGGTCAGCAGGTAGGCTTGCAGCTGAATATTCCCATCTTCAACGGGAATTTGCAGCGGACCAATTACAGAAAAGCGCAGCTGAATGTGGCGACGGCGAAACTGAACAAGGAAAATGACCTGATTGCCCTGAAGCAAAGCATTTATCAGGCTTATTATAATGCAGTTGCCTCGCTGGAAAAATACCAGGCCAATATTAAGGCCGTCACGGTTGCGGAAAAATCTTTTGATCTGTCTACCAAGCGTTATAATATTGGGATGTTGAATACCATCGACTATCTCACGAACCAAAACAATCTGTTCACTGCCCGTATCAATGCCTTGCTTGCCCACTACGATTATGTGTTTCGCATGAAAGTGCTGGAGTATTACAAAGGGCTCGGGATTAAAATATAAAAACACCTTACAATCTTGACGGTATGAATAAAAAACTGCTTTGGGTTATTATCAGTCTGGTGGTCATCGTGCTGCTGCTTGTTATTTTGAAAAAAGCCGGCGTGATTGGAAAACAGGAAGGCGTGGAAGTTTCGATGGAAAAAGTGCAATACCACTCTATTACGGAAATCGTTACAGCCAGCGGCAAGATCTATCCGGAAACGGAAGTAAAAATGAGCTCGGATGTTTCGGGCGAAATCGTGGAACTGAACGTGGAGGAGGGAGACAGCGTGAAGAAGGGACAGCAGTTAGCCAAGATCTATGCGGATATTTATGGTAACCAGAAGAACCAGGCTGCGGCCCAGGTGGCTCAGCAGGAAGCCATGGTGTCGAACCTGTCGGCCCAGTTGCCGGGCCTGAAAGCCACGATGACCGCTGCACAGGCTCAATTTGATCGCCAGAAGCAACTGCTGGCTCAGAAAGTGATTTCTCAGTCTGAGTTCGAAACTGCGGAGACTTCGTTGAGAACGGCCCAGGCTAATTATAATGCAGCGCTTCAAAATGTGGAAAGCAATAAAGCGGCGGTAGCCAGTGCTAAGGCCAACCTGGCGATACAGGCGGAGAATGTAAGTCGCACCACCATCACATCGCCTATCAATGGGGTCATTTCCCTGTTGAGCGTGAAAAAAGGAGAGCGGGTTGTCGGCAATAGCATGATGGCGGGTACCGAAATGATGCGGGTGGCCGATATGAGCAAGATCGAAGCAATCGTCGACGTTGGCGAAAACGATATTCCGAAGGTAACGATCGGCGATTCAGCTACGATAGAAGTAGATGCCTATAATAACCGCAAATTCACCGGCATCGTCACACAGATTGCCAGCAGCATCGTGTCGGCGACAGGAAGTTCTTCTTCCAGTTCCAGTTCGTCGACCAACGACGTTACCAATTACAAAGTGCATATCCGCCTCGACCCGCAGTCATATAAAGACCTGATCGATCCGAAGCGTCCCAAGACGCTCGTTTTTCGGCCAGGCATGACCGCCAGCGCGGATATCCAGACCAAGACGCATAATCATGTGCTTTCTGTTCCGATCAACGCGGTGACCACCCGGGAGAATGTGCCCGACACGTCCAAGGCTGTTGCTTCGACATCGAAAGCTCCGGTCCCTGCGCCGGGGCCAGGCAGCGGTGGGTTGAATGAAGTGGTTTTTCTGCTTCAGCCCGATAATACCGTCAAGCAGGTCAGGGTGACTACCGATATTCAGGATATCAACAATATTGAGGTGACTTCCGGATTGAAGGAAGGAGATCAGGTCATCACCGGCCCCTACGGCACCGTGAGCAAAATTTTGAATAACGGCACCAAGGTCAAGGTCGTTCCCAAAGAGAAGCTATTCGAAGTGAAGAAATAGTTTCGGCTCATTCCGGGTCCATCGCCTTTCGACCGCGAGGTCAAAGCCCGTATCTTTAAGCAAAAATTGCTGATGCGCTTTGGGATTCTTGGAAGTGGGAGCTGGGCTACCGCCCTGGCAAAATTGCTTACGGACAGTGATCATGCCATTCACTGGTGGATACGGAATGAATCTGCGGCACAGCACCTGGCTAAGCATCGCCACAACCCGAATTACCTGAGCTCGGTCTATTTCGACGTAAATAAGCTGCAGATCAGCACCAGTCTCCCGAAAATAGTTGAAGCGTCAGACTGTTTGATCGTGGCTACGCCGTCAGCCTATATAGAATCCGTTTTTTCCTCCTTAGATGAAACGGGTTTTGAGGGCAAACGAATACTTTCTGCTGTCAAAGGCATTCTCCCGGAAAAGGATCAGCTGTTGAACGAGTATCTTAAAGAACGCTTTGCGTTTTCGACAGACCAGTATTTTACCGTCATGGGTCCCTGTCACGCCGAAGAGATCGCTGCCGAGAAATTGTCTTATCTCACATTTTCCGGCTTGGATGAAACCGCAACGGCCGAACTGGCGTCTCATTTTTCAACCGGTTACCTGAACACCGTCATCAATACCGATATTTATGGAGTGCAGTATGCGGCGGTGCTCAAGAATATCTATGCGCTGGGGGCCGGCATTGCACATGGGCTTGACTACGGCGATAATTTCCTGAGCGTTTTTATTGCCAACTGCGCGGATGAGATGGCGGGTTTTCTTCAGAAGGCTGGGATACGCCATATCGAGGTGGGTATTCATGAGATCCTGGACCCGGAGGCTGCAAAGAAAAGTGCTAACTATGCTGCGTCTGTTTATTTGGGCGACCTGCTGGTGACCTGCTATTCCCTGTTCAGCAGAAACAGAACTTTCGGCAATATGATCGGTAAAGGATATTCGGTTCGGTCGGCCATGCTCGAACTGAACATGGTGGCGGAGGGTTATAATGGAAGCGGCTGCATTCACCGGATAAACCGGCAGATGAAGGCCGACATGCCGATCGCGGAAACGGTGTACCAGATCCTTTGGGAAAATCGCCCGGTCCGGGAGGCTTTTAAACAATTGGAGGTTTTGCTGGTCTGATATAAAAGAACAATTATGGAACCGCTGTCTTTTCAGGGATTTGGGTTTACGGGCATCCTCATTATGATTGCCGTGCTGACCCTTGACCACCTGGTGAAACACATCAGGCGGAAGAAGCGGCAGTCTGCTGATCGTCCAGGCTGAAAAGAGCGGCGGCAATGCCATCTGCGAATAATTTTCCCGACCTGGTCAGCACGAGCCTGTCCTGTTCCTTTCTCATCTGATCCGATTGGATGTAGATCTTCACCTGTTCTTCTATCCGTTTCATGGCATCTGTTCCAAACTCCTGATGAACCCGGGCCAGGTCCAACCCTTCGCTGGTTCGGAGGGAAGTCATAATATATTCATTCAGTTTGTCGGCCGGCTTCAGCAGTTCCTTTTCATAGCAAAGCTTTCCGTTCAGCAGCGCATCGATATACTGCTTGTTGTTTGCCAGGTTCCATTGCCTGGCCTCCCCATCGAAGGAGTGAGCCGAAGGCCCCAGTCCAAGATATTTTTCAGATTGCCAGTAAGCGCTGTTATGGCGGCTTCTCCTGCCAGGCTGCGCGAAATTGGAGATTTCGTACTGCTCGTAGCCGGCAGATTCCAGGAGCTCAATTCCGGAGAGGAATTGCCTCGCCTGGTCTTCCGGAATAACGTTAGCCATTTTCCCCTCGCGTATTTTTTTTTGCAATGGCGTTTTCGGTTCAACCGTAAGCGCATAACAGGAAAGGTGCGGAATGCCGAGCGACACAGCCTTTTCAATATTTTGCTTCCATTGTTCGTCCGACAGGGTAGGCAGACCAAAGATCAGGTCGATGCTGATATTGTCGAATCCGCCGGTCTGCGCTTCCAGGATCGCATTGAAGGCCTGGTGTTCATCGTGCGCCCGGTTCATCCATCGCAGGTCTTCCCCGAAGAAAGACTGAATACCGATGCTGAGCCGGTTGATGCCGATCCTTTTCCAGCTCTTTATGGATTCCCGTTCCATATCGTCGGGATTGGCTTCCAGGGTGATTTCGGGATCACTGCCAACAGGAAAATGGCGATGGATCGTTGTCAGTATTTCGGAGAGATCGGAGGCAGGCAGCAGGGAAGGCGTTCCTCCGCCAAAATAGATGGTGCTGACAGTTTCGCCGCCAAGATAATCTGATCTCAACGGGATCTCTTTCAATAAAGCCTTAACAAAATCGTTTTTCCAGGTCAGGGACGTTGAAAAATGAAAATTGCAATAATTGCAGGCCTGCCTGCAAAAGGGAATATGGATATAAATGCCGGCCATGCCGTTTGGCTAATTTTATCGGATATTACGGTTGACTAAGAACTGCGGATGGCAAAATTAAGATTATACGGCTGCATGCTCGGACTCCTGATCTTTTCCGGATCCGGAAGCTACGCGCAATATGCGCTGCATGTAAGCCTGCAATCCTCCGATTCCATGCTGACTGCCGCGGCGCTCGGCATACCTCCTTCATTCAAAGACCGGGTGGCCTGCACCGATTATATTTACAAGCTTCCGGGTCTTCTGCAAAACAAGGGGTTTACAGCGGCTTCGGTTGATAGCGTCCGTTTCGATTCGCTTGCTGCTTTTATCCAGATTTATGTAGGCGACCGGTTTGTCTGGTCTTCTATCCGAACGCTGCCTGAGGATGCCGGGCTTTTGCATATTACCGGATGGAGCACAAAAAGAATGACGGGCAGGGAACTGCACCTGGATCGCCTGCAGGCCGAACAGCAGGTCATCCTCGACTATCTTGAGAACAACGGCTATCCCTTTGCGCGCATTTCATTAGACAGTGTGATGCTGGACCACGGAAAGGTAAGCGGACTGCTGAAAATAGATAAAGGACCGCTGTATAAGATCGACAGCATCCGCATTCACGGAAATGCGAAGATCTCCAGCGCTTTTATGGAACGCTACCTGGGTATCCCCGAAGGCGGTATTTACCGGAAAGACCGCCTGGAAGCGATCAGCAAAAGGATCCGGGAGCTCCCTTTTCTCCAGGAAGAGCATCCCTGGAACGTGAATATGTTAGGCACCGGCTCTATGCTTGACCTTTACCTGAAACCGAAACGAGCCAGCCAGATCGATGTACTGGTCGGGTTCCTGCCCAACAGCGACCAGCTCACCAGCAGCAAGGTATTGGTAACCGGTGAAGCGACGGTGAATTTGAAAAATCCTTTCGGGAACGGGGAAAGTCTCGGCCTGAGCTGGCAGCAGCTGCAGGCCAAGTCGCCGAGGCTGAATATCTATTTTCAGGAACCCTATATTTTCCACTCACCCTATGGCATAAACGCAGATTTCTCGCTGTACAAAAAAGACTCTTCCTATGTTACGACCCAGGGAACGCTGGGAATCCAGGTATCGCCTTCTCCGAATCGCATCGGTACGGTCTTTATTCAGTTTTCCGGTTCCAATCTGCTGAACCCGGATACCTTGCAGATCATTGCCACGCGCCAGCTGCCGGCTATTGCCGACGTAAGCTCGACAAGTCTTGGCCTGTCTTATGAACTGAACAACACCAATTACCGGTTCAACCCGGTAAGGGGAAATGAGCTGCTGATCACTGGGCTGGCCGGAACCAAGAAGATCAAAAAGAATGCACAGATCAGCAAGCTGGTAGATCCCGATGACCCCGATTTCAGCTACGCTTCCCTGTACGATACGCTGAAGCTGAATTCCTATCAGCTCAAGCTGAACATTGCCGGCGCACATTATTTCGGCCTGAGCCATGCATCTACCATCCGGCTCGGCGTCAACGGAGGGTGGTACCAGAGCCCCAATATATTCCGCAATGAGCTTTTCCAGATCGGAGGGTATAAATTGCTGCGGGGTTTTGATGAAGAAAGCATACTGGCCAGTGAATATGTGGTGGGCAGCGCGGAATATCGTTACCTGATTGGAATGAACTCCTATCTTTTCGGGTTTTGCGATGGCGGCTGGGCGCGAAACGATGTGCCCGGTTATCAGGTGAACAGCGTATACTTAGGCCTGGGCTTAGGCCTGGCTTTTGAAACCAAGGCAGGTATTTTCAATATTTCTTATGCGGTGGGAAAACAGGATGATGATCCGTTTGCATTGCGGCAGGCAAAAATCCACCTTGGGTATATAAACTTTTTTTAAAAGATCCGCGTTCAAATAGCAACTTTGCAGAGCCCGTATTATTCAAAAAGCATTGCACGGGCCTGATTGTTCATCGTAACCCAGTTATTCCTTGGCAAAACTTTACCCGTTCCTTTTCTTCTTTTTCCTGATGACTTTGCGAGCGGGGGCGCAAACGACCGGCGATAGCATTCCCCAGGCAAAATCCGACACGACGGTGACGACCGGTGTGGCGCCAGATTCGGCGAAGCCATTGATTGTTCCCCATAAAATCGTTCGCAAGGTTTTAGCCGATTCGCTAACCCGTTCCCGCGATACCATACCGGTTCGCCGGAACCTGGTAACGGATAGCCTGCGCTATAGCAACCGGAAGCCGTTTAAGCCGGCTGATATGTCGCAGAGCCTGATGGATTTGCTGAGATCCGATCCCTACCTCAATTTTCTTGGAAACGCTACCCGTGTCCGGGAAGAAAGATTTGAACCGGCTTCATCCGATACCATGTTCTACCTGTTGGTGGTCCTGCTGTTTTATTTTGCCATCATCAAGCTGGCCTATGGCAAATACCTTGGTAATTTGCTCACCCTCTTCTTCCGGGTATCGATGCGGCAGCAACAGATCAGGGAGCAGGTGAGCCAGACCCCGGTTCCTTCCCTATTGCTGAACCTGCTTTTTGCCATTTCCGGAGGTCTATATATCGGCTTTCTCCTGGAGCATGAGCAATACATTCAGGCAGACCAGCGGAATGCTTATTTTCTTTACGGGGCGCTGTTATTGATCCTGATTTACCTGGGAAAATTTATTTTCCTCAGCTTGACCGGCTGGATATTTAATGTTAAAAAAACGACCGATACCTACCTGTTCATTGTTTTTCTCACCAATAAAATTATCGGGATATTTTTATTGCCTTTTCTTGTAATCCTATCATTTTCAAATCATTTGATCTCTTCTATCTGCCTCACCGGTTCAGCGCTCATGATCGGGGTGTTCTATTTTTACCGGTTGATTGCCTGTTACCGGGCGGTGAGAAAGGAAATTAAACTCAGTGTATTACTCTTTTTATTGTACCTTTGCGCCTTTGAAATAGCGCCTCTGCTATTGATTTACAAAGCGTTACTTAATTATTTGGGAAAAGCTCATTAATTTTGCAGTCGCGCTTCTACTTTATAGCATGTCAAAAAACAGGGAAAAAAAGGATTCTGCCGAGATGCCAGAGAAAGCCGTAAAAAGAATTTTGATTACCCAGCCCCGTCCTGAATCAGACAAATCACCTTATTTTGATCTGGCCCGGCGGCATAATATTGAAATGAGCTTCCTGCCTTTTATCCGGCTGGAACCGATTGCATCGAAGGACTTCCGGAGGCAGAAAGTAGAGATTGGCAATTATTCAGCTGTTGTCTTCACCAGCCGCCATGCCATCGACCATTTCTTCCGGACCGCTGAAGAAATGAAGATCACGGTTTCCCAGGAAACTAAATATTTCTGTATCACGGAAGCTGTTGCACTGTATTTGCAGAAATTTATTCTCTATCGAAAGCGAAAGGTTTTCTACGGCGCGGATGGAACGAACAAGAGCATGCTGGAAGTGATCAATAAGCATAAGGAGAATGAAAAATTTCTCTATCCCACCTCCGAAAATCAGCAGGATAATGAAATTGTAAACTGGTTAAAAGCCAATCGCTGCGAGTTTGCCACCCCGTTCATGTACCGTACCATCAGCAACGATATCCGTGAATCCTTTGCCAAGCTCTCTTTTGATATCATCTGCTTCTTTACGCCCAGCGGCGTCAAAAGCCTCTTCGATAATTTTCCTGAATTTAAACAGAATGGCACGCTGATCGGCGTTTTTGGAAACAACACTTTCCGTGCGGCGGAAGATGCCGGGCTCGTATTAGAGATCAAGGCTCCGCAACCCCTGGCGCCCTCCATGATCTCTGCCCTGGAAAAATACCTGACGGAAACGAAGAAGAAGTGATGAGAATGTGGAGATGTGATGATGTGGAAATGTGAAAATGAAGAAATGCGGAGATAGTTTTATTGCCTGAGCTTTGAATTATTTAAGGCGACAGCGCTTTATTTTCACATTTCCATATCTCCACATCATCACATTTTTCCCCCACATTTCCACATTTTCATATCTACACATCTCCAATGAACCGCCTTGCTCAATCATCTTCCCCTTATCTTTTGCAGCATGCAGAAAATCCGGTTGACTGGTTCCCCTGGGGCGACGAAGCATTTGCCAAAGCCCGGATTGAAGATAAGCCCGTTCTGGTCAGCATCGGTTATTCTGCCTGTCATTGGTGTCACGTCATGGAGCGGGAAAGCTTCGAAGATGCCGGCGTGGCGGAGATCATGAACCGGCATTTCGTGAATATAAAAGTAGACCGGGAAGAGCGTCCCGACCTCGATCATATTTACATGGAAGCAGTGCAGGCGCTGACAGGCCAGGGCGGCTGGCCTTTGAATGTATTTCTTACGCCGGAAGGAAAACCTTTTTACGGCGGCACTTACTATCCCCCGGCTGATGTGTACAACAGACCGTCCTGGCGCAATATACTGCAGCGTATTGCCGAGGCCTATCGCAATCAGCGAATGGGCATTTTTCAGCAGGCGGATAATCTGACTGCCCATATTGCGAGAACCAATTCTTTAGGAGTTATTCAAGATGCTTCTTCCTTTTCGTTCGGGAAAGAGCAATGCGAAACGGCTTTTGAAAACCTCATGAAGACGGCGGATATGCGGTATGGCGGCTTTGGTGCGGCCCCCAAGTTTCCCCAAACTTTTTCTATCCGGTTTTTACTGCAGCATTTTTTTTATACCCGCAATGAGACGGCACTTACGCAGGCCTGTCTTTCTCTTGACAGCATGATCTATGGCGGGATCAATGATCAGCTGGGCGGCGGGTTTGCCCGTTATTCTACTGATGCGGAATGGTTAGCGCCACATTTCGAAAAAATGCTATATGACAATGCGCTAATAATAATGGCCATGGCCGAGGCCTATCAGCTGACCGGCAAGACACATTACCGGGAAGCCATATTACGAACGGTAGAATTTTTGCTCCGCGAACTCTATTATCCGGAAGGCGGCTTTGAATCGGCACTGGATGCAGACAGCGAGGGGGAAGAAGGTAAATATTATGTTTGGGAAAAAGAGGAAACAGACAGGCTGTTGGGCGATCTGGCGCCGGCTTTTTCCAGGTATTATGATATTAGCGAAGAAGGAAACTGGGAAGGAAAAAATATTCTGCGGGTGAAGGATCCGGGTGTCCTGGAGGATCCCGGAATGATGGGGCATGCACGGGATATCCTGTTGAAGGCGCGTCAAGGCCGGATTCCTCCGCGAAAAGATGATAAAATACTGTTAGGCTGGAATGCGCTGGCCATTACCGCCTTTTGCAAAGCCTACGCTGCATTGGGTCTTGAGGAGCTGAAGGCCACTGCGTTAACGAGTATTGAATTCCTTGAAAATCGTTTTCAGGGATCCGGAATATACCGGTTCTTTCATAGTTTCAAAAAAGGCCAGGCTGCTATTCCGGCCTTCCTCGACGATTATGCCAATCTGATCGAATGTTATATACAGCTGCAGGAAATTACCGGCAATACGATCTGGCTTAAAAAGGCATCCGGGCTTACCGATTGGGTAATAGCCCATTTCGGAGACCCGGAAACGCCTTATTTCTTTTATACCCACGAAGACCAGGATGACGTGATCGTCCGAAAAAAAGAGGTATATGATGGAGCGGTTCCGTCGGGAAATGCAATCATGGCAGCTAATTTGCTTTATTTAGGCATTGCGATGAACAGACCGGAATGGAAAAAAAGGAGTGCTGAACTGTGCAACGGGATGAGCCCGCTCATGCTTAAATATCCGGGATCTTTCGGAATCTGGGCAACTTTGCTAAATGCATTTTCGTATGGAATGAATGAAATTGTCCTGGGTGGGGGCGGGGCAGATCAGGAGACCAAACATCGGGAATTCCTGGCCCGGTTCATTCCCAACCGGGTTTTTCAATTAACTTCAAGTGATGAGGGTGATTTTCCCCTTTTGAGAAACAAGCCCGTATCCGGAACTGCGCAGTTTTTTCTATGCAGGGACTACGCCTGTCAACAGCCTGTAAAAGAGTTGAATGAGCTTTTAGGACTGTTAAATATTCCTTAATAACCCCCATGGAAACCATCCTGAAATAACAATAAGCGCGCCCGTTTACCGTTAATTAATCTATTAGCAACACTTTGACTTCTTAAAAATTAATTTTATCATTGCGATGAAGATATTCTCAAAGGAAATATTCTCAATAGATTATTTTTGTCCAATACCCTTTAATATTATGAAAATGAAAAACCTATCCGTTCTGATGTCACTGGCTGCGGCACTTGCCATCACAGGATGTGGCAAAATTGGAAAATCCCATAAGGGATTACCGGATGATGGTCAGCTTCATGGTGTTGCCCCGAGCAGCCGCTATAACCTCAGCAAACCTCCCGGCATGGTATATATTCCACCCGGAACCTTTCACATGGGTCCGAGTGATCAGGATGTTAACTATACCTATACAGCCCGTAATAAGCAGGTGTCTATTCAGGGATTCTGGATGGATGCTACCGAAATCACCAATAACGAATATCGTCAGTTCGTGAACTGGGTGCGCGATTCTATCGCAGCCACGCTCATGCAATATGGAAAGGAAGTGGATGGTAAATTCCAGGTCGACTGGAAAAAAGCCAATACCATTAAATGGGGCGATAAGGCCACGATAGAAAAGATCGACCAGATGATCCTGACACCGGAAAACCGGATCTACGGGAAAAAAGAAATTGATCCTTCACGTCTCATTTATCATTCCGAAACTTTTGACCTGAAAGAAGCGGCCCAGAAAATCAACGAAGGAAAAGCACGTTCACAGTTCATTGTGAAGAAGGATATCAAGATCTATCCGGATACCCTGGTTTGGATCCGTGATTTCTCTTACTCGTATAATGAACCGATGACCAAGCGCTATTTTTCTCACCCGGCATTCGGAAATTATCCGGTGGTTGGCGTGAACTGGAATCAGGCCACGGTATTCTGCGAATGGAGAACCCAGTATTTAAACTCTTACCTCGATAAAGAAAAGAAAGCAAATGAGTCTCCTTTCCGCCTGCCCACCGAGTCGGAATGGGAATATGCGGCCCGTGGTGGTCGTTCCCAGTCGATGTTCCCCTGGGGTAACTATTACCTGAGAAACAAAAAAGGCTGTTTGCTGGCTAACTTCAAACCCGGTCGTGGTAACTATCCTGAAGACGGCGCATTCTATACGGCTCGCGCCGACGCTTACTGGCCCAACGACTTCGGCCTCTATTGCATGGCCGGGAACGTGGCTGAGTGGACTTCTTCAGTGTATTACGAGGGCGCTTACAACTTCCAGCATGATATGAATCCGGACATTCGCTACAATGCCAAGGATTCCGATCCTCCGCGCATGAAGCGTAAAGTGATCCGTGGCGGTAGCTGGAAAGATGTAGGGTACTACCTGCAAACCAGCACCCGCACCTACGAGTACCAGGATACGGCGAAATCGTATATCGGTTTCCGCTGCGTGATCGATCTGCCGGCCACCCTGGCTCATAAGTAACATTATTTTCACGGCGCTAACAAAATTTTTTAAAATAAACATCGTTTTGAATCACTAAGCAAAACAAACGGAATATAATTCCGCAAACCCTAAGAAAACAAACCCATTAAAAACTAAAAACTTAAAACTATGTCAGCCGGAGTTTCAAAATCTACCGAAAAACTTGTGAACATTATCGTCTGCGTTGGTGCGGCGGTTGTAATCTTTGGTGCATGGCAGAAGATCACCCACCAGCGACTGGCTGACTTCTTCCTTACTGCTGGTCTTCTGACCGAAGCCCTGATCTTCCTGGTTTATGCTTTCCTTCCGCCTCCCGGTGGTGAAATGCATGCCCTGGCTGAAGCGCTTCCTAAACTGGCCGGCGCTAACTCTGGCAACCCTTCCCTGCAGCAGATGGATAAGATGATGCAGGAAGCCGATATCACCCCTGCAAGCCTGAGCCGCCTGAGCGAAGGTTTCAAGAAATTCGGTACCACGGTTGAAAAGATCAGCGACGTTTCCGGAGCCCTGGCTGCGACGACCGACTATACCAACAAAACGAAAGAAGCTGCTGTGGCACTGGATAGCATGAAGAATGCTTACCAGGGAGCAACCAATACTATTTCGACTTTAAATAACGCTGCTGAAAGCACGAAGCAGTTCCATAGCCAGGTTCAGGTGTTGACCAAAAACCTCGGATCATTGAACACGCTTTATGAACTGGAATTGCAGGACAGCAACAACCACCTGAAAGCAATGAATGCGTTCTACAGCAATCTGGCCCAGGCATCTGAAGCCATGAACGGTAGCGTAAGCGATGCGAAGAAAACACAGGAACAGATCTCGCTGCTGGCGAAGAACCTCGGCAACCTGAACCATGTGTACGGTAATATGCTGAGCGCAATGCAGGGCAGGCAATAATCAATTATCCAATATCCGGGAGTAACTAACCCCGCTCTCTGGAGAACCTTTGTAAACACATTAAATTCTCAAGCTCATGTCCTTACCAAAAGAGCCCAGGCAGAAGATGATCAATATGATGTATTTGGTGCTGACCGCGCTGCTGGCACTGAATGTATCTGCTGAGATTCTGAATGCCTTCAAAACCGTGAATAATAGCATCGGTAAATCGAACGATGTTATTAAGGATAAAAACACCCTAACGTATAAGTCATTCGCGGATGCTCTGGCTGATCCCCGCACGCACGACCAGGCTGCGAAGTGGGCGCCCAAAGCCGACGCGGTCAGAACAATGTCTTCCAACCTTTATGACAAGATAGAAGCTTTAAAACAGGATTTGAAAAAGGAATCCGGCCTCGAATTAAAAGACGGCAAGGAATCCTATCGTGAAGCTGATCTTGACGCAGCCACCCGCCTCATGGATAACAAGAAGAAGGGCGCTGAACTGTATAATGAACTGAAGTCTTATAAGCAACAGTTGCTGGATGTATTGAATCCCGCTGAATTTGCCGACAATCCTTTGCTGCAAAAGGATGTTGCAGATGCCAAAGCAAACTTCGCAAAGCAGCTTCCCCTGGATTTACGTGTACCTGAATCTCAATCAGGCAATACGCCATCCAGCGATACCGTGAAGAATTGGGTCACGAACTATTTTCACATGACCCCGACCATCGCAGCGCTGACGATCCTGAGCAAGTTCCAGAACGACGTAAGAAATTCCGAAGCGCAGATGTCCGATTATTTGCGTAAAAAGGTCGGAGAAGTAAAAATAGTATACGACCAGTTCCAGGTGCTCGCTCAGGCAAGTTCGAACTACGTAATGCCTGGTGATGAGCTGGATATCACGGCAGGCGTAGGCGCATTCAGTGCAGCCGCCAAGCCTACCATCACCATCAATGGTCAACTGCAACCGATTGGCGCCGATGGAACGGCAAATTTCAAGACAAAAGCAGAAGGTGCTGGTGAACATACGGTAATGGTGCATATTCAATACACAAAGCCCGATGGTAACCCGGCTACGGTAGATAAACCGGTAAAATATACGGTTGGTCTTCCCTCCGGCGCTTCTGTATTCCTGAAAAAAATGAACGTGGTTTATATCGGAGTGGATAACCCACTGACGATCTCCGGCGGTAGTGTCGGCCGTGAGAAAGTGCATGTCAGCTTCACCAGTCCGGGCGCTTCTATAACTAATACTGGCGGTGACGATTGGGTGATCAAGCCGACCACTCCGGGTCTCGCCGATATCGTAGTGAACGCCGATGGTAAACCATTCAAGTTCCCGATTCGCGTTAAGCAGCTGCCTTTGCCGGCAGGGTTCATCGGAACCAAAAAAGGCGGAGCCATTTCCTCTGCTGAGTTTAAGGCGATCGGTGGTTTAATAGCCCGTTTGGAAGACTCCGATTTCGAAGCGCCTTTCAAAGTGGTCAGCTATAAGCTCGGTGCAATTGGCGGCGGAATTTCCCAGTACACTGAGGCTTCGAACGAAGGAAACCGTTGGTCGGGAAGTGCGGCGAGCATCGTGAGCCGTGCCACCCCGGGAACCAATATCTTCTTCGACCAGATCCGGGTAATCGGACCAGATGGAAAGCAAAGAGAGATAACACCCATGGTATTCAGTCTTAAATAAAATATTTCCAGCGTCCGCCACGTTAAAGTGGCGGACCTGTTTTGTACTTGTCAAGATAAATATTAGAAAATGAAGAAGCGTTTGATCAGATTGTCTCTCCTGGCTACCGTGTTCGCCCTGGCTGTGGGCACTACCCAGGCCCAGGCGCCCAGGAAAAAAACAAAGCGATCCACGACCGCCAAGAAGAAGAAGACGAATACCAATAAGAACGATAATGCTAATACAGCCATTGTCGCTCCGCCGAAAGACACGGTTAAGCCCGTTCAGGAATTCGTTGCCGATATCAAGCTCGATACGCCGCGTAAGTCCCTGCGGAATGACGCATCTGTTGAGCTGAACCTGGTAAAGGACCGTACACCGCTGGCTTATGAACATATTCGCGAAGATGATGCGGTTTACCGTCAGCGCGTATGGCGGGAAATTGACGTTCACGAGAAAATGAACCTGCCCTTTGTATATAAGGCTACGGAAGACAATGGTAATCAACGGTTCATCAGTATTCTGCTGAATCTGATCAAAAATGGCGACGTAACTGCCTTCGATCCCCAGGACGACCGGTTCACCACGCCAATGACCTTCCGCCAGATTGCCGAGAACATGGTGGGCAAGCCTAAGGTGATCCAGATCCCGGATATGATACAGGACCCGGATGGTTCCAAGGGGATTACCAAGGATACCACCATCACAGAAGAATTTAACCCTGACCAGGTAGAGCGTTATGAGATCAAGGAAGAATGGGTTTTCGATAAAGAGTCCTCCCGCGTATATGCCCGTATCCTGGGTATTGCTCCGGAAAAGACGATTCTGAACCCGGATGGTTCCTTCCGCGCTGTAGCGCCTGTATTTTGGGTGTATTACCCCGATCTGAGGCCTTTCCTGGCGAAATATGAAGCTTATAACGGTAAGAACTATGGAGCCCGGATGAGCTGGGAAGAGCTGTTCGAAAGCCGCATGTTTGCCAGCCGGATCATCAAATCGACTATTGATAATCCCGGCGACAATTATATTAACGAATATATCAAGGATCCGATCCTGGCTTTGCTTGAAGGCGATAACGTCAAGGAGAAGATCTTTAACTACGAGCAGGATCTCTGGTCATATTGATCCGATTCAAGATTAACTGTTTAATCAAAAAAGGGCGTTCCGACAGGACGCCCTTTTTGTTTTACTGCCTGTGAAAGAAATCGTAATTCTACGATAATCAGCTGACGCTGCGTTAATTAGCCTGTTGATAATTATTTTCAAAATACCCTTAGGGCTTCTTGTTTAATAAAATTGTTTTGCTATTTTTACACCGGTTTTTCATAGGATATTGGATTTTAAAAACGGGGCTGAATTTCCATTCTGGCCCCTTTGTTTTTATAAGACCTTTGTCCGCACGCATTTCTTATCCAGCCTGCGTTTCGCCGGTTTTCTCCACAAAGTAATTGATGATCAGTTTCGCTTTTGCCCGGCCTGCAACAGCAGCCAGCTCGTCTTCCGATGCAGCCTTTATTCTTTTTACCGAGTGAAATGTTTTAAGCAGTAGATCAACGGTCTGCTTTCCGATTCCATTAATTTGCTCCAGTTCATTCTGAAAAGTGCCACGGCTGCGTTTATTGCGATGGAAGCTGATTCCAAACCGGTGCACCTCATCCCGTATTTTCCTGATGAATTTCAGGCTTGTACTGTCGTAAGGTAGCTTGAGTGATTCGCGATCTTCAGCAAAAAAAATCTCTTCCTCCTGCTTGGCCAGGCCAATCAGCGTGATCTTTCCCCGGAGGCCCAGTTCATCAATACTTCCCAGGGCTGCATGCAGCTGGCCTTTTCCTCCATCGATAATAACCAGTTGCGGGAGGGGAGCATTTTCATCCTTCAATCTTTTATATCGACGGTAGACCACTTCTTTCATGGTAGCAAAATCGTCGATACCCGTAACCGTTTTTACATTGTAATGCCGATAGTCTTTTTTGCTCTCAATCCCATTTTTAAATGATACCATGGCCGATACAGGGAAGCTGCCGTGAAAGTTGGAGTTATCGAAGCATTCTATTTGCACGGGCAGCGCAGCAAGCTTCAGATCTTCCTGCAGTTCCCGGAGCACGCCGGTCCTTTCTTCAGGCGTTTTCCTGGTCAGATGCAGCATTCGTTTCTTTTCCGCTTCTTCCTTGTAATGATTCACATTCTTCTCCGATAATTCCAGCAATCGCCGTCTGTCGCCGCTTTTGGGTACTGTGAGTACAACGCCTTCTTCGGGATATTCGAGGAGGAAGGGGACGATAATTTCACGGGCCTGGCTGTTGAAAGTATCCCGAAGCCGGGAAATGGAAAAAGACAAAATTTCTTCGTCGGTTTCTTCCAATTGCGCGCGAACTTCAGAAGTATGTGTCTGCACGATGGTACCATTGCGGATCATCAGGAAATTGACAAAAGTCAATTCATGATTTCTGGATATTGAAAACACATCGGCCTCGGCGATGCTCTTGTTTACGATGACCGACCTGGCCTGGTAGTTTTCGAGGTGTTCTATTTTTTTACGCAGTTTTTCTGCCTGTTCAAATTGCATAGCCGCCGAAGCCGTTTTCATTTCCGATTTGAATTCGTTGATTACCGGCGCCAGATTCCCTTTGAGAATATTCTTTATCTTTTTCAGGTCTTCTAAGTAACCGGCTTCCGATTGCAGGCCTTCGCAAGGGCCTTTGCAGTTTCCGAGATGATATTCGAGACAAACACGAAACTTTTTTTTTGCGATATTGGACGCCGTGAGGTTGAGTTTGCAGGTTCTGAATGGAACAGTGGATTTGATAAAATCTATGAGCTCGCGAACTTTTGCCACGGAAGTGAAGGGGCCCAGATAATCCGACCCATCTTCAATTTTGCGGCGGGTCAGGAAGATGCGTGGGAAAGGCTCCTTCTTGAATACGATGTAAGGATAGCTTTTATCATCCTTTAAATTGATATTAAAACGCGGCTGAAACTGCTTGATCAGCGAATTTTCGAGTAGAAAGGCGTCCTGTTCAGAATTCACGATCGTAAATTCAATCGCTTCGATGCGCCGGACCAGTTCATAGGTCTTATAATTCGCAAAACTCTTATTGAAGTACGAGGATACTCTTTTCCGCAGGTTTTTAGCTTTTCCGACGTACAGCAACTCCCTGCCGGAATCGAAGTATTTGTAGATGCCGGGATCCGTGGGTATGGTTGAAACAATTTGCTGAAATGCCTGCTGGTCCATAGTTATTCCGAACTGTCCCAGACCACCTTCGTTTCCAGGGTTCTGGTTTGCCCCTGCCGGGGTGGATCTATTTCGTAAATGCTGAAATTCTTACCGGATCTCCAGTACATTTTCCTGATGACGGTGCTGTCGTAGTTGCCCGATCTGGTTTCCATATAAATGGA
>DASZRP010000079.1:0-6329 GCA_035548895.1 Puia sp. | reverse complement strand
GTTCGCCCGGATCCGACCCGGATTTTCTCCTGTATTTCTTCGGGACTTCTTCGGGAAATGAAGGGCCGCTCATAGCGAAACCCCGAATAAATCCCGAAGAAAACCCCTGAAAAGGGTCGATAATCGGGCAAAGAGATGTAGACAGAAAAAGCGGAAAAAAACCTTTTTGGAGAAAATATTTTTCAGAGCCTCTGAAGCGACTCTGAAAAAAAGGTTTTCGATGAGGCCATTTTTGCCTGGTCAGTCAACGGGTCCCGGTCGCGGACCACCGGTCCGGCTGCAGTCAAAGAATTTCAGGATCGGAGGGACGTACATGCAAGCATGGCCCGGGGGCTGACAGGAAAACAATTTTTAAGAACACTAAAAACAAATTTTATGGGAACACTAACAAAAGGCATTCTCGGCAGTTTCCGGGGAAAGGTCGGCAATATGGTCGCCAGCACCTGGAGAGGCAAGGATACCATTCGGAGTAAACCGGGTCCAAGGAAAACCGGATTTTCTCCTGAGCAGCTTCAGCAACAGGCGCGTTTCGCCGCCATGGTGAAATTCCTGAAGCCATTGTCGGATCTGCTGAACCAGGTCTACGACGGATCGGCGGTCGGGATGACAGGCTTCAACAAAGCCTGTTCGTACAGCATCCAGAACGGCATCAGCGGCGCCTACCCGAATTTCACCATCAACTATCCGATGGTGCAGTTGGGTCAGGGCAATCTGCCGAACGTGGAATCGGTGCAGGCGGCTTCGGCCGCGGCAGGCCGGCTCACGCTGACCTGGCCCGATAACAGCGGAAACGGCAAGGCAGCGGCGGACGACAAAGCCTTTGTCGCCGTGTACTGCGAGGCCCTGGACCGCTGGATCTTCCGGCAGAACGCGGCAGCCAGAAGCGCTGGCACGTTTACGTTAGACGCGCCGGCCTTCAGCGGCAAGCCGGTACAGACCTGGCTGGGCTTTGTGCCCAATAAGGGCAAGCTGGCGACAACCAGTCTTTACGCGGGTCAAACCAATTTGCTGTAAAAACGGGTGTTGATAAATCAAACAGCCCTGTCCTGCCCCTTGGGGACGGGGCTTTTGAAGAACCGGATTAAAAATTTAAAACGATTAAAAACAGAATACTATGGCTTACCTCCCTGCAGGCATACTCGGCCCCGTCAGCGGCCGGCTCGGCAACCTGGTCTTCATGATCCGGGACGGGAAAACCTACGCCCGGATCAGGTCCAGGAGAAAAGTGGCTGCTTCTACGGAAAAGCAGGCAGCGCAGCAACGGAAATTTTCGCTCATGATGCGTTTCCTGCAGCCGCTCACGCCGCTGCTGAAGCAATTGCCGCGCTCGTCCTGCCCGCGCATGACGACGTTCAACCATCTCTTCTCCTGGAATGTGCGCCAGGCGATAACGGGTTCGTTCCCTGAATTCAGAATCGACTATTCGAAGGTGCTACTCAGCCGGGGCATATTGCCTTCTGCCGAAACGATGGCCGCTTCGCCCGCCCCCGGGAAGATCAGCCTGATGTGGAAGGATAACAGCGGCGGTGGCATGGCCAAAAGCAGCGACCGGGTATTTGTTGCGGCATACTGCGAAGCCCTGGACCAATGGGTATGGAGCCTGGAAAATACCACACGCAGCGCCGGCCTCTGTTCACTCGATGCGGCGGCCGTCAGCGGCCACTCGGCGCAGGTATATATCGGCTTTCTGGCCGCAGCGGGAAAGCCCGTTTCGGGCAGCAGTTATATTGGGGAGGTTAGCCTGAGGTGATGGGTCGGCTTCCTTTTTATTTCCATCCCCCACCCAGCGCCCGGTACAACTCTACCATTGCGCTTAGCTGTTGCCGTTGTACTGCCGCCAGGTCGAGCTGGGCCAGCAGCGCATTCCGTTGCGCCGTGATCACTTCCAGGTAGTTCGCCATATCGGCCTGGAATAAGTAGTTGGCATTTGCCACAGACGACTTCAACGTATCCGTTTCCGCGCGCACGATTACCTCCTGCTCTTTCAGTTTGTCGATCTGCACGAGCGCATTGCTCACTTCCGTTGTGGCGGTAAGTACGGATTGCCGGAACCGGAGCACGGCCTGCTCTCTTTCGATCTTTGCCGTTTCATAACGCGCCTTCAGTTCCCCTCTTCTGAATACCGGTTGCAATATCGTTCCGGCAGCCAGTCCAAACAATGAACCGGGAATATTGAACCAGTTGCTCGCCTTGAACGATTCGAGGCCGACGCCCGCCGTCAAATTGATGGCCGGGTACATATTCGCCTGCTCGATGCCCACCTGCGCGTTGGCGGCTACCAGCGCCATTTCGGAAGCGCGCACATCGGGGCGATGGCTCAGCAGCGCGATGGGAAGCCCGGTAGTCAGCGTGTCGCTGAAATGTTCGTCGGTGAGCTGGGCCTGGCGTTGCAGGCTACCGGGCAGGCTGCCCGTGAGCAATTGCAGCGCATTTTCCTGTATCGCAATGCTCTGTTCCAGTTGCGGAATCAGTGATGCTGTAGCCTGTTTCTGCGTCACCGCCTGCTGCACGGCCAAATAAGTCACTTCTCCCGCATCGTATAAAAGTCTTGTCACCTGCTCGAACCGGGTGTTCAGGTCCAGGTTCTCTTTCGTAACCGTCAGCTGCTGATCGAGCGCCAGCAGGTTGAACCAGCCTTGCGAGATATCGGCTACCAGCCGGGTCTGCACTGCTTTTGCGCCTTCGAAAGATTGCAGGTATTGCGCCGCAGCGGATTCTTTCTGCCGGCTGAATTTTCCCCACACATCGATCTCCCAGGAAATATTCAATCCCGCCGTATAGTCTTCCACATAACTCTTGCCTAAAAAACTGCTCGTGCTAAGCCCGTTCAAACTGTTATCGGAAGGCCTGTCGATCGCCGCCGCCACCTGCGCATCCACCTGCGGAAACCAGAGCAGCTTCGACTGCTTCACCTGCTGCTGCGCAATGCCGATATTCTTCAGCGCGATCTGGAAATCATAATTGCGCCGCAGCCCGCTGTCGATCAGCTGCTGCAGTTCCGGATCGGTAAAAAAGTCCTTCCAGTTGATATCCGCCATGCTGCTGCTGTCAGCGCCCGTTTGCTGCTGGCTGAACCGGTCCGGCAGCGGCACTTCGGGCCGCTGGTAATTTCTTCCCATCCGGCAGGCGGCCAGACCCATCAGTAAAAAAAACCCAAGAATAATACTTCGCATGAAAATATTTTTATAATAGCTTATTCAGATTTCAATTCATATTTCTCGCGCAGGGGCTTCGGTTTACCCACCACCCTTTCCTGCAAATACTGGAAGATGACAAAGAGCACGGGAATAATAAAGACCCCGAGCAGCACCCCCACCAGCATACCGCCCACGGCGCCCATGCCGATCGACCGGTCGCCCAAGGCCGAACCGCCCGTGGCCCAGGTTAACGGCAACAACCCCACGATAAACGCAAAGGAGGTCATGAGAATGGGCCGCAACCGAAGCCTTGCCGCCTCCAGCGCCGAGGCCCGCAGTTCCATGCCCGCCCTTCTGCGCTGCACCGCGTATTCCACGATCAGGATGGCATTCTTGGCCAGCAGACCGATCAGCATGATCAGCCCCACCTGCACATAGATATTGTTTTCAATGCCCGCGAGGTTGATGAAGAGGAATACGCCCAGCAGACCGGTCGGTATGGACAGCATAACCGCGAAAGGCAGGATATAACTTTCATACTGCGCCGAGAGCAGGAAATATACGAACACGATGCTGAGCACAAAGATCAGCGTGGTCTGGCTCGTCGAGCCTTCTTCTTCACGCGTCATGCCCGTCCATTCGATGGAATAGCCGCGGGGCAGATAACGCGCCGCCGTTTCTTTAATGGCCCGGATAGCATCTCCCGAGCTGAATCCCGGCTTAGCCATGCCCGTGATGGAAACGGAATTGAACAGGTTGGTGCGATTCACCGTTTCCGGTCCATACACCCGCTGCAACTGGACCATCGTGGTGATCGGCACCATGCCGCCCTGGTTATTCTTGACGAAGATGCCGTTCAGCGAAGAGGGGTCCATGCGGTAAGGCACATCGGCCTGAACGATGACGCGATAATATTTCCCGAAGCGGTTGAAGTCGGAAGCAAAGCTGCTTCCGTAATATACCTGCATCGTCTGCAGGATATCGTTCACGGAAACGCCAAGCTGCCTGGCCTTTGCATCGTCGATATTGATCTGGTATTGAGGGTTATTGGTATTGAAAGTGGTGATCGCGTACATGATCTCCTTCTGCTGCATGAGCGTATACATGAAACTATTCGCCACAGCGCCCATCTTCTCCAATGAACCGCCCGTGCGGTCTTCCACAATGAACTCGAAGCCGCTGGTATTTCCAAAGCCCTGCACCGTCGGTACGGTAAACACGAAGATCCTCGCGTCTTTGATCGCCGAAAGCCGCTGATTGATCACGCCCATCAACTGATCGATATTTTTGGCGATCACGCGTTCCTGCTGCGGCTTCACCCGGATAAAGCCCACGGCATAAGCCGAGCTGGTCGCATTGGCCACGATATTCAAACCGGTCACGATGCCCCGGGCATACACATCGGGTATCGAAGCGAGGATGCTGTCCACCCGCCTGGTCACGGCATCTGTTCTGTCAAGTGAAGCGCCCGGCGGCAGGTTCAGCGACATGATCATGAAGTCCTGGTCTTCCGTCGGTATAAAGCCCGAAGGCGTTTTTCGCATGAACCAGACCGTGGTTAATATAACAACCAGCAATCCCAGCAGGGCGATCCATTTTCTCCTGATCAGGAATTGAACGGCGTTGACATAGCGGTCGGTTGTCGCTTTAAAGCCGGCGTTGAACGCATCGCCGAACCGTCTGGCAAATCCTTTTCTTTCCCCGCCTTCACCATGATGATGATTTTTCAGGAAGAGGGCGGAAAGCGCGGGACTGAGAGTAAGCGCGTTGAGCGCAGAAATTAAAATAGCAATGGCCATCGTGAAAGCGAACTGCCGGTAGAACACACCTGCCGGGCCCTGCATGAAGCCAACGGGCACGAATACCGCCGCCATCACTAAGGTGATGGAGATGATCACCCCGGATATTTCATTCATGGAACTAACGCTCGCCTCCCGCGCGTCCAGCCCCGTTCGTTCCATTTTGGAATGCACGGCCTCCACCACCACAATCGCATCGTCCACCACGATCCCGATGGCCAGCACCAGGGCAAACAACGTGAGCAGGTTGATGGTGAACCCGCAGAGCTGCATGAAGAAAAAAGTACCGATGATGGCCACCGGCACGGCGATGGCCGGAATAAGGGTCGACCGGAAATCCTGGAGGAAAATAAATACCACGATGAACACGAGTATAAAAGCTTCGAGCAGGGTTTCCTCCACCTGGTGGATCGACGCGTCGAGAAAATCCTTGGCGCTGAACATCGTGAAATAGTGAACCCCCTTGGGAAAATCGAGCGCGGCTTTCTGCAGTACTTTATCGATGGCGATCAGGATGTCGTTGGCATTGGAACCGGCCGTCTGAAAAATCGCTATCCCGGTTCCCGGCTTTCCCTGGATGGTCGAGTTGGAACCGTAGGCGAAAGCGCCGAATTCCACCCGCGCCACGTCCTTCAGGCGGATCAGCGAACCGTCGGGGCCTGCTTTGATGATGATATTATCATAGTCGATTTCATGCGAAAGCTTTCCCTTGTATTTGAGAATATATTCGAAGGAGGCAGAGCTGCCTTCTCCGAACCGGCCCGGCGCCGCTTCCACATTCTGGTCGTGAATGGCGTCGAGCACATCCTGCACGCCGATATGATTGGCGGTGAGCCGTTCGGGCTTCAGCCAGATGCGCATGGAGTAATCCTTGGCGCCAAATACCTGCGCCTGGCCCACGCCCGGCACACGCTGGATCTCCGGAATGATATTGATCTTGGTATAGTTCTGCAGAAATTTCTCATCGTAGGCGCTGTCGGTGCTGTAGATCAGCGGCACCATGATCATGCTGTTCTGCTGTTTCTGGGTCGAAATGCCCGCCTGCACCACTTCCTGCGGAATTTGATTAACGGCCTTGGATACGCGATTCTGCACATTCACCGCTGCCAAGTCGGGATTGGTGCCCAGCTTGAAATACACGTTGAGCGACAGCGATCCGTCGTTGGCCGAAGTGGAAGTCATATAGGTCATGTTCTCCACGCCGTTGATGGCTTCCTCGATCGGCGTGGCCACTGCGCGCGCCACCACTTCCGCATTGGCGCCGGGATAAACGGCCGACACATTCACCGTTGGCGGCGCAATGTCCGGGAACTGCGTAATGGGCAGCGAAAACATCGAGAGCAGCCCGAGCAGGGTGAGGATTATGGAGATGACGGTAGATAATACCGGTCTT
>DASZRP010000078.1:0-8411 GCA_035548895.1 Puia sp. | reverse complement strand
AACTGGCTCTCTAAGGTATTATCAATATCGTCCAGCCGGCCTTCATCGGTGATGGAAGGGATCTTGAGATCGGTAACGTTTAAAGAATTGATGACGATTTGACGGTTGTCACGGTCTGTCTCTACTTTGGAGCTGGCCCAGAAAGTGCCAAACACCGGATCGGTAGCTCCATTCTGGGTAACGGAAATGGCTGCCCGAAAGGTTAATGTGTTTCCGGCAAAGGATTCGGGTGCGGGTTCGTAGATCCTGATCACAGTACCGTCGGAAGCGGTGACCTGTTTGGGCCACTGATCGTCGGCCGCCCTGCTGAAGCTGAATATCAGCGTGGAAAAGGCCAACAACAAAAGCTTCACGGGTAAATTTTTCATGATGTAGTGTTTAATATTCGGAAGACAACAATTTTTGATCCTGTTTTTGCAATTGCTCTATTTAAGACGGAAATATCGACCCTTCGTTTGAAGCCCGATTCCAAACGTTTTGTTAAAGTATAACTAATGGGCTTCCAGCCAGTTAACGCCAAATCCGAACTCAGCCTCCGCAGGCACTTCATTCGGCAAAAGCAGGGCCTGCCGCATGGCTTCGAGCACTACCGGACGAAGGGCTTCCACCTCGTCCTTCCGGGCGTCAAAAACCAGCTCGTCATGCACCTGCAGGAGCATTTTTGACCTGAACCCGTGCTTGCTGAGCGCTTCGTGAATCCTGATCATGGCCAGCTTGATCATATCGGCGGCCGTTCCCTGTATCGGCGAATTGATGGCGTTGCGTTCAGCGAACCCTCTAACGGTGAAATTAGAGGAATTGATATCGCGGAGCCAGCGTTTTCTACCCATTAACGTTTGCACATATCCATGCTCCCTGGCGAAGTTGATGGTGTCGTCCATGTATTTCTGGATATTGACGAACTGGGCTTTGTAGTTGGCGATAATGTCCTTGGCCTCTGTTCTCGAGATACCGAGATTATCGGCAAGGCCGAAAGCGCCCTGCCCGTAGATGATCCCGAAGTTTACGCTTTTGGCCTTGTACCGCATTTCCTTGGTCACTTCTTTTTCGTCGACCCCGAATACTTTCGCGGCGGTGGCGGTATGAATGTCTTTCCCCTCGCGGAAGGCGGCGACCATATTCGGGTCCCCGCTGATGGCTGCCACAATACGCAATTCGATTTGGGAATAGTCGGCCGAGACCAGCACATGATCCTCGTCGCGCGGAATGAATGCCTTCCGGATCTCCCGGCCCCTTTCTGTTCTGACGGGAATATTCTGCAGGTTGGGGTTAGTGCTGGCCAAACGTCCCGTTACCGCCACGGCCTGGGCATAGCTGGTATGCACGCGTCCCGTTTTACGGTTAACGATGGCCGGTAGCGCATCTACGTAAGTTGATTTTAGTTTGGTGAGCTCGCGGTAGACCAAAATGTCGTCGACGATCTGGTTTTGGTGGCTGAGCTTAAGCAACACATCTTCTCCGGTGGCGTATTGACCCGTCTTGGTCTTTTTTGCCTTGGGATCGAGTTGCAGTTTTTCGAACAGCACTTCTCCCAGTTGCTTGGGGGAAGAAAGGTTGAACCGGACTCCGGCCTGCCGGTAAACGCTTTCCTCCGCCTGCGCGGCTTCCCTTTCGAGCATTTTGGAATAGTCTTTCAAAAAATCCTCGTCGATCCGGATGCCTTCAAACTCCATGTCGGTGAGTACTTTGACCAGGGGATTTTCTACTTCCCGGAATACGCGCTCGACCGATTTCGTTTTCAGGAGCGGTAAGAATTTTTCTTTGAGCTGATAAGTGATGTCGGCGTCCTCTGCGGCATAGTCGGTAATCTTGTCCAGCGCGACGTCCCGCATATTCCCCTGCGTTTTTCCTTTCTTTCCGATAAGCTCTTCAATATGCACGGGTTCGTAGCCCAGGTATTGTTCACTCAACAGGTCCATACCCCTTTTCCCTTCCGGCTCGATCACATAGTGGGCCAGCATGGTATCGAAGAGCGTACCGGCTAATTCCATTCCATACCATTTCAGCACGAGCAGGTCGTATTTGATATTCTGTCCTACCCAGATCCTTTTTGAATCTTCAAAGAGTGGACGGAAGAATTCGAGTATTTTCAATGCTTCGTTCCTGTCGGGCGGTATCGGCACATAATACCCTTCACCCGCCTTCCAGGAAAAGCTCAGTCCGACGAGATCTGCATTATTGGCGTCGATGCCGGTGGTTTCCGTATCGAAAGATACTTCCTGCTGTTGTTGCAGCTGGCTCACCAAGGACTTTATTTTTTCCGGCGTATCGACCGATTCATAACGGTGTGGTGTATTCGATATATTCCGGGCGGCCGATAAACCCGGAGCCGGCTCCTCCTCTTCTTCGGCTTTCGGTTTGGGGGCTTTGGTTTCGACAATATTGCCGAAAAGGTCCTGCTGTTTTCCTTCCGGCTGCACTTTCTGGCCCAGCGGGCCCGGCAGTTCTTCTCCCAGGATGCGTTTGGCGACTGTTCTGAATTCAAGCTCGGCAAAGATCTCATGAAGCGCGGGCTTATCGAGTTCCTTTCTGCAGAAATCTTCCTCATGAAACTGCACCGGAGCATTGGTGATGATCGTTGCGAGCTTTTTGCTCATGACGGCGAGGTCTTTTCCTGCTTTTATCTTCTCGCCAACGGCGCCCTTTATGTTTTCCGCATTGGCCAGCACATTTTCCAGCGTGCCATATTCGTTGAGCAGCTTGGCGGCGGTTTTCTCCCCGATGCCCGGAATGCCCGGGATATTATCCACTGCATCGCCCATCATACCGAGGATATCGATGACCTGCGAAACTTCCCGGATATTCCATTTGTTGACCACCTGTTCCGGTCCGATGATCTCAACATCGCCTCCCTGGTATCCGGGTTTATAAATCTTCACCTGGTTCGTGACTAACTGGCCATAATCTTTGTCGGGCGTCACCATATACACGTCGTATCCGGCCTTCGCTGCCTGCTTGCTCAGGGTGCCGATCACATCGTCGGCTTCATAACCATCCACTTCCACAATGGGAATGCGGAACCCGGTGATGATGCGTTTGATGTCGGGTATGGCGATCAGCAGATCTTCCGGCGCATCCTGCCGGTTCGCCTTATAATCTGTGAAATCGATATGCCTTTCGGTGGGCGCTTCGGTATCAAAGCAGACCGCGATATGAGAAGGGTTTTGCGAATTGAGCAGTTCCACCAGGGTATTGGTGAACCCGAATTGGGCATTGGTGTTTTTCCCTTTGGATGTAATGCGGGGGCTTCTGATGAGTGCGTAATAAGCACGGAAGATCAGGGCCATCGCGTCGAGCAGGAATAGTTTTTTCTCCATGAGACCGCGGTCGTTTTAATTTGTTTGCTGATTCATTGCCGCCAGTTTTTTCTGCATGGCGAACATCTGGTCCCTTAACCGGGCTGCTTCCATGAAATCCAGATCGCGCGCAGCTTTTTCCATTTCTTTCTTTGTCTTGGCAATAGCTTTTTCCATCTGGGGGATCGTCCTATATTCCGCTTCTTCTTCGGCGGCTACAGTGATCAGGTCCTGACCGTCGTCAACCGCATAGGGACTGTTTTCATCATAGCCTTTGATATCGAGCACCGAAGTCTGTGCGAATACCTGCTGGCGGGATTTGTGTATGGTCTTCGGCACGATGCCGTGAACTGTATTATATTCCATTTGCTTCTGGCGCCGGCGGGTGGTCTCGTCGATCGTGCGCTGCATGCTCTCCGTGATCGTGTCGGCATAAAAAATGACGAGGCCATCCACATTACGGGCTGCACGTCCCGCTGTTTGCGTGAGCGAGCGTTCGTTCCTTAAAAAGCCTTCTTTGTCGGCATCAAGAATGGCGACCAGCGATACTTCCGGCAGATCAAGTCCTTCGCGCAGGAGGTTCACACCGACAAGCACGTCGATCTCGCCGAGCCTGAGCTGGCGCAGTATTTCAACCCGCTCCAGAGTATCGACCTCGCTATGAATATATTTCGATTTGATATTGATGCGGTGAAGATATTTATCCATTTCTTCCGCCATCCGCTTGGTGAGTGTAGTAACGAGCACCCGGTCGCCTTTGCGGATGCGTTTGTCGATCTCATCCAGCAGGTCGTCGATCTGGTTCACGCTGGGACGGATTTCGATGGGCGGATCGAGCAAACCGGTTGGCCGTACCACCTGTTCGATCACAACGCCTTCGGTTTTCTCAAGTTCGTAGTCTCCCGGTGTGGCCGAAACGAAGATCGTCTGGCCGGTCATCGATTCGAACTCGTGAAAATTAAGCGGGCGGTTATCCAATGCGGAGGGCAGGCGAAATCCATAGTCTACCAGGATGAGCTTGCGACTGCGGTCGCCGCCATACATGCCGCTCACCTGCGGAACGGTCTGATGGCTCTCGTCGATCACGCAGAGGAAGTCATCGGGGAAATAATCGAGCAGGCAGAAAGGCCTTGTTCCAGGTTTTCTCCGGTCGAAGAAACGGGAGTAGTTCTCCACGCCGTTGCAATAGCCGAGTTCGCGGATCATTTCCACGTCGTAATTCACGCGCTCGCTTAAACGCTGGGCTTCGATGAACTTACCGGCATTCTTGAAATAGTCGGCCTGTGCGTGCATTTCATCCTGTATCTCTTCCAGGATCTGGCGGATCATATTTTTTGGCGCTAAATAAAGATTCGCCGGGAATACCGCCGCATTTTCCATGGGCGCAATACGTTTCCCGGACTTCAGCTCGAAGCTTTCTATTTCCTCCACTTCGTCGCCAAAGAAGGTGAACCGGTAGCCATAGTCTAAGTAAGGAAGATTGATATCGACGGTGTCGCCCTGCACGCGAAAAGATCCGCGTTTGAATTCATGCTGATCGCGAAAGTACAGGGAGTTCACCAGTCCGTGCAGAAAGCCCTGGCGCGAGAGGGTCTGTCCTTTTTTTATGCGGATGATCCCGTTGGAGAATTCATCTGGATTCCCAATACCGTAGATGCAGCTGACGGAGGCGACGACAATAATATCGCGTCTTCCGCTCAGCAACTGCGTGGTGGCCTGGAGGCGCAGCTTATCCAGCTCTTCGTTGATGGAAAGGTCCTTTTCAATATAGGTATCGCTGACAGGCATATAAGCTTCCGGCTGATAATAGTCGTAGTAGGAAACAAAATAGCCGACCGCGTTGTCGGGAAAAAATTGCTTGAACTCGCCATAAAGCTGCGCTACCAGGGTCTTGTTGTGGGTAAGAACCAGGGTGGGGCGCTGCACTTTCTCGATCACGTTGGCAATGGTGAATGTCTTTCCCGAGCCGGTAACGCCCAGCAGGGTTTGATATTGATCGCCATTGAGAATTCCTTCTGTAAGTTGACGTATAGCCTCCGGCTGATCGCCTGCCGGCTGATACGGCGCATGAACCTTAAACTGCATTCCCGATAACTTTTTTGGAGCCTGTAAAGTTACCGATTAATCCGCATTGGTCGACGGTTAACGGTTAGCGGATGACGGTTGTCAGGACTTTTCTTTTTTCATTTTTTTAACAGCTTTTTTAAAGGGATCCCAGCTGATTTTCAGTTTCCCGTCGTCGCCGGTTTTTGCACGAAGCCGGGCGCTGGGGCCGGTCTTGCTATCGATGCCCCTGTTCTCCGGCGCGATGGCCTGGTCCTGTCCTTTTAAATTGCTCAGCGGCACCTGGATGCTGAGATCGGCGCCTTTTTTCATATTGTACTGGCCTTCCACGAACATGGTCATTGCAGTGGAGCGGATCTCCATTCGGTTGATGGTAATATTATTCCCGTTGATCTCGAAGCGGTCTTTCAACTCGGCGAATTTGATATCGGAGAAATTCCGGTTCTTGAAAATGGTTTGCGAGATCTTTTCGACGGGCTCAAACTGGAAGAGGCGGCCATCCGTAAGACTGAAATCGACTACCCCACGGGTGCTGTCGGCGATCAACTGGCCTTTTTGCGTCACTTCGCCCCGCAGGTTGATATCCGCGCTGAGCAGGCCGCTGATGTTTTTATTAGTAATGGCGGTCTGGCCAAAATTGTTGAAAGCGTCCAGAACGCCCGCAACGTCCACCTTATTAAGCCCGGCATGAAAAGTCAGGGGATTGGAATGCGGATCGTTTCTCAGTTCACCCTGCGCTTCAATAGCCCCGCCGGCATGTTCCAGCCGAAGCAGTTTTACCACGATCGCATCTTCATCCAATCGCAATACTGCTTTGAGATTCTTCGCTTCAAACCGGTTATAGCTGAGCTGCTTTGCCTGCAGGTCCAGGTTCATGCTGGCGGACTCGAGCATCTGTGTGATATGTTCAACCATATCCGAGATCATTAGCTTCTTCTTCTTTTTGACCGCGCCGGTACCTGTTCTTTTTTTCAGGAAGGTCCTGAAATCATTCCCGTTGATGTGGTTGCTGCGGATATTCCAATCCAGGCTTACCGGTCCCTGGAGTTTATTATTGATGGAAAACAGGTTTTGCATACTGCCGTTCATTTCGAGATCGGTACTGCCGGTGTTAACACGCAGGCCTTCGATCCGCATATCGGTTCCCAGGAAACGGATTTTCCCAATGCTGTTGCTGAGCTCGAAATCCCTGGGGATATACGTGAATGATGCTGAATCGAGATCCAGTTCGCCATTGAGCCATTTATTCATGTCGCCACCTCCTGTCAGCGGCCCTTTGAACTGCATAACCATATTACCCATGCCTTTGCTGAACCGGAAACTGCCTTCATCGAAAAGAGAATTGAAGCCGGTGAGCCGGAACCGGGACTTTATATTGCAGCTCATGGCAGGCCGCAGCAGGTCCCGAATGATTACCGAGTCTGAATGGAACCCGATGCCCTGCCATTCCGCGCTGAGTGCAAGAAACCGGAGCATGGAATTCTCATCCTCATGGCCCATTCCCTTTATTTCTTCATTGGTAAAACTGCCTTCAAAGCTGGCTTTGTCGAGACCGGTTATAGGCGTGTGTATATGCTTGCGTTGCACATTGACCTGCAGACGGATCAGCGGGGTCCGGTAGCCGGAATCGGTGCCATCGAGTGTGCAATGAAGCGTGCTGAGGGCGTCGGCAATATCGTACTGGCTCAATTTAGACCGGATATTCTCCGACAGGAAGGAAACAGCTTTTTTATAGGGGAGGTTTTTTGTTTCAAGAGAAACCAGAAACAACGCCGGCTTTTCGGCCAGAAAGAATTTCCCGCTAACATTGAAGAGCTGCTGATCGATACGCAGATTGATCTTATCGAACTGCAGGATGCGGCTGTTGAGATTATAATGAACCGGAAAATGCCCGACCACGTTCTTTCCCTCAATAAAACTGCCTTTGGATAAATTAAAGGCCAGGCTTTTAACCTGGGTGGTCAGGGTGACATCCAGGTTCAGCCTGGCGGGATCTTCTTCAGGCCTGATCTTGCAGAACAGGCGGGATATATCGAAGGAAAAAAATTTATTCTTGTTTTTTTGTTCCACGATAAAGCTCGCGTTCCGGAACTCAATCTCGGGATAGCTGGTCCGGTAGACGGGATTAACTCCCGCTTCCTGTTTTTTCCGGAAGATCGAAAGGTTGGTATAACCGCTGGTGTCTGCATATATATAAAAAAAGGCATTGTCGGCGGTCAGCCGGTTCACCCGAAGACGCCCTATCAGCAATTGAAAAATGTCCATACTGGCATAGAGTTTTTGGACGTCGGCAAGATCGTGATGATGGATTGACCAGAGGCTGTCACGCAGATGAAGGTTGTCGATCGATATCGAAATTTTGGGAAAAGTCTGAAGGAAGGCGATATGAATATCGCCGATCGAGATATCACCATTCAGACTTTTTCCGGCCTCCGTGCGGATATAACTGATGATCTTTGGCTTGTTGCGCGAAAGGTAGATCCATCCGGCCAGGGTGGCCAATAGAAAAAGGAGGGCGAGAACTGCCAGGGCACGGAGACCATATTTTATGAGCTTTCTCATGGTTTGGGCGGCCTGGCAGCGCAGGCCTAAGCGCTGGTTGTCCGGCGCAGATAAGTTGAATAATCCGGTTGGATCACTTCATAATCCTGGTGCATCAGGGGAGAGGTAAGCAAAAAGTCGGCCGTGGACCGGTCGCAGGCAAAGGGGATATTCCAGACCACGCCAAGCCGGAGGAGCGCTTTAATATCCGGATCGTGCGGCTGAGCTTCCATGGGATCCCAGAAAAAGATCAGCACGTCGATCTTGCGTTCGGCGATCCGGGCGCCGATCTGCTGATCGCCGCCCAGCGGTCCGCTCATGTATTTGGTGATGTTCTGGTTCAGGGCTTTTTCCAGGAGCTTGCCGGTGGTGCCGGTCGCGAAGAGACGGTGCCTGGATAAAACAGCTTTATTATAGATGGCCCATTCTATAAGTTCCGATTTTTTGTTGTCGTGCGCAATCAGGGCAATCCGTTTGCTGGCGCTCATCTTGTGAATATTCATGCCGGTA
>DASZRP010000077.1:0-19335 GCA_035548895.1 Puia sp. | reverse complement strand
GGAAGCCCACATAGGTTATTTCCAGGGTATCCCGGGGCCATGTTTCAAAACGAAATCCAAAATTTCCCGCCGAATCGCTCAGCTTTCCGTTCCCCGATCCCAGAAAACGCAGAGAAGCAAAAGGCACACGCTCGCCGCTCTGGGCATCCAGGATGACTCCCCGTAATAGTTTTTGCTGGGCAACGGATTGCCGGGCAGAAAAAAGGGAAAAAAGGAGCATTGTGCAAACTGTCCATTTTTTCAATCCCCGCATATATCCGCAAAAATACTACAATGCGGCTGAAGGGGTTGCTTCCTCCGCATCAATCTCCTTACTTTTGCACCCTTATGGCGAACGACATACAGAAATTTCAGGCGATTATATCACATTGCAAAGAATACGGGTTTATTTTCCCATCGAGCGAGATATACGACGGCCTGAGCGCGGTATACGATTATGGTCAGAACGGCAGCGAGCTGAAGAAGAATATTCGTGATTACTGGTGGAAGAGCATGACCCAGCTGCAGGATAATAATATCGTCGGGATCGATGCGGCGATCTTCATGCACCCCACTACCTGGAAGGCTTCCGGGCATGTGGACAACTTCAGCGATCCCATGATCGATAACAAGGACAGCCAGAAGCGCTATCGCGTGGATCACCTGATCGAGGGCTATGCCGACGAGCTGAGCGCAGCAGGGAAAAATGCAGAAGCGGAACAATTGCTGGCAGCCATGGACCGTTTGCTGGCCGTTAGCGATTTCAGCGGACTGAAAAAACTGATCGAGGAATATAAGATCAAATGCGGGGTGAGCGGAACCTCCAACTGGAGCGATGTACGTCAGTTCAACCTCATGTTTTCCACCCAGCTGGGCAGCGTTTCAGAAGAAGCCAGTGAAATTTACCTGCGGCCGGAGACCGCGCAGGGCATATTTGTGAATTTTCAGAACGTTCAGAAAACGGGCCGACTTAAAATACCTTTCGGCATTGCCCAGGTAGGAAAGGCATTCCGCAATGAGATCGTGGCCCGGCAATTCATTTTCCGGATGCGCGAATTCGAGCAGATGGAAATGCAGTTCTTTATTAAGCCGGGAACGCAGAAGGAATGGTATGCTTACTGGAAAGAGGCCCGGATGCAGTGGCATTTGAGCCTGGGCATTCCGGCAGCCCGATACCGGTTTCACGATCATGTGAAGCTGGCGCATTATGCCGATGCGGCCTGCGATATCGAGTATGAATTTCCCATCGGCTTCAAAGAAGTAGAGGGCATCCATTCCCGGACGGATTACGATCTCAAGAATCATCAGGAATACAGCCGGAAAAAGCTGACCTATTTCGATACCGAGCTGAATCAGCATTATATTCCCTATGTGATCGAAACCTCTATCGGTCTGGACCGCACCGTGCTGATGGTATTGAGCGAAGCATACGAGGAACAGGACCTGAGCACAGCCGAGAAAAAAGACAGCCGGGTGGTATTGAAATTCCCTCCGCGCCTGGCGCCGATCAAGTTAGCCATCCTGCCCCTTGTCAAAAAAGATGGTTTGCCGGAAATCGCCCGTGAGATCCTCGTTTCCTGCCGTAGCGCATTCCGCTGCTTTTATGAGGAAAAAGATACCATCGGGAAACGCTATCGCCGCATGGATGCCCTGGGAACGCCCTTCTGCGTTACGGTGGACCACCAGACCAAAGAGGACCAGACGGTGACCGTCCGTTACCGGGACACGATGCTGCAGGAGAGGGTGCCAATTAACCGGATAAGAGAAATTGTGGAAAAAGAAATTTTATAAAATTTTATTTGAAAGGGAACCCTTATTTTTGGGAATTACCTCCAATTGCATGATTAACCTCTGCTGGCTGGATTAACCCCTCCTGGCGCGTGTACCTGTTGAAAGATTTATTGAATTACTCCTTTAATTGCTATGACCATGCTTACCAACGAGGTTACGCTGAATATTTATCTTTTAGCTTTTATCGTGATTGTTGCCGGTTTAATTGGTTTCAGCATCCGGGCCAGCCGGAATCTGAAAAGCCGCGCCAAGATCCAGGAGCTGGAAAGAGAAATACTCCAGAATTATGAAACTATTCTGGAGCTGGAGCGTGAAACCTTTAGTATGGAAAGCCAGATCCAGGACATTAAGAGCCCGGTGATCGCAATGAAATCCCCTGCGAATAATGCCGAATTGAAATCAACCAAGAAACTGCCCGATATTTCCCTTCGCAAGCAACTGCTGGGCAAGAAAGATATCCAGTCCGCTTCAGGACTTTAGCCGGTTCACCCGTATAATTCAAAATGCACGCTTTTTTTATCGTAGCCAAGCGATACAATACGATGTCTCGCTTCATCGATCATATTTTTCCATCCGCATAAATAAAAATAAGCCGGGTTTGGCGAAGGCCCGGATGAACCGGAAGTTTCTCCGGCGGCAGTCTGTTCCGGATTCATTTTGCAGATCTCTTCATAAACAGCATGCACGTACCCCGTGCGGATCAGGTGGTTTTGATTCTCGGGCACTTCCCTGGAAAATACCGGGATATACCGGAAGCCCGCTACCTGTTCTTCCAATTCTTCCATTTCCTGCTGATAAAGCGCATCAGTAAGCCGGCGGCATCCGAAAATGAGGTAGATATTCTGATGGGGAATATTGTAGTTCAGCACATGATGGAGCATGGAGCGAAAAGGCGCGATACCCGTACCGGTACAAATCAGGAAAAGATCCTTTTCGATGAATTCAGGCAGCGTGAATACGCCCAAGGGCCCTCGCAGTGTCAACTCGCTTCCTACCCGAACCTCATTGAACAAATATTGCGTACCCAGGCCCCCTTCCAGATATACGATCAGCAATTCGATGGTCGGTGTGCTATCGGGCCAGGAAGCAATGGAATAGCTTCGCCATCTTTTATTTGGCTTTTCGTGAATCGGCAGATCGAGCGTAACGAACTGGCCGGGGATGAAGTTAAACGGTTCACCGGAATTCATCTCGATCCAGAACCTACGGGTGGTTTGTGTTTCATCGACGATCCTCGTTACTTTACCGGTTTGCCATGGAAGCATAGTATGAAATTACCTCACCAGGAATTTCTTTACATATTTTTTATTTCCGATCTGGATCTTCAATAAGTACATGCCACGGCTCACTGCGCCCAGGTGAATATCCTGCGAGAAGAATCCGCCGAAATTCGGATAGTCGGCCCGGTACACTTTCTGCCCTAAAGTGTTGAACACTTCCACGCCGGTATTTGCACTGTTTTCATTATAGAACTGCAGGGTGAAATTACCGTCGTTGGGATTGGGCTTCATCGTGAGTCCGATACCGCCATCGAGCGAATAGACCACTTCGTTCGAAGCCAGGGTGCATCCTACACTGTCCTGCACAACGACCTTGTACACGCCGGGGATAAAGACCGTATCGGTTTGTCCCGTGGCGCCCGCCAGCAGGGTATCGTTCCGGTACCACTGATTGCCGGATGCATAGTTGCTGGACAATATATTTCCGGTAAGCGTCGCCGTTGCCTGCGCCGGCGTGGCGGCTACGACGGCAACGCGGGGCGAAGGGCAATTGCTCAACTGAAGCCGGACATCGTAAAGGAAATAATAATATTGCTGATAGAAAGAAGTGTCGGCACAACTGGACGTGTTGATCGCACTGTTGCCATCGATGGTGAATACGCCTGGTATCCCGAAGGGATAAGGCTTTGTCGTGATACCGTTATTCCGGAAAAGTGTCGCGTTATTTTCTGCGACAACGATCAGTATGTGCTGCCCGGGCGTTGGAACAGCCAGGTTCAACAGATAAACCGCGCCTGTATCGCTGGCAAAATTGCCATTGACAGCGCCTGCCTGCGGATTTGGCGTGGTCGGATAAACATCGATGGTCGTGCTGGACCCCGGATAATAACTATAACCTCCCGAACAGGAATCGAAACTGGCTAGGTCGGCTACTGTAAAGTTTACCTTGCCGCCGTTGCCCACATAAAGTCGTGCCGATGAGATGGTGAGCGGCACGCTGTTCGTAAACCGGATAAAGTTTCCCTGGAAATAATTATATCCTCCTCCTCCCAAATCCATTTTTGATTTCGGCCCCACCACGCCGCCCAGATCATTCAGTCCGAGATAATAGGTATTGTTCGAAGGTATGTCGCTCGTGGTGGCCTGCTTGCCACCGGCAATTGGCGTTGTGGCGGTCTGGCTATCGTACCACAACACCGCATTGGTGCTGTCCGTCGTATTGGCCAGCAGTCCGGCCTGTGGTGGATTATTGCTGCAGATTTCCGCTTCACCCGTTACCGTAACCGGATTGCCGGTGCTGGCGTTCAGCGTGTCGGTCAGGCTATTGTTGGCATTGTTCTGGTCGGCGCTTAAAGCCGTCGCGGTGGTAATGATGTAAGTCTTCCCTGTCTGGGCTGTAAAGCTGGGCTGGAATGTATAGATCACCGTGCCAAGCGCGGGAACGGTGTCGGGGCAGTTGGTCGTAACGTCGAGCAGGGTAGTTCCGTCGCCGACCACTTTCAGCGAGATCGGAAATTTCGTCTGGCTGCTGGTACCGTTATTTTTAATCCTCACCGAGATGCGGGTGGAGTCGGATGCACAGAATGAAGGCACCGGATCCACGACGGCGTTCATGGAGACGTCATTGGAGAGGGGAACAAACAGCACGCGGAAGTCTTCTGTTTCTCCCTGGCCATAAGTGTTACAGGGATGCACAGCCGAAGTATCGGTGGTTTCCTGCGCCACGATACGCATTACCGTGGTATTGTTGACCTGCATGCCTGAAGGAACGTTGATATTTCCCGTATAAGTTACGGTTCCGCCTGCCAGCACATCGCTGACAGCCACCTGTTCGCCGGGATCGGTAAAGAGACCGTTGTTATTGTAGTCGATGAATATTTTCACGACGCGCTGATTCGTGCTCGCATCACAACTGCTGAGGAGAATGGTGAAGGGAAGGGTCTGGCTGGATTGCAGGTTGATGGTTTTGGAAGTATAATCCGTGTACGTGGTGCATCCCGAAGGATTGGTATTGTCGATATTGCTGATCGTTACCCGGTCGATCCTCGTGCCGGCGCTGCTGGTTGCGGCGGAAGTGCAGTAAGCCTGACCGCCTACGCCGCTGGCGATAAGAGAATAAGCCTGTGCCCCGTTTCTCAGGGTGCCTTTATGGCTTACCTGGATGGTATAGGTCTTTCCCGGGATGGCATTTTTGATCTCCACTTTCTCGATGTTATTCAGCGAGTCGTTGCCGGGAGCAGCGGCATTGCCGGGATTCCTGCGATCGAGGGTCCAGGGCAGATAAGTATTTCCATTGCCGACCACTCGCAGATCGAGGTCGTTGACCAGTTTGCGCGATGGGTTGTTGAGCAGGTTGGTAACATCTACAGTAGCCGCGGGATCTGTCCAGCTCAGGGTAACGGCCAGTTCTCCTTTTCCCGAAGCGGTGACGGGCAATGAATATGAACCGCCGTTGGACAGGCTGTTTTCGAGTATCAGCTGATCGGTATTATTGGAGGTGATCACCGCTGCGGCTTTGGGCATATCGATCAGCCCCCAGCCATACTGGTAGTCGGGACCGTCGGAAGTTCCGGCTTCATCGGCGGTATGGATCAGGATGCCTTTTAAAGTAGCCGAGCGCATGAAGCTGCCGCTATGCAGTTTTGAATAATATTCCTGTAGCAGGAGGGCTGATCCGGTGGCTGCCGGGGACGACATGGAAGTTCCGCTGTAGATCGCATAGGCATTATCGGAAGTGCTTATGCTCGACAGCACATTAATACCGTCCGAGACCAGGTCCGGTTTAATGCGTCCGTCGTCGGCCGGGCCCCAACTGCTGAATTCTGCCAATACCACGTCGGCCGGTTGGCTGTATCCGCCGGGTATCGGGTAAACGGCCCCCATGGTGAGGATGTTTTTTGCCACCCCGTAAGTAGGAATGATATCGTATCCGTCATTGGAACTGATGCCTGCCGGCCTGTTTCCCGCGGCTGCCATCGTGCCTACGGCATTTGGCCGGTAATAAGGCTGTCCGACGGCAGGGCCATTCACGTCGCGGTTATTGCCCGCCGATTTTACGATAAGATAGAAGGGCGCGTTATAGGCAATGGAATCCCAAACCTGGGCTTCTTCGGAGTAGTAACCGAATTTGTAATCGGCTGTGTCTCCCGGAGCGCCGTTGAATTCCCAGCGGTTTTTATCGGTATTAAAATCCCACCCGGCGATCGTTCCATAAGAGTGGTTGGAAAGCAGCAGGTTTGGCGACTCCGAATACATTTCGGTCAGGTGGTTATTGTAGTCGTAGGCGACGAGCTGCTGTGCGCCGAACGACATTCCCTTCGCGGCGGGATTCACTCCGGCGGCGATCATGGTTCCGGAAGTGTGGGTGGCATGATCGTCTAAGGCGGACGGATTATCCTTTTGCACTACCCTGCCGGTGAGCTCCTGGTGCGTAGCCCGCACGCGGCCTCCGTCCCATATTCCAATCTTGCCCTTAAGCGCGGCGGAAGAACCATTCAGGTTCAGGCCTGTGGAACCACCCGGCCATAACTGGTTCGTTCCGATGGTGGCGGCGGAAATGATATTGTCGTCTGTAGCAACATATAACGGCCTGCCTCCGGGATCGATCCCGTACAGCACGGCGCGCCTGCCGTTTCGCATATTGATGAACCGGGGCCAGCCGTTCTGACGCGACAGGCGGATCAGCTTGTCCTGCAGGTCGTTGTATCTGATCTGCGATTGGATCGCCGCCTGCCGCAGGGCCTGAGCATTGGTGCTAACCTGCGCAGAAACACTGTAACAAAAGAATATGGAAACCAGAAACGAAAGAGCAAACTTCTTGGGTATCATGCAGTTCATTAAATGATAAATACCTTTTAAAATTACAGATTTTTAAACAGCAGCCGCTTTTTTGATTTAACTTTCAGTTAGTTAGATCAACGGATTATGCTGCCTAAAACACCGTTTCTCTGGATCGCCCTTTGTTTGCCCGTGATGCTGAGCCCGAACCTCCGGCAACCGAAAAAAACCGGGATAGAAGGATACATATTCCGGGTATCGGGGAACCGGATGCCCTCGCCGGATGTCAAATTAAGTCCTCCAAAAGGAATAGCGACCACACTTTATATTTATGAGCTTACGAACCTGAGCCAGCTCACCCGGTCGGAGGAGTCGGCTTTTTACACCAGCATCAAAACCCGCCTCGTCAAAACGGTTCAGTCCGATGGCAGCGGATACTTTTTTGTATCCCTTCCTCCAGGTCAATACTCCCTTTTTACCAAAAAAGATGCTTTGCTCTACGCCAATTATTTTGACGGAGAAAATAATGTCGCCCCCGTAAAAGTGACGCATGGCCATGTGGTACAGGTGAATGTGAATGTTGATTATGATGCGACATATTAGATGACAGATGACAGTTGATAGATGACAGGGCTTATACTGTCATCTGCCATCGGTCATCTGTCATCTATTTCGTAATTTCGCTGCTGGATGAGCCGTGAGGTGTTATTGAATTTGTACGAGCATTCATCCCGCCTTTTTCAGCTGGCGGACAGGATCACTTTGTCCCAACCCCAGCATCTGCAGCTGAAAAACCTGCATGGAAGCGCCCCGGCCTTTGTGATGGCGGGCATTTTCAATTATTCCGGTACGGCTCAGCTAAACCACCTGGTGATCTGCGAGGACGCAGAGGCGGCCGCTTATCTGCACAATTCCGTGGAGAACCTGACCAGGGGCCTTGATGTATTTTATTTCCCTTCCTCTTTCAAAAGCGAGAAATCCTGGCTCAAGCTCAACAGCAGTCACGTGATGCTGCGCACCGAAGCGCTGACCCGCTGGAGTGCGGGGGGAAACAGGAAAATGCTGTTTACCTGTCCTGAAGCCATTTTCGAGAAAGTGGTTCTTCCCGAAACATTGGAGGGCAACATGATCAGGCTGAAAACAGGCGAGACGATCAACCCGGATTCGCTGATGGAAAGCCTGACGGGCTATGGATTTGAAAGAACCGATTTTGTGTATGAACCGGGGCAGTTTGCCCTGCGCGGCGGGATACTGGATATCTATTCTTTCGGTAATGAAAAGCCTTATCGGATCGAGCTATTTGGCAACGATGTGGATTCGATCCGCATTTTTGATCCTGAAACCCAGCTCAGCGAACGCCGGCTGATAATGGTTAGCATTATCCCGAATATTGAAACGCAATTCGGGTCGGAGAAGAAAATCTCCCTTTTTGAATTTCTTCCGGAGAATACCGTGATCTGGATGCACGACGTCCGGTTCATCCGGGAAAGAATTGCAATACTGGCCCGGGAACTGGATACGTATTTGGAATCCGGTGCGCCGCGTGGCATCAGCAGTGAAGATGAGGAAGGGTCGGAAAAAATATTAAGCGGGGCGGATTTCATTACGACAGCATCCTTCGATGAAGCTTTGGAATCAAGGCACCTTATAGAATTCGGTTTTGGAGGTGCAACCCGCGCGGACGAGTTCCTGATTGAATTTCATACGCTGCCGCAGCCTGCTTTCAACCGCCAGTTCGACCGGCTTATTAAGGACTTGAAAAGCTGGGAGAGCCGGAAGTTCCGCATCTATCTTTTTGCCGAGAACCCGAAGCAGCTGGAAAGACTGCGCACCATTTTCGAAGACCTCAAATCGGATATTCAATTCGAGCCGGTCGTCAATTCCATTCACGAAGGATTTGTTGACGAAGATCTGAAAGTTGTCTGCTACACCGATCATCAGATCTTCCAGCGTTATCACAAATACAAGATCAAGCAGGCCTATAATAAAAGCAAGGCCATCACCCTGCGCACGCTGCGGGAGTTGCAGCCCGGCGACTATGTCACGCATATCGATCATGGGGTCGGAGTGTTCAGCGGATTGCAAAAACTCGAAGTGAATGGCAAAATGCAGGAAGCCGTTCGCATCCTGTATAAGGATAACGACATTCTTTATGTGAACATCAACTCGCTGCACAAAATATCGAAGTATACCGGAAAAGAAGGGACGATACCTAAGATGAGCAAGCTCGGCAGCGATGCCTGGCAGAAGCTCAAGGAGAAGACCAAGACAAGGGTTAAGGAAATCGCTTTTGATCTGATCAAGCTGTATGCAGCCCGCAAGGCGCAGCAGGGGTTCGCTTTCTCTCCCGACAACTACATGCAGACAGAATTGGAGGCTTCATTTATTTATGAGGATACGCCGGATCAGAGCAAATCCACTGCCGATGTGAAGAAAGATATGCAGTCGGAATCGCCGATGGACCGGCTGGTTTGCGGCGATGTTGGATTTGGAAAAACGGAAGTAGCCATCCGCGCTGCATTTAAAGCCTGCCTGGATGGCAAGCAGGTCGCCATACTGGTTCCCACCACGATTCTGGCATTTCAACACTACAAGACCTTCAGCGAGAGACTGAAGGAATTTCCGGTAACGGTCGATTATGTGAACCGGTTCAAGTCGGCTAAAGAAAAGAAAGATACCTACCAGCGCCTTGCCGAAGGGAAAATAGACATCATCATCGGGACGCATACCCTGCTTGGAAAAGAAGTGAAATTTAAAGACCTCGGACTGCTGGTTATCGATGAGGAACAGAAATTCGGCGTGGCGCATAAGGAGAAAATAAAGACCCTGCGCACGAATATCGATTGCCTCACGCTGACGGCAACGCCGATTCCCAGGACGCTGCAGTTCAGTTTGATGGGCGCGCGCGACCTGAGCATCATGAACACGCCGCCGCCGAACCGGCAACCGATACAGACGGAAGTACAATTATTCAACGAAGAGCTGATCCGGGACGCGGTGTATTATGAAGTGGAGCGGGGCGGACAGGTCTTCTTTATTTACAACCGCATTCAGGGGCTGCGCGAAATAACCCAGCTACTACAGGATCTCTGTCCCGATCTTCAGATCGGGTTTGCGCATGGGCAGATGGAGGGGCATGAGCTGGAGGAAAGGATCCTGAACTTCATCGACAGGAAATATGATGTGCTGGTCTGCACCAATATTGTGGAAAGCGGAGTCGACATACCCAATGTGAATACCATTATTATTAATAATGCGCATCAGTTCGGTCTCAGCGACCTGCACCAGTTGCGCGGGCGGGTGGGTCGCAGTAACCGGAAGGCCTTTTGCTATCTGCTTGCGCCTTCGCTGGCGACCCTGCCGGCGGATTCCAGGAAGCGGCTGCAGACGCTGGAGCAGCACAGTGAGTTGGGCAGCGGTTTTCAGATTGCGATGCGCGATCTCGATATCCGCGGTGCGGGCAATATGTTAGGCGGCGAGCAAAGCGGTTTTATGGTGGAGATGGGATTTGAAATGTATCAGAAGATCCTCGATGAAGCGATCCGGGAACTGAAGCGGACCAGCTTTAAGGACCTGTTCCGGGAAGAGATTGAAAGGCAGGAAGAAGAGATCACGGATTGCACCATCGATACCGACCAGGAAATTCTGATCCCCGATAATTACGTGGAAAGCATTCCGGAGCGGCTGACGCTCTATACGAGACTGGATAATTGCGAAACGGAAGAAGAGCTGACAGCTTTTCACCAGGAATTGCAGGACCGGTTTGGACCTGTTCCGGCGCCCGTGGAAGATCTGTTCGATACCGTGCGGCTTCGCAGGCTCGCGGTGGATATGGGATTTGAAAAGCTCATCTTAAAAGATGGTTCCGCGAGGCTGTATTTTATCAATAAGCCGGAATCCACTTATTTCGAATCGCCTGTTTTCAAAAATCTGCTGAATTTCATTCAGAAACAGACCCGGCAGGCCAGGCTTCGCCAAAACGGGAAGATGTTTATGCTGATCCTTAGTGAGATGAAGTCGATCGGCCAGTTGCTTGATTTTATGCAGCGCATGCACCGGGCAGTGAAACGCACCGGCCTGGAGTTTCCGGCGCAGGCATAACGGAAACGCTTATAGCTTTTTTTCCATGATGACATGGCGTATGGTGACCTCGGTAAATTCACCGGGCTGCTTTACATACCCCAACTTTTCATAAAAGCCGATAGCCGTGATCCGGGCATGCATCATCAGGGTTTTATAGCCCATATCCCGGGCAATATTCTCTGCAAAGATCATCAGTGCGCGGCCGATTCCTTTGCCCTGCAGGCTATTGGGGACAGCCATTTGGCGAAGGCGAACCTGTTGCGGCGCTTCAGCTGTAAGCAGGCAACAGCCCAGAATCCGGTCGTCTTCAAATGCGCCCATGAGCACATCCTCCTTTTCCCTCTCCAGTTCATCAGCGCTGAAATTCAGGCCCAAAGGCCTTCTGAGCATATCGTACCTCAGGCGCAGCATCTGGTCATACTCCGGGGATCCGTAATCGATTAACTTGAGCGCCATGCCGAATTGGGTTGAATTGTGCTATCTTACAGCGGAAATTGCAAATTCCGGTTTATAATTCAAATCAAAAAATAAAATTGAAATAGCCAGTTGGCTGTGTTTTGTTCAAATATTCTATTTTTGCAGCCGTAACTAAACTTTACAAAAATGTCAGACATCGCAACACGAGTCAAAAAAATTATAGTGGATAAGTTAGGCGTAGAAGAAGCGGAGGTTACCAACGAGGCTTCTTTTACCAATGATCTGGGTGCGGATTCGCTTGATACGGTGGAGCTTATTATGGAATTTGAGAAGGAGTTCAATATTTCGATTCCTGACGAGCAGGCTGAAACCATTACAACCGTTGGACAAGCAATAGCTTACCTGGAAGAACACGCGAAATAAGTTAGTTCTTGTGCTGCGCATGCCAGTCGATCCGCTTTTCGAAGGCCTAAAGTCTTAGAAAGCGGATTTATCACATTATTTGTTGTCTGAGCAATAGGCTATATGGAATTAAAAAGGGTTGTTGTCACAGGTATCGGAGCGCTTACGCCGTTGGGAAATAACCTGAATGATTACTGGAACGGGCTCATTCAGGGGGTTTCGGGGGCGGATTTTATCACGCTGTTCGATGCCTCCCGGTTCAGGACCCGTTTTGCCTGTGAGCTCAAGGGATTCGATCCGCTGAACTACCTCGAGAAAAAGGAATCCAGGAAGCTTGACCGTTTTGCCCAGACTGCCGTGGCAGCCAGCGATGAAGCGGTTGCCGATGCCGGCATTAACCCGGGAAATATCAATCCCGATCGTGTCGGCGTGGTCTTCGCGAGCGGTATCGGCGGGCTCATTACTTTCCAGGAAGAAGTCATGCATTTTGCGAAAGGCGATGGCACTCCCCGGTACAATCCCTTCTTCATTCCCAAGATGATCCTCGATATCGCCGCCGGCCAGATCTCGATGCGACACGGATTTCGCGGACCCAATTTTGCCGTGGTGAGCGCCTGTGCGTCTTCCACAAATGCCATTATGGAATCGTTCAACCTGCTTAGGCTGGGCATGGCGGATGTTATACTCACCGGCGGCTCGGAGAGCGTGATCAGTGAAGCCGGCGTTGGTGGCTTCAACGCCATGAAAGCGCTGAGCGAAAGAAACGACAGCCCGAAAACGGCCAGCCGGCCTTACGATAAAGACCGGGACGGTTTTGTCATGGGCGAAGCTGCCGGCGTTCTGATACTGGAAGAACTGGAGCATGCCAGGGCAAGAGGTGCTAAAATTTATGGTGAGATCGCCGGTTGCGGAGCCACGGCAGATGCCCACCATATCACAGCTCCGCATCCCGAAGGGCTGGGCGCCAAGAACGTAATGAATGCCGCCCTGCGCGATGCGGGCATGAAACCGGAGGATATCGACTACATCAATACACACGGCACTTCCACGCCGCTGGGCGATATCTCCGAAATAAAAGCCATCATGGATGTTTTTGGCGAGCATGCCTTTAAGGTCAATATCAGTTCTACCAAATCGATGACCGGCCATTGCCTTGGTGCGGCCGGTGTGGTGGAAGCCATTGCCTGTCTCATGGCCCTCGGGCACGATATCATACCCCCTACGATCAATCATTTTACCGACGATCCGGAACTGGATCCGAGACTCAATTTTACATTCCTTAAGTCGCAGAAAAGAACGGTAAATGCTGCCCTGAGCAACACCTTTGGATTTGGCGGACACAATGCCTGTGTGATTGTGAAAAAATTTGAAAACTGATGTGATAATGTGTAGATGTGGAAATGTGAGGATGTGATAAAGGTGTTGCGCTAAATTAATTTTTCTATTTACACATCTCCATATTTACACATCTACACATTTTCCCCGTATTCTTACTACATTTGATTCGTGGGTTTTTTTGACAGACTATTCAAAAGCGATTCTTCTATTGTTTCATTCCGGAAGCAACTGCGCAATGTGCTGGGCTTCGTACCTGGCAATGCCGTCCTGTATAAAACCGCGCTGACCCACCGCTCCGTAAAAGAAGGCTCGGATCAAAACAACGAACGCCTGGAATACCTGGGCGATGCCGTGCTCAGCGCGGTGATCGCCGACTTCCTGTTCAAAAAATATCCCTATAAGGAAGAAGGCTTTCTCACTGAGATGCGGAGTAAAATGGTGAACCGGGTTCAATTGAACGATATCGCCATTAAAATGGGATTGAGGAAGATCAGCTATTTCAACAAATTCGACGGCTCCCTGAAAATGAGCCAGATCTTTGGCAATACCCTGGAAGCGGTGGTCGGCGCTATCTATCTCGACCGCGGATACGAAAAGACCAGGCAGTGGATCATGGAACGGATCATTCAACCCTATCTTTTCATGGATGATCTCGAGAACCTGGAGATCAATCATAAGAATAAACTCTACGGCTGGGCCAATAAAAACGGCAAAAGCCTCGAATTCGAAACGATCGACGAGCATATGGAAGGCGGCCGCCGCCTGTTTACCGTCGGCGCCGTGATCAATGGAGAGCTGGTTGCCAAAGGACGGGCCTACAATAAAAAAGATGCAAGTCAGATTGCCGCACAGCAGGCGATCGAAAAACTCGGCCTTAACAAAGAGGATGTTCATGATTCGTAAATCGACTGAAAATCATCTTGTTATATAAAGGGCCACTTTCCGGGCCTCCCTTTGCATTTCGGTCCCTCCCCGTTGTGTAACTTTGCCCGATGTCCGGTCTCCCGATTTATTTAGACTACAATGCAACAACGCCCTGCGACCAGAAAGTACTGGACGCAATGCTGCCTTATTTCACTCATAAATTCGGAAATGCGGCCAGTCGTAGCCATGCCTACGGATGGGAGGCGGAAGAAGCGGTAAAATTTGCCAGGGAGCAGGTAGCCGCACTGATCAATGCCATTCCGGAGGAGATTGTTTTTACTTCCGGAGCTACAGAATCCGCAAACCTGGCGCTTAAAGGCGTCTTTGAAATGTACGGGGCCAAAGGAAAGCACCTGATCGTCGCCGCAACAGAGCATAAAGCGGTGATGGATACGGCGCTTCACCTGGAACGGCTGGGAGCGGAGATCAGCTGGTTGGGAGTGAACGCGGATGGGTTGATCAATTTGCAGGAGCTTGAAGGAGCTATCCGGACCGATACCCTGTTGATTGCCGTGATGTATGCTAATAATGAAACCGGAGTCGTTCAACCTATACGCCGTATCGGTGAAATAGCGAAACGACATCAGGTATTGTTCTTTTCCGACGCGACCCAGGCAATAGGAAAGGTATCGGTCGATGTGATCCGGGACCATATTGACGTGATGGCTTTTTCTGCCCATAAAATATATGGCCCTAAGGGAGTCGGTGCTTTGTATGTTCGCCGCAAGCAGCCCAGGGTAAGGCTTTCAGCCCAAATGGATGGTGGCGGGCATGAACGCGGATTCCGGAGCGGCACGCTGAATGTACCGGGCATCGTTGGTTTCGGAAAGGCGGCCGCAATCTGCTTAGAAAAAATGGAGCCTGAAGCGCGTCGCCAGGAGGCTTTGCGCAACAAACTGGAGGCCGGTCTGTTAAATATCGAAGGGACTGTGTTGAATGGAGGCAGCAAATCCCGGCTGCCGCAAACTATCAATGTCTCTTTCCGGGGCATTGAAGGTAATTCGCTGATTGCCGGGATCAATAAAGAGATTGCCGTTTCCTCGGGATCAGCCTGTACTTCGGCATTGCCTGAGCCCAGCCATGTGCTGAAAGCCATGGGGCTCGACGATGAGCTGGCGAACAGCGCGCTGCGGTTTGCTCTGGGCAGGGAAACGACAGAAAAGGAAATTGATTTTGTGATAGACCGGATCGGGAGTGTAGTGAAGCAGTTTCGCGAAAAGCAATTGGAGAATTTCAATATTTAAATTTTAAGAACATGATATTCGTATCTGAAAAAGCCAAAGAAAGGGTGCATAAGCTGATGGAGGAAGCGGCCATTGCCGATAAGCCCGATTATTTTCTGCGCGTTTCAGTGGTTAGCGGCGGATGTTCCGGCTTAAGCTACAAGATGGATTTTGACAATGTGAAAAAGCCGATGGACCAGGAATTTGAAGACCGGGGCGTGAAAGTGGTCACCGACCTCAAGAGTTTTTTATACCTGGTGAATACCACGCTGGATTTTTCCGATGGCCTGAATGGCAAAGGATTTTTCTTCAATAACCCGAATGCCAGCAGATCCTGCGCTTGCGGGGAAAGTTTTGCTGTTTAAATGAATATGGAAATTCGAATTCATATTTAGGCGGTTTACGCATTGCGTTCGTGGATAAATAATTGATGCCGGTCTGTGATTTTATATCGCATGCCGGCATTTTATTTATAATCTTTTGATACTTCGCAGCCTGAAAAAAAACGGTTTTACGCAATACGCTGATTCAGAATGCCAGTCTCTTTTTGAGAATTCCAAACTTCTTCGATGTTTATCCGCTATTCTTCTTTTTTTATCCCCAACTGGTAGATTTACGATTTGATTTGGCTGTAACTGTTATTACTTTTATTCCGGCTAAACCATTCTGGTGTATTAGTATTCGATAACCCAGAAAAGTCCGATACCATGAAAACCAAAAACCGCAGTGTGATCACGCGGGCCCTTCTGATGCTGACGTTTTTTTCTGTCAGCATGATCTCGCTAAGGGCCCAGTTTCCTCTCGCAAATCCTAATTTCGATTTCGGGAAAAGCTATGTCAACCTGAACAAGGGGACGAACGGAGGTACCATCGAGCCGGGCGATACACTTCAGATCCGGGCGACTTTTGTGGTAAGTACAACGGGTTTTGCCGACAGCTGCGGATATTTCGATGTGGTTCCTGCCAATACAAACTATATTCCCGGTTCATTGGCTATTCTGACCAATGAAGGCAAGATCTACAAAACATTCAGCGACGCATTTGGAGATGACGCCGGTTATATAACGGGCAGCAATATCCGCATTAACCTTGGTTTCAAGACGGCGCCCCGGGCAGACGCTTATCACCGCGGGCGTGTTTCTTATAACGATAAGCCTTCTTTCTATGGCGGAACCTGTATCCTGATCGCCACTTATAAAGTAGTCGTCACCGGTGGCTATGGAAGCACCGTCAGCCTGGGTGGCGGTACGATCACTTACCGTCCTAACGGTACGGGTATAGTTCAAAACAAAATCTTTGATGCCGATACGGTAATGATCTTCAAGAACCTGGCTATTTGTCCGAATACCTCTGGTACCAACGCGATCATTTCGGAGTCGGGAGGAACTTTTGGTTCCGGTAAAGCCAAGAACCGCGGGACCTCTTCTAAAATTTCCAGCAACTATACTTATGACGTGTTCGGCGCCAATACCCCGAATGACTACTATTACAATATTTCGAACAACACGAGCACGGGTGGCGTCGGATATACGACTTCCAACGCGTGGCCGATCCCCGATAATAATATTGCGCCGACCACACAGACACACCGCGTATTCGGTATCTGGGATATCATCGGCGACCACACCGGCGCCGCCGATCCCCTGCTGGGTAATCCGGCAACCGACACGGTGAATAGTACCGGCGGTTATATGGCGGTGATCAACTCATCGTACAAAACCGGTATTTCCTATCTCGACACCGTAAATAATCTCTGCCCGAACACTTATTATCTCTATTATGCCTGGTTCAGAAATATCTGTTCCCGTTGCGCCTGCGACTCCAATGGTAAATCCCCGAATAATGCCGGGTATATTCCAACGGGTCCGAACGACTCATCGGGCGTGCATCCGAACCTGACTTTTAACGTGAATGGGTACGACTATTATACCACCGGCGATATTATGTACACAGGGCAGTGGATCCGTAAAGGGTTTGTTTACCTTACCGGTCCTACCCAGACCAGCATGGTGATCTATGTCCGGAACAATGCGCCCGGCGGTGGTGGTAATGACTGGGCTATTGACGATATCGGCATCGCCACCTGTGCGCCGCAAATTTCGCTGACGCCTGATAAGCCTGATACGCTTTGCCGCGGATCCGACGATACTGTCCGGTTTAAAGTGACGGCATTCTTTAACAACTATACCGAATGGAAGCTCGAGAAAAGCGTTGATAACGGAGCTACCTGGACTTCTCCTGGTAATGACACCCTGGGCAATGCACCTTCCGGTTCATCTGTCCCGGTTTATAATTCAGCAACCAATTTGTATGAATATACAGTGACCCGTTACTACCGGCTTAACGCAGTAGATGCAATGGTTATCTACCGGCTGATACTGGCTTCGACGCCCGGCAACCTGAACGACGCCAACTGTCGCTTTATCACTTCGGCGCCGAAAATCGTTCGAACGGTGAACTGTAACGTCGTGCTGCCTACGGCCCTGACCCTGAAGGGCGCTGTGAGCAATGGATATGCGCAATTGCAATGGGTGACCAGCCAGGAAACCGGAAGTAATAAGTATACCGTAGAACGGAGTGATGATAATGGTGCGCATTTCTATGCCATCGCTACCGTAGACGGACTGGCAGGCGCCGGCAATGGAGCCACATACCAGTATGCCGATCCGAAAATACTGAATGGCGAAGTGTTTTACCGGATCAATATCAGCGATCAGCAGCTGCATACTTATAGCAAAATCATTGTGCTGAGCAACCAGAATATCCCGGTAGCGATCACGAATGTGATCAATCCTTTCCATAGCTCGGTCTCTTTTAATCTGACCGTACCCGAGGATCAGAATATTATCATGAGTCTTTATGATACCTATGGGCGATTGCTCGCTCGTGAATCGCGCACAGCTTATCAGGGTATGAATCATTTTGACCTGAACCATGGAAGCACCCTGCAAACCGGCATGTATGTACTCCAGGTGCAGTACAAAGGCCAGCTGGTGACCCGGCAATTGTTGAAGGGAGTGGATTAGGCGTTTCCCATTCCGCTTTTTTCAATAGTTTCGCGAACTATGTGGTCTGTCTGCAAAAAGGAGTTCCGGCAGTTTTTCAGTAGTCTCACGGGCTATATCGCGATCGTTGTCTTTCTGCTGGTGACCGGGTTGCTGCTGTTCGTTTTTCCGGACACCAGTATTCTGGATTTTGGATATGCCAGTCTGGAAAAATTCTTCGACCTGGCGCCGATCGTACTGCTACTGCTGATCCCGGCCATTTGCATGCGCAGTTTTTCAGAGGAATTCAGAAGCGGTACTTACGAGATCCTGCAGTCAAAGCCGCTTACCCGCTGGCAGATCGTTAATGGCAAATACCTTGCAGCACTCCTCGTGGTATGCATTGCGCTCATCCCCACCTGGATCTATTTTATCTCGGTACAAAAACTGGCTACGCAGAACGGCATGGACCTGGGAGCGACTTTCGGCGCCTATATCGGGCTTTTCCTTTTAACGGCTGTATTTGCGTCTATAGCGCTCTGCTGCAGTAGTTTTACGCAGAATGCCATCGTTGCGTTTATTGGCGCAGGCTTCGCGTGTTTCCTGATCTACGCCGGGTTTCATGCCATCAGTCGCATTTCGTCTTTCCCTTCCGGATTCGACTACTATATCGATATGCTGGGCATCGACTTTCACTATCGCAATATGAGCCGCGGGCTGATCACGGTGAGGGACCTGGTTTATTTTCTCAGCGTCATTTTCTTTTTTCTAACCCTTACAGCAAAAAACCTGTATAAAAGGTAGTCGGTTCATGAGTAAAATCTTTATGCAGAAAGCGGGCTGGCTTTACCTTTTGATCATCGTGGTGCTGATCAATATACTCGCTTCTTTTCTTCCCTGGCGTTTCGACCTTACCGGAGAAAAAAGATATACCCTGAGCGTCCCGGTCAGGGAGATGTTAAAGACGGTCCATGAGCAGGTGAACGTCGACATTTACCTGCAGGGCAATTTGAAATCGGGCCTGCGCAGATTAAAGAACAGCACAGAGGCCCTCTTGCAGGAATTCAATGACTATGCGGATGGCAATATTCACTACCGTTTTGTGGATCCGGTTTCCGGCGACGACTCCACACGGAGTGCCATACTTGATTCTCTCAGCCGCCTGGGCATACAGCCTATGACCGAAGTGGCGCAGGC
>DASZRP010000076.1:0-6485 GCA_035548895.1 Puia sp. | reverse complement strand
GGTTTGGAGCGGGTTGTGGCGCCATGGGCATCTTTTACTTCTACGGAGATTTTATAATCTCCGGCCGTTGTATAATTAAATTCTGCTTCCGGCAGGGAAGTTTCTTTGATCACGCCGTTCCCAAAATCCCAGGTATAGGAGAGGGCATCGTTCTCGGGGTCCGAGGCGTTGACCTGAACAATGCCTTTAAAGGGCAGCAGACCGGCCTTGCTGTTTGTTTTGAGCGTGCCGACTTCCGGGGGGCGGTTGCCCCCATTATACTGAATTACGGAAAGACCGGCATCCGGATTTTTCTGATACCATCCATTGCCGTATTCGAGGATGTAAATGCGTCCGTCAGGTCCAGTTTCCATATCAATCGGCGCATTGAATTGGGTGTGCTGCATGAAGGGCTCCATTTTATCGAAGTCACCGTTGGGCAACATGGTGACGGCCTTTATCCACCCGCGGATCCAATCGTAGATGAACAGCTTATCGTCGTAGTATTCAGGATAGCGGGTGCTGTCGGGAAAGAGATCTGAATGATATACCGGACCGGCCATGGCGGTGCGGCCGCCGCTTCCTACCTGTGGAAATTCTTTTGACTCTCCGTATGGATACCAGATGAATGCCGGTTGAGCCGGAGGCAATTCCCTTAAGCCGGTATTGTTGCGCGAATTGTTCAGCGGTTTCTGCGGGTCGAACGCTGCGCCGGATTGTCCGGTACTAAAATCGTATTCGCGATAGGGATAATTGTTGCCGACGAAATAGGGCCAGCCGAAATTACCGGCTTTTCTGGCCTGGTTCACTTCGTCATAGCCCCTGGGGCCGCGGGTTTCAAAACTATCATTATTGGCATCAGGTCCCACTTCGCCCCAGTAGAGGAATTCATTTTTTTTGTCCACGGAGATGCGGTATGGATTGCGGTCGCCCATGACGTAGATCTCCGGCCTTGTTTTATCTGTTCCCGGCGCGAAAAGATTTCCGCCCGGAATGCTGTAGCTGCCGTCTTCGGCTACCCGTATCCGAAGGATCTTGCCGCGCAGATCATTGGTATTGCCGGCGCCTCTTCTCGAATCCCACCGTTGGTGACCGGGCCGGTCGTCGAGCGGTGCAAAGGAATGCAGGTTGAACGGTGGGTTCCCCGGTTCATCGAAAGGCGTGGAGTTGTCACCGGTAGACAGAAAAAGATCCCGGTCTTTACCGAAGGCGATGGATCCGCCGGTATGGCAACAGATCTCACGGTCTGTTTTTACCTGCAGGATGGTTTTTTCTGTTGCGGGACTAAGCGTATCCTTTTCAAAAGTAAACCGGGAGAGCCTGTCGACCGACGTGTCTGCCGGGCTGTAATAGAGATAAACGAAGTGATTTGAAGCGAAGCCCGGATCGGCCTGGATACCCAGCAACCCTTCTTCCGTTGAGCCGCCTGGTGTGAGGGCTTTGTAATAAACATTCAGAAAGCCTGCCTGCTTGAGCTGACGGGTGGTATGATTATATAACATAATCTCCCCGCGCCTTTGCGTAATGAGAACATCCAGGTTGGGCAGAACGGTCATCTCGGTGGGCTCATAGAACTGACCTTCAATCAGCATCGTTTTGACAAAGCGGTTTTCTTCAGGAACACGCCCGGTTTTTGCCTTTGTATAGTCCAGCTCACGGTTATCACCGATGGCATACTCGATTCCGGCCAGGAGGTGTTTGAGAAAGAGACTGTCGCTGTAAGATTCGTCTGTGTGGCCCATTTCGGTGTACCAGGACCGGCCCCCGTCGAAATTGTGGTACCAGGAAATCGGATGGTTGTCGCCGTTGGTACCCCCGTGATAGGATTTTTCATCGATGCTCAGGAGCACGTGGATATCCGGGCTTATTTTTTTGAAATTATACCACTCGTCTTTTCTCCTCCACTCAGCGGGCAGGTGCCGGGTGGCGGCATTGTCGGCATCAACTACTTTCACTACTGCTTCCTGCTGTTCGGGATGCCCATTAAACCAGGCGCCTGCCAAACGACCATACCAGCCCCAGTCGTACTCTGCATCTGTGGCCGCATGTACGCCAACATAACCTCCGCCCGACTGGATATACCGCTCAAAATCGGCCTCCTGGTAGTTATTCAGCAAATCGCCGGTGGTATTGAGAAAAATGACAGCGGCATAGCGGGAGAGACTGTCTTCTGTGAACCGGGAAGCATCGGAGGTGGTATCGGTGTCAAAATGATTTGCTTTTCCAAGGTCCATGATGGCCCTGACTCCGGCCTGTATGGAAGCATGGTGATATCCAGCCGTTTTGACAAAGATCAAAACCTTCGGATTTCCCGGGCGGACCCTGCTGTGGCAGCTGATCAGGAAAAATAGGCAAAGAGCGGCTACGGTCTTAAGCATGCAATCGCGTTTCATGATGTATATTTTCGAATAAAGGGGAAAACCCGTTAAGGTGTGCAAATAAGCGTCGGATCGTTAACCATGCGGTTAACAGGGGTATTAATTTTTAAATTAAGTAATTATTAATATGCTCATTAACTGGATAAGGCTTTATTGCGGACGAGCTTACCTCTTATTAAAATTCCGGCTGAGTCTACCATCGGCCATTAACCGATTGCCAAACCAATGAAACGTATTTTCTTTCTTATCCTGCTCACCCTGTTCGTTTCCTTTCGTCAAATCGGCCCCTCTGCCCCGACACCCGTATACAGAAATCCTGTTGCGCCGGTCGAACAAAGAATTGCCGACCTGCTGGGCCGCATGACCACGGAAGAGAAGATCCGTCAACTTGACATGTATTGGGGCCGTGAAGTGGCTGATATGCATGATCATGAAGCCGCTGCTGCTGATCCGGAAAAGCTCCGGTCGTCTATTGCCAATACCGGCATCGGGTCGGTTCATGATTTATACCCTTTGAGCGCTGCGGTGGCCAACGATATTCAACGATACGCCATAGAGAAAACCCGCCTCGGTATTCCCGTATTGTTCATTGAAGAAGGACTGCACGGTTATAGCGGTTTGGGCAGCACCAGTTTCCCCATACCGCTGGCGCTATCAACTGCCTTCGACACCACCATGGTCCGCGAGGTTGGCAGAACCATCGCCGCAGAAACACGCGCCCACGGGGTGGATATGATCCTGGGTCCGGTGCTGGACCTGGCAAGAGATCCGAGATGGGGAAGAGTGGAAGAGACTTACGGCGAAGATCCTTTTCTGAATGCCCGGAACGGCGTGGCCATGGTGGAAGGCCTTCAGGGCAGTTCGCTTAGCGCGAACGATGCCGTTATTTCGGAGCCGAAACATTTTGCGGTACACAGCGTGCCGGAGGCGGGCAGTAATACTTCTCCCGTGAACATGGGTGAACGCGAAGCCCGTTCGGCTTTTCTGTATGTATTCGAAAAAGCTGTGCGCGAAGCAAAAGCGATGGGAATCATGGCTGCATACAGTGAAATTGACGGAATACCCTGCGTTGATAATAAATGGTTATTGACAGACGTGTTGCGCAAGGAATGGGGTTTCAAAGGATTTGTGCTGTCCGATTTAGGCGCGATCAAGATGACGCTCGAAAATCATCATGTGGCTTCCGATATTGCCGATGCCATATCGCAGGCATTGAATGCGGGACTGAATATGCAATTTTACGATTTTGGGCACGACGATTTTCTCAAGTCGGTGCAGGCAGCCTTGCGGAGAGGGCAGCTCTCGGTTCAAACGCTGAACCGTGCTGTGGCTGATGTGCTTCGGGTTAAATTCATGCTGGGGCTTTTCGATCATCCCTATACCGACACTACGCTGATCGCCAAAACCTTTCACACGGAAAAAAGCCAGGAACTGGCGCTGCGTGCTGCAACGGAAGGCATCTGCCTCCTGAAGAACCAGGACGGCATACTGCCCATAAAACAGCAAATGAAATCGATCGCCGTGATCGGACCCCTGGGTGGCAGTACTTATCTTGGCGGTTATTCCAACGAACAGAGCAAAGGGATTTCCATTGTCGAAGGCTTGAAACAACGCGCCGATAACGACAGCGATATCCGGTTTGAAAAAGGTTATGATCCGGATTCAACGGGAACTGCGATCCGGGAGCGGGCTGTAACCCTTGCGAAGAGCAGCGATATGGTCGTGCTGGTGCTCGGCGAAGAAGCCCGGATCGTGGGCGAAGGAAAGGACAGGGCCACGCTGGATCTGGGCGACAAACAGATCGCACTGGCGAAGGCGCTCAGGGAAACCGGGAAACCCGTTGCCATCGTTCTGTTTAACGGAAGGCCGCTGAGCATTAACTGGATTGCTGAAAACATGCCTGCTATTGTCGAAGCCTGGTTTCTCGGTGAAAAAGGCGGGCTCGCCATTGCGGATATCCTGCTGGGAAAAGCGAACCCATCCGGTAAATTGCCGATCAGTTTCCCGAGATCTGTCGGACAGCTCCCTTTTTATTATAATTACAAGCCGACTTCCAGGCATGCTTATGTTGACGAGGCCAATACTCCTTTATACGTCTTTGGTCACGGTCTCAGCTATACGCAATTCCGGTATTCAAACCTGAAGGTCAGCCCGGCCACCATTCCGGTGAATGGCCATGTGCAAATCAGCGTACGGATAGAAAATACAGGCGCCGTCGAAGGCACTGAAGTAGCTCAACTCTATATCCGCGATCTTGTATCGAGCGTCACAATGCCGGAGCGGACGCTGAAAGGGTTTGCCCGGATCAGCCTTAAACCGGGGGAAAGCGGAACAGTTCATTTCACACTTAATCCGGAGGACCTATCGCTCTGGAACAGGGAAATGAAAAGAGTGGTTGAACCGGGGATGTTCAGCCTGATGGTTGGAAGTTCTTCCCGGGATATCCGGTTAACCGATAGCTTTCGGGTTGTTGCGAAATAGATCATGTCGCCCGCGTATTGCCAATTGTGTATCTTGTAACGGCTTCCTGGATAAGCATGAATAAGAAAGAACAAAAGCAGAAACCGGTTAAGCAGATTCCGAAGAAAAAACTGTTTTGGTTCCGGCTCGCCGGCGTAATGATGCCCTTCCTTTTTTTATTGTTGCTGGAATTGGTCTTACGGCTTTTTCATTATGGGTATAACACGGATCTCTTTATTGAATATCCGGGCAATAAAGATTACCTGGTGATGAATCCGGATGCGTCGCGAAAATATTTTTCGGATCAGGCCATTGCCACGACCGGTAATACGGAGCCATTCAAAAAGGAAAAGGACGATAATACGCTTCGCATTTTCGTTTTGGGTGAATCGACGACGATCGGGTATCCTTATTTTCACAACGCTTCTTTTCACCGGTGGCTGCAGTACCGGATTGACCGCGGACTGCCCGATAAAAACCTGGAGATCATCAATTGTGCGCTCACTGCTGTGAATTCCTATACCGTGCTCGGCTTCGCGAAGCAGGTGGTTAACTACCAGCCGGATGCTGTCCTGATTTACGTGGGGCATAATGAATATTATGGAGCGCTTGGCGTCGGTTCAACAGATCGCCTGGGCGGGAACCCGCTGATGATCGGTATTCTGCTTCGCCTCCGGCAGCTTCGTATTGCGCAGTTAGTTGCAAACACCTGGCAGGGGCTGATCCGCCTGTTCAGGACAAAGCAATCGTTTTCGGGAAAAACACGAATGGAGCTCATGGTGGGGGAGCAAAAGATTGCTTATGAATCGAACCTCTTCAACCGCGGAATTGAACAATTCCGGATGAATATGGATGCAACGTTGAGCTATCTTAACCGCTACCATATCCCTGTTTATGTCAGCAATCTCGTCAGCAATGAAAAAGACCTGAAGCCTTTTGTGAGCGCCATGCCGGATACGCTGACGGTTCCGCAATTTGCAGAAAACTTCAGGGCGGGCGAGACCGCATGGCAGTCAGCCAAATACGATACGGCGCTTGAATACCTGAATCGTGCCGCGAAATGGTATTCCGGTCACGCCCGCTGCAATTATTACCTGGGTTGGCTGGCGAACCATGCCGGCGATTCGGTTGCAGCCTCCCGGTACTTCTCAAAAGCCCTGGATCTGGACGAACTGCGTTTCCGCGCACCGCATCAGCTGAATGAAATTATCGCAGCCCTTTGCCGGAAATATCCAAACACCCATCTGGTGGATACCCGGTCGGAATTTGAACGTTGGTCTGCACATCATATTATTGGCGATGAATTGATCCTCGAGCACGTTCATCCTAACCTGATGGGCTATGCGCTGATGGCCGACGCGTTTTATCAGGCGCTTAAGCAGGGAGGGTTGATTACGATTCCCCGGGGAGAAGAGTTATCGTTTGAGGCCTGCCTGCAGGAGATGCCTATTACAGCGGTGGACTCATTGACCGGCGCGATCCGGATTAACAGACTGAGAAGCAGTTGGCCCTTTAGCGAGGTGCAGCGCCCGGCAACCGACAGTGTAGTTGCGAGGACAGAGGAAAGAAAACTGGCCGAAGAGATAATTGACAAGGAATTGGGTTGGTCTCAGGCCATGGAAGAACTTTATGCCTATTCGATCGGTCAGCATGATCTGTCAAAAGCCA
>DASZRP010000075.1:0-3063 GCA_035548895.1 Puia sp. | reverse complement strand
GTTTCAGCGATCCCAGCATAATAGCCAATCTCGCTGAATAGCGGCCTGACTGTTGAATCGTGCGGATCTTTTCTGAAGCCCTGGTTTAGTTGCAGGGTATTACGAACATATTGCAGCATATAGCGCTGCGAGATCATGGCCAGAAAGACGTAATAATTATTCCGGTTCATGTTCTTTTTCTTCCGGTAATTATCGGCAGGGTCCATGTCGACCGTAAAAATATCATCCAGTCCGTCATTATTAATATCGGCAATATCCAGCCCCATGGCATTCTGGGAAGTGTGTTTGAAATACCGGCTAAGCTGTTCGCTGAATGTGCCGTCATGGTTATTGATATAAAGCAGGTCGCTGCCGACAAAATCGTTGCTTACGTAGATGTCTTTCCAGCCATCCTGGTTGATATCCGTGATCACGACGCCCATGCCGTATCCCGTCTCACGGATTCCTGCCTGCGCTGATACATCCGCAAAAACGGGATGATGCAGCGAGTCGTTCCAATCATTACGATAGAGTTTGTCGATCTCCATCGAACTGGTATCGGAATTGTTATTGTTGAACTGAACCGCATTCCGCTGGATCATGCGGGTAGTCACCAGATACATGTCGAGATCGCCGTCGTTGTCATAGTCAAAGAAAGCGACCTGCACCGCATAGCTCGTATCTGCCAGTCCATACTCGTCGGCCATTTCCTTGAAAACGGGGACTCCGTTTTTGTCAGGGCCCTGGTTCACATATAGCAGGTTCTTCCTTTGTGAAGCATCCTTATTAATGGAGGTGCAAACATAAATATCGGGCCAGCCGTCGTTGTTGATATCTACAACAGCAACTCCTGTGCTCCACCGGCCATTTCCCGAAGTGCCGGATTCTTCCGTGATGTCCTGGAATCGGAAATCGCCCTTGTTGAGGTAGAGCCGGTTCGGCACCATGCTTCCGGTGAAATACAGGTCCGGCAATCCATCTCTATTAAAATCCCCGGTCGCTACACCGCCTCCATGATAGAGGAATTCCATATCGATGGGATTGATGGAGTCGTTCTCGATCACCTGGTTGTTGAAATGAATGCCGGAGTGGCCGGATGAAATTTTTTTAAACAGGGTAGGCCGGGACCGGCATGCGGCAAGCAGCATGACGGCGGAGAATAAGCAGTAAAAACAGGATGACAGCTTTACTGAAAACATGGTCAGCGAATGATTCAAATGTTTAAATTAGTAGATCATTGCTAAAATTCGCTGGAAATATTATACACCGGATTGAGCAGCACAGTGGTTTTAACGAAATGCTGCAATTTCGAACCTGCCTTAAACTGTAATATGAAACGATATCTTGCCCTCTCGATTCTTTTCCTGTCATTTATTGCCTTGCATGCTCAGGTTACGGTTAACAGCCTGCTTTGTGAGAACCGGGTAAATCCGGTCGGCGTCGACGCGAAGTCGCCCAGGTTCAACTGGCAGCTTCAGTCCGATCGCCCGAACGTTCAGCAGAAGGCCTATGAGATTCATGTAGCGTTTTCCGAGGCGGACCTGCGCCGGGATAAGGCCCTGGTCTGGAACAGCGGCCGGGTGGAATCCGGTTTATCCGTTGCCGTTCTGTATGGCGGTCCTGTTTTGCAGTCCGTAAGGAATTATTACTGGCAGGTAAGGGTTTGGGATGCCTCCGGTAAAGCCTCTTCCTGGTCGTCCGTAGCCCAATGGCAAACGGGATTATATGGACAACCCTGGACGGCTAAGTGGATCGAAATCGGATTTCAGGAAGATACCGTCAACCGGCCGAGCCCTCTCTTCAGAAGAACATTTAAGGTAGGAAAGAAAATAGCCGGGGCAACGCTTTTCGCTACTGCTCACGGGTTGTATGAAGCGTTCATCAATGGAAAGAAGGTCGGGGATGCTTTTCTTACTCCGGGCTTTACCAGTTATAACAAAAGGCTGCAGTACCAGGCTTATAACGTAACCGGCATGCTGCAGCAAGGGCCGAATGCCATCGGTGCCATGCTGGGATCGGGATGGTACAGGGGTTATCTGGCCTGGGGAGGAAACAAGAATTCCTATGGCAAAACGCTTGGCCTGCTGGCTCAGTTAGTGATTCGCTATACCGACGGATCGACGGAAACAGTGGCTACGGATGAACAATGGAAAAGCGCCACCGGAGCGATCCTGAGTTCAGAAATCTATCACGGCGAAACCATTGATGCGCGTAAAATGCAACGGGGTTGGACAGACGCAGGTTTCAATGATGGGAGCTGGTCGGGAGTGCAGGTTAAAGATTATCCTTTTAGTCAAATTATCGCAACAGAAAATGAATTGGTGAAAAAGCATGAAAGGTTCAGTCCGGTCCGGATATTTAAAACCCCGGAGGGCGACCAGGTCATCGACTTTGGTCAGAATTTGGTTGGCTGGGTCGAAGTGAAGGCGACGGGTAAAAGTGGCGACCATATTACGATAAAGCATGCAGAGGTGTTGGACAAACAGGGTAATTTTTATACTGAAAATCTGCGTTCCGCAAAGCAGGAGAACAACTATATTCTGAGCGGGAACGGAGAAGAATCGTTTGAACCGCATTTCACATTCCAGGGATTCCGGTATATTAAAATCACCGGCTACCCCGGCGAAATAAAGCCGGAGAATTTCACTGCGGTCGCGCTTTATTCTGACATGCCGGTGACCGGTAGCTTTGCCACCTCGAATCCGCTGATCAATCAATTGCAGCATAATATCCAATGGGGGCAGCGGGGCAACTTTCTGGATATTCCCACAGACTGCCCGCAGCGCGATGAACGGCTGGGCTGGACGGGAGACGCTCAGGTCTTTTCGAGAACGGCTTCGTTCAATATGGGGGTCGATAATTTTTTTGCCAAATGGTTGAAAGATGTGGCAGCCGACCAGAACCCGGACGGAGGAGTGCCCTTTGTCGTTCCAAACGTGTTGGGTGCGGGTGCGGCTTCGTCGGCCGGATGGGCCGATGTATCGACCATCATTCCCTGGAATATGTATCTGGCTTACGGCAACCGGTCGACGCTCGCCAATCAATACGCATCGATGAAGGCCTGGGTAAATTATATGCGGGATC
>DASZRP010000074.1:0-8997 GCA_035548895.1 Puia sp. | reverse complement strand
TTATTCCCTGCCTGACTGGTATCCTTGTTTTCATGTAACCGCCATTACCCATAAAAAAAAACCTATCTATCCGGCAACCATTGTTGGCATCCCGCCCCAGGAAGACGCCTGGCTGGGGAAAGCAACGGAACGCATTTTCTTAGCTCCGATGAAGATGACCATGATCCCCGAGATCGTTGATATGGAAATGCCGGTGGAAGGAGTGTTTCATAACCTTGTCATAGCCCAGATTCATAAAACTTTTGCCGGTCAGGCGCAAAAGGTGATGAGCGCCATGTGGGGTGCAGGACAGATGATGTTCAACAAGATACTCGTCCTCGTAGATGGAGACATTTCGATCACTCATTACCGGGAACTGGCCAATTATGTTTTCAGCAACCTGAACCCGGCGACCGATATTGCCTTTGCACAAGGTCCTATGGACGTGCTCGACCACAGCTGCAGCAAACTGGGTTTTGGAGGCAAGATGTGCATAGACGGAACAAAAAAATTCCCCGAAGAACAGGATGAACAATACGCATTCCAAAACGAATCGTTTAACCTGGATACCGGGCTGCTTGTTCAAAAATATCCGGATATCAAGGCAGTTAACAGCAACCTGGCAAAGCAGGGAATTCCTTGTCTCCTCGTTTCCGTGATCAAACAGTCCAAAGGCCAGATCAGGAAATTGCATGAAACATTGAGCGCCGAAACCGACGGCATCAAACTGATCTTATACGTCGACGACTCCGTCGATCCGGATAATCTTCCCGTGGCCCTCTGGCGGTTCTGCAATAACCTGGATCCGAAACGGGATTATGTTTTGTCGGAGAGAGTCCTGGGAGATAAACGAATAGCCTGCATGGGGCTCGACGGCACTACTAAAACAGAAGCCCTCGATGGCTTCCGGAGGGACTGGCCGAATATCATTGTGGCCGACAATGAAACGATTAGCAGCATTGACAGTAAATGGAATGAGCTGGGACTGGGCCCTTTCATCACTTCTCCTTCGTTGGCATACCGCGATCAGCTCTTCGGTTCAGAAGCCGTCGCCCATTTTGATCAGGGATGAAGCAATGCAAATAATCCCTGTGCATACCAGCGCGCCATATAGTCGTTCGGGTGCAGTGGATTGGCCAGGCAATCCCTGGGTTTTTTCTTTTTGTAGATCAGGTCGCTGATCGTCGTCATATCCAGGTTCGCGACTCCTACCTGTTCAAGGCCGCGTAATACAGATGCATAACCGATCATATTGCCGAGATAGAAGGCTTTGTTTTTATCGGTATCCAGCACATATTCCGGATCAAATTTCAGGTTCGATAAGAGCAGGAATTCTGCATCCGGATGAACCGCACGCACTTTCTGCATGATGGTCTCAACGTATTTCTTAAAAGCCGGCGGATCATAACGCCAGAAATCGTTCATCCCAAAATCGATGATAACAAGATCCGGGCGAAGCGGGTTGATATAATCGGATGCATAATCAGCGCCCCAACTCACCAGGGCACCAGGCAGTCCGGCGTTGTACATGCGGATCTGCTTGTTCCCATAAGCCCGCGCCAACGCATTCGCAAAAAGCTGCAGATATGTCGGCATGTAGGGTGGCGCCGTATCATAGCCACTCACATCCAGGCCACGCGTAATGCTCATACCATAAGCCACAATATTCAATGGCGAGCCCGCCCTAAGCTTCCTTAATGTTCCGGGAAGCAGCCGCCCTTTAAAAGAAGGCTTCAAGCCAGTCCATGCATCATGGTGGGTATAGGTAACGGTGATCCACTGCGATTGCAGGTTATACCAGGCCAGGTCATTTTTCTTATCGAAAGATGTATCCGTTCGAAAAGGCATTTTTGTATGCGTAAGACGAATGATCCGGTTGCCGCTTATGATGAAATCGATTCCCGGAGTAAACATTTCCTTCCCGTCGAAGCTGCCGACTACCAGTATCTTATCCGGCTTGAAGAGCAGGTCGCCGGTGGCGGGATTTCCATTGCTGCTAAATAGCAGGACCGTTTCGTTCCAGATCGTATCTGAGGCCCAAAAAGGTTTCATGTATTCATCTTCGCGAATCTCGGGCGGATGCTTCCCGTATTTTGTCTCGTCTTCCAGTTGAACCCGGAACTCATCCACTACTATTTTTCCAGGCCCACCGGAATCTAACCCGATTGAAACCGTTGCGTAACTTGCAAACGGCGGCGCTTCGGTATAGAATCCACCAGTTTTATATGCAGTGTCTGAAAAAGATTCGCCTTTATATTTCAATAGCTGGTTCCCGGAAGAATCGTAAAAAGTCAGCCTGCTGGCAGCCCTGGTGTGCAGGCTGCTCAGTTTTACCCTGAAGTCCACCTGAACGATAGCCAGCGGGGAAGTTTTGAAATCGTGGGAGAAAACGGCGTCTGCCTGCGCAAGACCGTGCAGATAGTATAGCAACAGGATTAGTAAGGTATTAACGTGCCGCATAAGCAACCGCATATACCCAGGCCTTCAGATTAAGTTCAGTGGCCTCGCCCGAAACACATTCAATATCCAGCGGCCTTCCAAAATCAAGATCATCTTCATTGATCTCGCCGGCAGCCCAGGAGAGCCCGCTCCAGATCATTTTATCATACTCGATATGAATAGGAACCGTCTTGCCTTGTTGGGTGACATTGATTCTGAAATAATAATCCATTTTTTTACCGTCCGGCGGCGCACCGCCCCAGGTGCGGTAGGGAAGGCCTCTCGAGTCGAACTGCTGAAACAGGATACGAATACCCTTCACCGGTAGTTTCTTCACTGAACCGGCAATTTTATTTTTGCCCGTTTGAGTGAAAGCCACATTCAGATTGGAAATGGAAGTCGGGATATTGATCGTTTCATCCCGGCCCAGATTATACCGGTCCTGCGCATATTCGTCAAATCCCACTATCGCCAGTTGTTCCGGGCCCAGCGATATCTGGCTTCCCTTCAGCACAGGCCTGTATCCGCCGTCGGAATACAATACCACCGATGCTTTTTGAGGAACAACAGGCAGAGATACGGTGACCATTTCCTGCGAAGGATTCACCACGGTGCAGACATTTCCGCTCATGCCCTCCGCCCGGAATCCATAAGGTTTGCCGTTGCCGGGTATATCGCCGAAAGTGCTGAACCGGTCGATCTGCTGGAGGTCGTAGAATATGGACTGCACCTTGGCGAACCACCTGGCATCCGGATCTTTCAGCACTTCCAGATTCCCGTGATAAACATTCATCCATCCCCCCCGCGCGAGCTCCAGGATCAGCATGCTTTTCCAGCATTGGTTTGCACGATAATAACAGGTGCCTGTTTTTCCGACCATAAAAGCGCAATTGTCGATGCGGCGTAAGGGGATCCCGTTGAACTGGAATTGCCGCACCATGTGATCGGAATAGTTGTCGGCCGATCGCCAGATATTTATCATCGGCACATCGGAAAACCTCGGATCGCCACAGTACAACGTATCGAAAGCATCCAGCCAGTGAAGATCAATAGAATTCCGGAAAGGGGTATAGGTATTTTCCATGTCCCCGCCGAAGCCATTATACCCGGTAATGATCACATCCGGGTTTTTATTGCGGAACCGCTGCAGCATGCCGATAAAAGCAGCTTTATTTTTTTCTTTTACTTCCTCAGGACTGAATTTATTCTTCATGGCCGGTGTAACGGCTTCAAAATAGGCAAAGTCAAATTTGAATAGCCGAACGCCCTGGTCATACCAAAGCTGGAGTGAACCGGCCAGGTGCTCAAGATAGCCACCGTCGAACAGGCAAAGAATATTCGGGTCCGTTGCTACCGAACTCTTCCAGGCGTCGATCACTTCTAAGAACCTGCCGCTATGAGAAGCAATCAGGTTAGTGGAGAACCACATGCCGGGCAGGATTTCATTTTCCTTGCAACCTTTTAACCATTGCCCGGGCCCGTTTGGCCAATGCTGCTTGTTCCAGGTGCGATAACCGCCATTCTTGTCGAACCAGAAAGCATCCATCACATAGTAATCTATTCTCACCCCGCTTCTCCTCAGCCGGCCAATCTCGTCCAGCTCGCGAAGCGCAAGCACCTCCGTTTGCGCAACGTTATCCGAAAGCTCGTCGTAGGCAGACCAATTGTTATAAACAAAAACCGGCTTTTTTAATCCGATAAATCCTGCTCCGGAAATAAATTCCTGCAGCGTGCTTTCCCGGCCAAGCAACCTGCTTAACGGATGCGCTGTAAACCCAAGCAAAGCGGTCTGTTTGATCAGTTCACGTCTTTTCATACTGCATTGTAATTAAAAACTCGCACCTACGCCCCGGGCGGGAGCGGGGTGCTGATTGAAATCCAATCCACCGGTTTGAATGCCGGCATTCTGCTGCAGGTCTATACCATGAACGCGAAGCACGGAAGCCGAAGGAATCCGATAGGCGTCATAACTTGCTGCATCAGGAAAATGCGTCAGCCGCATATTTCCCGGATTTTTGAACCGGGGGTTCATATTAAATCCAACCAGTTTGCCAGACCTGATTTCCTTGTTATACCGGCGGGCCCAGCCTGCAAAATCGTTCATTTTATCGGCATTGAATTTTTTCTCAATGCTCCACCAGTCATTCCCTAAGAAAATATCCTTCCCCTTATCACCACGGATCAGGCTGTCCCTACCAACAAAAATATTATTGTAAAAGGCAAAATTATAGCGTGCGCTGGTTTCGGAAAAACTGATGGCGGCCTCCCGCGCATTGTAAACCGTATTATTATATACGAGACAATCGTGGAACTGGCTGGAATCGTTCGAGCTGTTCCAGACATAAAGTCCCGAACGCGAATCGGAAACCAGTCCGTCGTTTTCGCTGATATTATACCGGACCACATTGTTGTACCAGGGACTGGCTCCCCAGTATTGAAAAATGCAATATCCGCTTCCCTGGTTGCCATAGGAAAGATTGTACTGGAGAAATGAATTAGTCACGCCTCCGTCCAGATCAAAACCGCCACCGTCTGCTCCGCCGGGCGAGGTCTTGTTCTTATAAGAAAGGCAATGCTGAATGGTCACGCTGTCGGCCTCATAGCACCAGATGCCCACCGGCCCGTTTCCGATGCGCGGCATATCCCAGCCATTATTGGTTGCCGAACAATATTCTATCAGCACGCTCGTGCAATGGCCGACGACAATGCCATTCCCGCTGTGATTAGTGAGATTAGTGGGATCGCCGGGATTATTTTCTGCACGGCAATGGCGTATCCGGATATCCCTCGAATCTTTCTTGCTGCTGTCGCCTTCCACAGTTATTCCGGCAGATCCGTTGTCGTGACAAACTACCCCGGACACTCCGATGTGCTGCGATGTATAAATCAAAAGCCCCGATTTCTGGAAGCCGGAAATATCGAGATCGGCAATCTGGATGAACCTGCTGTTCAGCAGGGCAAATCCGTTTTTCGTATTCCTCTGTTTTCTTCCTGAGCCTGCGAGCCTCAAATGCGTTACCCGAACATATTCTGTCTTATAAAGGATCAGGGCTTCCCCGTTGCCTCCGTCAATCTTCGCTTGTCCTTTACCGTATGAACCGATAAAGATTGGATGATCTGCAGTTCCCAGGCTGTTGGAATCGATCAGCAGTGAACCGGTAAACACCTGCCCCCCTGCAAAAAGAACGGAATCTCCCGGCAGCAACCGGAGATTTTTTAACCGGTCAAGCGTCTTCCATGGATGGTCTGAGCTTCCGGTTTGTTTGTCGTCACCACCATTGCTGATATAATAGGCACGGGGCGAAACATCCTGAACAGGGGCCGTGACGGCCAGTACGAAAAAAGGATTCCCGGCAAAGGCAAGAAAGCATAATATTGAGAAAAGCGAAATTTTTGTCAACGCTGCATTTTTAAGGTAAAGACCGGGAACCCGTTCGATCCCCGATCTGACGGATTAGTATCCAGGGTTCTGCACCAGGTTATGATTTAAGCCCAATTCCTTTTGGGGAATGGGAAAGTATTCATTCTTGCTTGCTGTAAAGCTGACGCCCTTCAGGTGATCGATGCGGCCCTGCTCTTTCTGCAGATAGGCATTGATATACTCGCCTGCAATTCCCCAGCGGACCAGGTCAAAAAAGCGATGCCCTTCAAGTGCAAGTTCCAGGCGGGTTTCGAAACGAACCGCATTGCGTGCGAAATTCTTGTCGGTCCATGGCGCATCGTATGTATTAACTACATAATTAGCTGCAGGATCCGACCCATTCATCACCTGGCAGCCTGTCTTTGCCCGGCTCCGGACCTGGTTTACCAGGGCTCTGGCATTGTCGAGGCTTCCTATTTCCACTTCGCATTCTGCGGCCCACAACAACACTTCCGCATAACGGATGATGCTGTAATTCACTGAACTGCCCGCGCCGCCGGCCGCGTAGAAATTATTTCCGCCAATGCCATAATCCTGGCTTGCCATATAAACATTCTTCATTGGCAAATAGGGGCCGCCGATAGCCTGCCCGGAAGAACCTCCCGCCCAATCCTGCCCGGGGTCGACTCCCCAGTCGAGGTAAGGAATACCCCGTCTGCCTAATGACCAGTCCAGACGCGGATCAACCGTTCCGGAATAGGGCGTAAATGCGTCACCAGAAGCAATGCCCATATCGTTCGTCATATTCGTGACATTGGAGGTATCATTGCCGCTGGCATCCATCATCGGCAATCCGTTCACGTCTGTTTTAAATGCATTGACCAGGTTGAAGCTTGGCCGTTTCCAATACCCATAGTAAGGATCCGGCCCGTAATACAGATTAGGTACCGCTCCGGTTTCTCCCAGATTGCTGTTGTAGCCATAACTGTTATCGTCAACAGAAAATTGGATCTGGAACACGGCCTCTTTGCCGTTTTCCGTCGACGCATCGAAATTGTCATGGAAGCAATCGCTAAGCCCGTAACTAAGTCCTGCCGAATTCTTGCCCTGGGCCATGATGGTATTCAGCATAGCTAATGCCGAATCATATTTCTGCTGGAACATGTAGCACTTGGCGATATAGCAGGCAGCGGCCCATTTATTCACTCTGCCTACCTGTGACTGTTGCTCCGGCAGGTTCTGATAGGCGTATTCAAAATCGGCCAGGATATTCGGCCAGATATCTTCTGTATTGGAAACCGTTGCGAAGGTTGCGTTCCGGGTGATCTCTTCATCCACCCAGGGAACATTCTTCCACATCACTTTAGCATTAAAGTGGTAGTGCGCCCTGAGAAAACGGGCTTCCGCCATGGCTTCTGTTTTCTGATCGTCGGACATATCCGTTGCATTTTCCGCTGCGATCAGCGTATTATTGGATCTTGAAATGCCGTCGTAGTCGGTGGTCCACTGATCTTCAATGTATCCGGTGAAAGAGGTTGTCTGGAACTCTTCGATGGCGGATGCATCGGGTAGCGTGTTAGGGCCGCCGGTATAGGCGTCGCCCGAGGTAATATCTCCGTAAACCCAATAAGTGCCCGAAGTGCTCCACCAGCCGCTATTGGTGGAAATGCCGGTCAGATCATGATAAGCGCCTGTGAGAAGATCGTTCACTCCTTTGCCATTGTAGTATGCATTGAGCGTTTGTGCTCCCTGGGGAGGAACATTAAGAAAATCTTTATTGCAGGCGGTGCTGGAAAAAGCAGCGATTATGATGATTGAAAATATGCGTTTCATAATAATTTGTTTTGGGTGGCAGACTATAATCCAAGGTTTACACCGAACAATATTTTTTTGGAAATCGGATAGGCAGTCCCATAGTCGATTCCGAGCGTTCCGGGATTGCCATTATTTACTTCCGGATCCATACCGGTATAGCCGGTCAGCGTTAGCAGGTTAAATGCCTGCACGTAAATCCTGAGTCTTTTGAAAGCACGGTTTCCCGGGAATGTATAACCGATCTGCAAAGTCTTCAGCCGCATATAGCTTCCGTCCTCGATAAAAAAGCTCGACGGCACGTTGTCGTCGTTGCTGTTGATGCCATTCTGCGTATAGATCGGCAGTTTGGCATTGGTATGATCGGGTGTCCAGGTATCGAGGGAACCGCTCCGGAATGCACCCGGCCATTCCGAGAAAGACCGCCAGTAGTTGAATATCTTGTTTCCTTCCACTCCCTGAACAAAAATGCCCAGATCGAAATTGTCGTAATATAAATTCAGGTTCAGCCCAAAGGAAAACTTCGGGCTCGGATTACCGATAAATGTCATATCGTTCGCATCGATCTTATTGTCCGGCTTGCCGTTCGGCCCGCTGATGTCCTTAAATTTAAAATGACCAATGCCGCTGGGATCGGTCTGATTGATACCTGGCTGAACCGGGCTGTTCTGGATCTCATCCATACTTTGGAAGATCCCGGTCTGCACAAAACCAAAGAAGCTCGAAACCGGATGGCCAACCATGCTCCGCGTCAGGTTATAATGGGTTGGCGCAAAAGTGCCCAGGTCAATATAAGTGGCCGAGTCGCCGTCGATATAATCCACGTTACTCCGATAAGACGCGATATTGAAATTTACGTCGTAGTGGAATTTGCTGGTATTGCCGCCATGATAGCCAAGTTCCAGTTCGATGCCTTTGTTGGTAAAAGTCATGATATTCCGATACGGCGCTTCGGCGGCGCCTGACGTTCCGGAATAGGGCGCCTGATACAGGAGATCGTTTGTCTTCCGGGTGAACCAGTTGAAACTGGCCGTTAACCGGTTGTTGAGAAAAGCGGCATCCAGCCCGATATTCGTTGTCGTATTGCCTTCCCAGTGAACGTCGGGATTGCCCGTCTGGGAAGCATAAGCGCCAAGCACCTGGCTGAGGTTGGTCCCATTCAGGTCATAACCACCGTAAATGGGATCATTCGAACGGATCAGGCCGAAAGCTGTTCCTCCGGGTATTGCATCGTTACCGGCTTTACCCCAGGAAGCCCTCAATTTCAAATCGGAGATCCAACCCACGGTTTCCATAAATTTTTCATCGGAAATACGCCAGCCCGCACTGAAGGCAGGAAATATTCCATAAACGTGATTGAAGCCGAAGTTGGAGGAACCGTCGTGTCGCAGGGTGGCGGAGAAAAG
>DASZRP010000073.1:0-17948 GCA_035548895.1 Puia sp. | reverse complement strand
TGCGCTTCATACCCCCTTATCCGCATGGATCTTCGTCATCGCCGGCGCCGGTATCCTCTCGATAACCCTCGCCACCGTCAGCTATCAAGTTCTCAAAGCGTCTCTTATGAATCCAGTCAAAAGTCTCCGCACCGAATGATTTTGACTTTGGATTTGTAGGATTAACCCTTGACTTATTTTCCTATTTGTTGATTCAAATAGTGGCTACTCTTTGTCAAGGTAAATAATGCTTAAACTGTCTGAATCTATCTCAACCGTTTTTATTTGATAGCCTTTTTTGTTTATTATAACGGTCATTAGCGGGCAACCGCCGAGACCCCCTGAGATACTGCGAAGTTCAAAAAAGCCTCGCGTATCAGTAAGGGTATTCTGCTCGGGCCGGTTCATTTTAGAAACCTTCACACTGTCAATTGGTTCTTTCGTTGTTATATCCAAAATCTTTGCTTTGGCAACTTGGAGGCAATCGCCGCAACCACATAAGCTGATGGCAGCAAGAGCCAAAATGGCAAATATTTTAGACTGGAGCATTTGTTTATGGTTGAGATATGGAGTAGAGGCAAAAGCCCGGCTGTCAAGTCTTTGTTCGCTCCATTTATACCTTTGCAAAGGAAAATACATTTCCCAGTTTAGTAGCAATCTTCATCATTTCATCCCAGCAAACCTTCGAGTTGTTAAGTTTAGAGCGAAAATAACAAATCGGGTAAAATCTCTTTTGTTGCTCACTTACCGGTATGAAATGAAAAGAAACGACCAGCTCTTGATAGTCTCCACTCAGGTAGATGGAATCCTCCTTCTGGTATACTTTTAAACGCAAGGCCAGCGGGTGACCGCCAACAAGCTTTATGTCAGTAGATAAATACTCATTTGCTGAATCATATTTCTTAATCGTATACCCCAACGATGTCATAGCCTGAACAACTTCTCCAAGATTAGTGTGCCCAATAGCGATTTGATTATCCCACTTTTTTTGGGAGAAGGAGATAATCGGCATTAACAAAGCCAGCAAGACAGTCCTGCAATTAGAAGATATAGTTTTCATTTCGAGCTCAATTGGGAAAAATATTTAACACGTAAAAAAACGAAAAAGACATTTTTTCATTGTGTAAACCTATCAGCCTTGCTCCCTCAAAGCATTAAATCTCCTATTCTTGATAAGGACATTTTTGAAGACTCCGTTGGCAATTGTCATTATGTTTGATGGACTTACCCCTTAAGAGCAATGGTCTCTAAATAGAAATACTTACCCATCATAACGCTGTTTAAGCAGCATAGCGCCCCACTCAGCCCTCTTAATGTTGATTTTCCCAAGACCGATACCAAGTTGAACAAATTCCCGGTTCAGCCACACCAATCCTCCTGCGGGACGGGTTTTCGCGGGAGGATCGGGCTGGGGACCCGGATAAACTGTTCAAGGCAAAGATCGGTACCGGGAATGCCGGGGCATTGCAGTGCGATTGCAGCCTGCATCAGATAATTTTTACGGCAGGAACTTTTGGCGGGCGAAACCAGGGGTTTCTCCTGTCCATTACTACCCTTTGTCTATACCATCTGGCCTTCCCGCCGTCTTGGGAGGGCTAGATGTCATAGCGAAGGAGGCCAGATGGTATAGACAAATCATCCTTTTGGTAGCCTGATGGTAGCCTTTTGCCCCCCTTTTTGGGGCTGAAAAGAGAGGTTTAAAGATTTTTTCATTGCAGCCTGCAATCACACTGCAATTACTTCCCCTTTTCCGACCCCATCTTTGCACTATCCGCCAGCGGGTTGGCCGAGGGCGGTTGACGGTTAACGGAGGGCGGTTGGACGGAGGTTTCTGAGATTCGCCTGGAATTCGCTTGGAACGGCCTTAGAACAGGCAGATAAAGCGCATTTTAATATTTCCCGGTTGGGGTTGGGTTGTTGAATACCCCTAGATCAAGACCCGGACCAGCCGTCCTGGCCAGACATTTCTGTGCCGACCGGCGAAATTTAGGGGTAATAACCGGCTCTGAACAGACCCTGAAAAATTTGAGCTTTTTTGGTCGGAATGAACCGTTGAGGGCCTCAGCCCCGGGTGCGGGCTACCCATTTGGGTTATCGGCTGGACCTTCGACGACCGCGTTCACCAAGGCTCTGTAGGAATAGACAGGGATTGAATATTCCGAGCTGCAAATTCATCACAATAGCGTTGTAAATGCTACGGGCTTACTTGATGGAATATTCCAATGATACCGAAGGTTCCAAAGTCTTCAATACCATTGGTATAGAAGCCACCTTTGACATATTCACCTTTACTGTGATCGACTACCAGATGAGTCAATTCTTTGGAGTTCTTTAGATATGCGTACATAGCATACCCGTCAGTAACCACAATACTGCCCTTCTGAACGTTTTCATCAATCAGGGTTTTCACATTCTTTTTAGTGACCCATTCGGAAACTTTCATGACTACTTTCAAACCAGTTTCAACAATACCAATCACAGGCGTCTTACTTTCGCTACGTCCAAATTGCTTTTCCTTGCCCTTTATATGTGCTTGTTCCTTTTAAGACCGGCCACATAGGCTTCATCAATCTGTATCTAACCTTCACGCTGCCCAGATGCTTGTAGGGAGCTGATCCTTTTTTTAGATGAAGTACAGATGTAAACTGCTGAAAACAATGTCAGTATAAGGGCTTTAGAAGTTTCATATATTGTTCCAACAGTAACGCTAAACTTTTTGCCACAGGCCTTATCCCCGCATTTAAACCCTCCGTTTGCTCGATAGGGATTGCAACGCCGCAGAACGGGCAGGCCGAAGTGCCGCCCCGACGTTGCTGTTCCAGATAGGCTACGCAAGTTGCTTCGTCCTTAAAGTAATCCAAGCGTTCGGTTAGTTTGAAGCTATCCATTGTTTACGATTTATAGGCCAAAGATGATCGCTGTCTCCTTTAATACCTAATTTTAGTATAATATTTTAGCGTAAAAATCACTTGGCATACTTTTATGATTAATGAAGACTTCCTTATATCATTCTTTTTTGGAGATTGCTAATATATCCGTTAGATTTGTATCATGGCCAACAATATAATTCCTATAGATATAAATCAAATTAATCAGGAGATTTTAGAATTAGAAAATAAAATCTCAGACCTGACCAAAGAACGGGAATTTCGTATTCATCTGAGAGAATATGCAATAAGCCGATTTGCTTCTAATAATAGGAATAGTGCTAATCACCAAGAACGTAAAATTGAAGAAGAAGCAGATGGAATTAATTTCTTTTTGTTTTCTATTTTGAAGGGTAGAAAAGTTGAAAAAGCTGAGATTGTGAATGCGTGGGCTGAAAAGACCGGCAAAAGTAGAGATGACGTATACAATACTGTTTCAAATGCTCTGACAAGAGGAAAAACCGACAAAAAATTTGAGAATGAGATTGATCCTCGCGGGAGGAGATTTGGCAGCAAGTGGTTTATAAAACAAAAGGGCTGAAAACAGCCCTGTCAAAATATTGGGTGGGTCAAAAACGGCCCCATTAACCGAAAAATCCAGATGGCGATCTGAGTTTGCGATAGGGTATAAAAGACCCGAACCACCCGCGATTGTTTAAACAAAACCTCTGTGAAATTTGCAATTACTTCCTTACCACGGCAGAATTGCTTAAAGTAACAGGGGATTTTGTGCATAAAGATATGCAAATCGGGAGTAAAAACAAGGCAAGTTCTCAGTTTTTAACTTTACGGAATGGCTAAAGACAAAAAATCAACCAAGAAAAAACGCGCCAAAAGTACGATGCCAAGCTGGCCATAGAAGGTAGTTTTGAGAACGTTTATTAGGGTATCAGTGACTTCGGCGAAGCCGGTCCCAACAAAAGAAAAAAGGTTGGTAAACCGAGTAAAAAATCGTAATTATGTGATGATCGAAGATTATGCAATCTTTAATAGAAAGGCCACGGGTCCAATTCCCGTCACCTCCACAAGCAATAAATAAACTTCGATTTTTTTGGGGGTGTAGCTCAGCTGGTAGAGCGTTCTACTTCATTTAAAGGCCACTTATGTAAGTGGCCTTTTTTATTTCCCCATCTGTCCCAACTCGTATATAGTTGCCCGGCATAAGGCAAATGACATACAAAGTTACACTAAATAAATTTTTAATGGTGTAAAATGCTACTTATCTTGTAATATCAATCCGCCATTATGCTACTCCAAATTACTGAATTTAAAAGCCTTTTTGATCTCACAAAAAAGTTCTCCGACGAAAAGACTTGCATTGAGCATCTGGAAATATTGCGCTGGAACGGCAATGTGGTTTCCCCCTTTGACGAAACTTCCAAAGTTTACAAATGTGCTGGCTTTAAATACAAATGCAAGAACACGGGCAAATACTTCAATATCAGGACGGGCACAATCTTCGGGGATACCAAGGTTGAATTGCAGAAATGGTTTATGGCTATCAATATCCTCAACAGCCATAAGAAAGGCATCAGTAGCCATCAGCTTGCTAAAGACTTAGTTATTACCCAAAAGACAGCGTGGTTCATGCTGCATCGTATCCGGTATGCCTTCGGACATGAAAATTTCAAGAAAACTCTCGAAAACGATGTACAGGCCGATGAAACGTACATGGGAGGAAAGGACTATAACAGGCACAAAAACAAGAAATCAAATTCTAGTGGTAAATCCGACGATAAAACTCCAGTTGTTGGTTTAATCGAAACCGGAGGTCGCGTTACTACTACCGTCATGCCGTGGGTAACTAAAAGAAATATTACCCAGTTTATCAATGAGAATATGTCGAAAGATGCTAAATTAATAACCGATTCAAATCCGGTTTATTACAAGATTGGAGAAAAGCAAGACCATATTATTATTAACCATTCTATGAAGGAATACAAGGTTGGAGAATACCATACCAACAGTATAGAGAATTATTGGAGCGTTTTAAAGAGAGGTATTTATGGAATTTACCATCAGGTGAGCAGAAAGCATTTGCGGCAATATTGCAATGAGTTCGCATTCAGGTTCAACACCGGAGAATCAAAGGACTCCGCCCGGTTCAATTTGTATCTTACTTCTATCGACAAAAGATTAACTTATAAAGAACTGATAAAATGACACAAGAGAAATCCTTAGTAATAAGGTACCATGACGATCAAATAGATATGTTTTCTGATGATCGCGCTGATTATATTTCGTTGACTGATATGGCGCGCGCCTTCAAAGGGAGTAAATCAATTGAAATGTGGCTCAGAAATGCCGGAACTATCTCGTTTTTAAGTGCTTGGGAAAAACTAAATAACACTGCATTTCGTACCCCCGATTTCGGGGGTACGACCAAAAAGCCAGGTCAGCAGCATTTTAATCTTTCGGTTAAACTGTGGATCGAATTAACGGGAGCGACTGGAATATTCGCGAGAGCTAGGGGAACGGCTCCAGGCACCTATGCTCATAAAGATATTGCCTTCAAATTTGCTTCATGGTTGAGCCCCGAATTCGAGCTTTTCATAGTTAAAGAATTTCAAAGACTAAAGGAATTAGAACAACAAAAGAATTCATATGAGTTATTAAGCCATGACCAAATTCTTAAATTGGTCAGGCTGAAAGAGGTTTTCAAGTTTGTTGCCCACCAAGAAATAATAGAGGATGCACACAAAGAGGTATTCGCGGCTCAAAGTGGATCGAGAAACCCGTTTGCTGAATTCAATACATGGCGTAATAAAATACTAGACATTGAGCCAGATGTTATTAATGATCGAATTAGACAATATTGCATCGATAATAAAATACCTATAAGCAGCAAAATTCTAAAAAAATCAAAAAGAGATAAAATTCTTTTAATAGATACCTACGAAGCGGTAAGAAACGCGGTTTGGGATTTTCTCCAGATAGAAGGTGAGGTCAATGCCCTTAATTTGGCCAATCTGGTTAGCAACATGATAAGAATAGAAAAAGGAGAAGTGCTGCAACGTAATGAAACAGATTTGTTTCATCAAAAGCAAGATCTTGGTGAATTCTCGGATTTCGACAAGGCCGTCGGTGAAATTAAGATGGTAAAAACGGCGCGAGAAGTTCTTGCAATTAGAAACCGATTAAATGGGAAGTCAAAAGAATTATCGAATTTCGACAAAACGCTGAAAGGGATACTGTCTGTGCCGCCTCCCCAAAAATAAGATGCCTATTTTTCTTTAAAATATTTGCCCAAATATGCCGCAACGATTGCGCCGATAGTTCCATGAACAAAAAATTCGTCCAACTTTGTAATTTGATCTGACGTAAGCCATACCCAACATTCTGGAACTACTAAAACAAATACGCGTATTAAAATAAATGCTATAATAACAAGGAAGCTGACGACCAACAAGGCTCGCTTACATAAATGGATGGTGGCTTCCATTTTGTTTTCCCGATCCATCTTACGAAGCAAATAACCTTCCTCCTTTTCTGCTCTCTTATCTGGTCTAGGTATGTTACTCTCTGATATACCGGATAAATCAAGAGGTGGTTGATCCATTTATCACCGGATTGAGTTTAGATTTATAGTGATTCCTGATAAGATCATTGCTAATGATTGCAGATTCGCATTTGCTCCCACCCTTATCATGCCAAGTAGTATACCACGGAGTGTCCTTTTCATGTGTCAATGCAGAAAGCTGAAGGCCATTATAAGCCCCATAAACTTCCCAAATTTTATCTAAAAATTTACGTATCTCTGGATCTTTGGGCATTGGAGTAACACCAAAGTGATCAGAATAAAATGAATCTATTTGACCCCTCGAATATTGCTTAAATTCGTTATACACGCTTTTTACGACAGGTCCATATTTCCATGCTTCTATCTTTTCGGGTATTAAAGGTTCTCCCTTTAAAGCTAAATACCAGCCATTTGCTATATAAACTATTTTTATGAGCTTCATTGGCGTCAATTCTTCCTCAGAATCTTGAGCTTTCTTAATAAAATAATTTGCTATTGCAAGTGAATTTTCCATATTCCCCTTTTTATTAGGCGTGTTGATTTAGGGTCTGGTAGGTGAGAAACTAACAAGTGTAAGCACAAAAGTACTAATAAACTTAGTGAATGTACACTTAATTATGAAAACTTAAAAAAAGCGGATTGGTGTAAACTCGTATATCATTGCTCCTGCACAAAAACTAACAGTCATTAGTTTTTTGCTTTAAATTTGTTGATTATCAATTGTTATGAACGAGGCTATACAAAGACTCCGGGTGCTGACGGCCACTTCCCTGTTCGATGGCCATGATGCAGCCATCAATATCATGCGGCGCATTTTGCAGAGCAAGGGCGTCGAGGTGATCCATCTGGGCCATAACCGGAGCGTGCATGAAATAGGCGAGGCAGCTATCGAGGAAGACGTTCATGCTATTGCGCTGACTTCATACCAGGGAGGACATATCGAGTTTTTTAAATATCTCAGGGATCTTCTGGATGAAAGCGGTTGCGGTCATATCCGCATTTTCGGCGGGGGCGGCGGCACGATTCTGCCCACCGAAATAGAAGAATTGCAGGCCTATGGTATCAGCCGGATCTATTCGCCCGACGATGGCCGCGAACTGGGACTGGAAGGAATGATTGAAGACGTCGTAAAGAGAACAAAGGAGATATTCAACAAAAGCAGGACTGCAATTTCTTTTTGGGATTCTGAATTGAACTGGAACGCCGCGCCTCCCCTGGAGGAAAAACATGATATCCGTCGTATTGCCCGGGCCATTACCAAAGCAGAGGCCAGGATGGAGTTTGCCGTTGCCGGTGATAACAATCAGGATAGGCAGTACGTAAAGAAGTCCGGGGGTGAACCGGCGCAGTCAACAGGGAATAAAGCGCCTGTTGTCGGCATCACGGGAACCGGCGGAGCAGGAAAGAGTAGTCTTACGGACGAGATCCTTCGTCGTTTTTTGAATGGATTTTCCGATAAGACAGTCGCTATCATTTCGGTGGATCCCTCAAAAAGAAAATCGGGCGGCGCTTTGCTGGGAGATCGCATCCGGATGAACAGCGTTCATTCTCCTAAGGCCTATATGCGTTCGCTGGCAACCCGCGATTCCGATATAGCCCTCAGCGCTTATGTTCAGGATGCGATCGATATTTGCCAGGCTTCGGCATTCGACCTGGTCATTTTGGAATCGGCCGGAACAGGACAGAGCGATACTTCCATTCTGAATTTCTGCGATCTCAGCGTTTACGTAATGACGCCGGAATATGGCGCCGCTTCTCAGTTGGAAAAGATCAATATGCTCGACTACGCAGATCTCGTGGTGATTAATAAATCGGATAAAGCCGGGGCGGCAGATGCCCTGATTGAAGTGCGAAAGCAATATCGGCGCAATCATACCTTATGGAATGCGCCGGACGCTTCACTGCCCGTTCACAGCACGACCGCCTCCCTGTTTAGCGACAGCGGAATGCAGCTTTTCTTTAACGATCTCTTGCACAAGCTGGATGAACGCTGCGGAACGAGCCTCGCTTCTTCGGTCAGGCAAAATGAAATCCTGCCGCACGATGAAAAGTCGATCATACCGGCTTCGCGCGTGCGATATCTGAGTGAAATCCGCGAAGCGATTAACGAATATAACGATCTCGTTCACTCGCAGTCGGACATAGCCAGCAGGCTGTATCAGCTTCAGGGCGCCCTCGAAGAATTAAGGAAACCGGATCAGTTGTCGAAAGCGCCGGAAGGATCAACGGCAAACCCTGAATCATCCCTGGTTCAACGCATAAACCATTATGAAGCCCAGCTTACACCGGTCAGCCGGAAGCTGATTAAAAACTGGGCGGAGAAAATAAAGTCTTTTCAACAGGACCAATACCAATACCAGGTACGCAACCAGGAAATCGTGCAGGCCTTATTTTCGGAAACCCTTTCCGGCACACGCGTTCCGAAGATCAGTCTCCCGAAATACAAAGACTGGGGCGATATTTTACGGTGGCAGGCGCAGGAGAATGTGCCGGGATCTTTTCCCTTTACCGCCGGCGTGTTTCCACTGAAAAGAGAAACGGAAGACCCGACCCGCATGTTTGCCGGCGAAGGCGGCCCGGAAAGGACCAACCGGCGTTTCCATTATCTTTCCGAAAGTCAGCCCTACAAAAGGCTCAGCACAGCTTTCGACTCAGTCACTTTGTACGGTGAAGACCCGGCTCACCGTCCCGACATTTTTGGCAAGGTTGGAAACAGCGGGGTCAGCGTATGTACGGTAGATGATGCCAAGAAACTGTACAGCGGTTTTGATCTTTGCGATCCGAAAACTTCCGTGAGCATGACCATCAACGGCCCTGCCCCCATTGTGCTCGCTTTTTTTCTGCATGCCGCCATCGATCAGCAGTGTGAGCAATACATTACCGACCACGGTCTTTGGAAAGAAATGGACAGCAAACTGGAACGGTATTTTTCCACCAATCCGCGTCCCGTTTACCAGGATGAGCACGGAGAGAAGAAACTTCCTGCCGGCCATAGCGGGCTTGGCTTAAAACTGCTGGGTATTTCAGGAGCAGACCTGCTGCCTCCGGAAATATACGCGCAGCTAAAGGCCAGGGCGTTGTCGCAGGTGCGCGGAACCGTACAGGCGGATATTCTCAAAGAAGACCAGGCGCAAAACACCTGCATATTCTCCACTGAATTTGCACTTCGGTTAATGGGCGATGTGCAGGAATATTTCAACGAGCACCAGGTTAGAAATTTCTACAGCGTTTCCATCAGCGGATATCATATTGCGGAGGCCGGAGCCAATCCCATCACCCAGCTTGCCTTTACCCTGGCTAATGGATTTACTTATGTCGAATACTATCTGAGCAGAGGCATGTCCATCGATTCTTTTGCACCGAACCTTTCTTTCTTTTTCAGCAATGGCATGGATGCCGAATACAGCGTGATCGGCCGGGTGGCCCGGCGCATCTGGGCCAAGGCCATGAAGTATAAGTATAAGGCCAACAAGCGGAGCCAGATGCTGAAATATCATATCCAGACCAGCGGGCGCAGCCTGCACGCACAGGAGATCGATTTCAACGATATCCGCACTACGCTGCAGGCCCTTTACGCGATCTATGATAATTGCAATTCGCTTCACACCAATGCCTATGATGAAGCAATCACCACGCCCACGGAAGAGAGTGTTCGCCGCGCCATGGCGATCCAACTGATCATTAACCGGGAACTGGGGACCGCAAAAGCAGAGAATTTTCTGCAGGGATCATTTATTATCGAAGAGCTTACGGACCTGGTCGAAGAAGCTGTTATGCGCGAATTCGAACGGCTTACCGAGCGGGGAGGCGTGCTGGGCGCAATGGAACGCATGTATCAGCGGAATAAGATACAGGAAGAGAGCCTGCACTACGAACGCCTTAAGCATAGCGGCGACCTGCCGGTGATCGGGGTGAATACTTTTTTAAACAAGACCGGTTCAGCCACCGTTATCCCGGAAAAAGTTATCCGGAGCACGAAAACGGAAAAGGAGTGCCAGATCGAAAATCTCGACCAGTTCCGGCAGCGAAACGGATCCGGAAGCAGGGAGCAGTTAGAGCAGCTCAAACAGGCGGCCATAAAAAACCATAATCTTTTTGAACAGATCATGGAAGCGGTAAAGTACTGCAGCCTGGGAGAAATTACCCACGCTCTTTATGAAGTGGGCGGCCAGTACAGGCGGAATATGTAGCGATTTTCTTTATCCTCTACCAGAGATATCGCGGGTTGATCTGATCAAACCGATGCCGGCAAAGAAAAAGATCAATCCCAGAACGCCATACATCACTACCGCTTTCACACTATGATTGGTGGTCGTGTTTCCCTGGACAAATTGGTAGGCGGCGAGGATGAGACCTGCAATACCGAGAACGGTCAGAATGACCCCAAAAACGCGTTTTTCCATATTAAGTATGTTGACAGAGACAGTTCAAAGAGCATGCCCCCGAACCTTCCGCTGTGCTGTGGATTTTTTGCCCTAACGGTAAAGTGTCTCATATCCCTGGTCTGAGTTTTTTAGTACTCTTTTCATGAAATATTATATCGGGTGTTCCGGTTTTTCTTATAAAGAATGGAAGGGTGAATTTTATCCGGACAAGTGGCCACAAAAGAAATGGTTCGAATTTTATGCAAGCCGGTACAACACACTTGAATTGAACGTAACATTTTATCGTTTTCCTACGGAAAAAATGCTGGAAAGCTGGTATGAGCGGAGCCCGGAAGATTTTTTATTTGCTGTCAAAGCGCCCCGGTTAATTACCCATCTTAAGCGGTTCAATGATACGGAATCGCTGATATCAGATTTCTACGGATTGGTTCGGGAAGGTTTGAAGCATAAACTGGGGCCGGTACTGTTTCAATTGCCCGCAAAACTAGCTTATGACAAAGGCGTGCTGAACCGGATAGTGGAGTCGATAGATAATAAATTTATCAACGTGGTGGAATTCCGTCACGAGAGCTGGTGGAAAAAGGAAGTAAGAGAGAAGCTTGCCGAACACCAGATTATTTTTTGCGGCATAAGCCATCCGGATCTTCCGGATGAATTGGTTGTCGACGGCCCCGATATCTATTATCGTTTCCACGGTGTGCCGAAGCTGTATTATTCCGAATATCCGCTGAAAACCATGAAAGCTATGGCCCGGAAACTTCAGCACGCGACGAAAAAGCACGCCTATATTTATTTCAACAATACGGCAAATGCTGCGGCCATTCACAATGCGGACCAACTGACTGAAATGCTGAAACGCAATGGCGAATCTCCGTAATCCTTCGATTATATTTGCATCTCAATGAATCGATATGTTTAATCGCCTGTTGTTTTTTCTTTTAATCCTGACAGTGGCCTGTTCAAATCCCTATCGTGCAAGCAATAAGATCTACAAGCAACATACAAAAGAGCTTAGTAAAGCGATCCGGGAGCAACCGGTAAACTATTTTCCTGCTGACCAGCCTTCCGGGCCTGAATTCGTCGGCACCGTTAATTTCGACCTGCGCAAGCCGGACTTTATTATCATCCATCATACGGCTCAGGACGGATGCCCGATGACATTGCATACATTCACTGTCCGGCATTCAAAGGTCAGCGCTCACTATGTTATCTGCAGGGACGGCACCGTTTACCACATGCTGAATGATTACCTGCGCGCCTGGCAGGCGGGCCTGAGCAAGTGGGGCCATAACACGGATATCAATTCCTGCAGCATTGGCATTGAGTTAGACAACAATGGCTTTGAAGATTTTACCACTCCGCAGCTCAACAGCCTGTTGGTGCTGCTGGATACCCTGAAATCGAAATATAAGATCCCCCAGGAAAATATTATCGGGCATGGCGATATTGCGCCCGGCCGGAAAGTAGATCCCAACTGGCGCTTTCCCTGGAAGTTGCTCGCCGATCATGGCTTTGGCGAATGGTACGACGATACGACTTACGTAACCGTTCCGGCAGATTTTAATCCTTATCAGGCGCTTCGCAACATCGGCTATAACCTCAAAGATACCCTTGCCGTAGTAGGCGCTTTCCGGCGGCATTGGATGCAGGATTCCGTTTATCAGCCGATGGACAGCATCTCCGATAAAATTCTGTACAGCCTCTTCCTCAAATATCAATAGGCAGCAAAATAAAAAACCACCGAAGTGGTTCTTTATGATACGGATTAATATATGGTGAAGGGACGGATCAGGCCATTGCAGAAGGTTCGTGAGCCCCCTCTGCAATTTCTTCGATCATTTTTTTGTTGAACGCTTCCAGGTCTTTCGGGCTCCTGCTGGTCACCAGTCCATGATCGGTTACCACCTCCAGGTCCGCCCAGCTAACGCCTGCGTTTTCCAGGTCGGTGCGGATGGAAGGAAAGGAAGTCATATTTCTCCCGTGAAGCATGCCGGTTTCTATCAATAATTGGGGGCCGTGACAAATGGCCGCCACCGGTTTTCCTTCTTCCAGAAATTGTTGCGCGAAATCCACACAATTCGGGTTCACCCTCATCTGGTCGGGGTTGATCACTCCGCCGGGGATCATCAGCGCGTCATAGTCTTCCGGGTCCGCTTTATCGAGTGTAACATCAACCGGTAGTTCAATAGACCAATGATCATGGTCCCAGGCCCGTACTGTTTTCTTTTGCGGTGAAACAATATCGACCATTGCGCCGGCTTCCTTCAACGCTTTCAGCGGGCTGGTCAGTTCCACTTCTTCAAAACCATTTTCTGTAAGTATCGCTACTTTTTTACCACTGAGCTTTCCCATACAACTGATTTTAAAAGTGAATAATATTAAGAATATTCGCATAGTTCAAAAACGATACCAGCCCGGAAGGCTTCATGTGTTCGTTAAGTAAATCGTAATTTTAAGCGGATGACTGAACAAATGACCATTGAGCAGAAGCGACTGGCAGTAAATGCATATCAGAAAATTCCCCTTGAACAATGGGGACCTTATTTAAGCGAGCGTCAGTGGGGAACCGTTCGGGAAGACTACGGCCCCTGGGGCGATGCCTGGAATTACTTTCCATACGAACAGGCCCATTTCCGGCAATATTTATGGGGCGAAGACGGACTGGCCGGGATTTCGGATTTTTTTCAGAATCTCTGCTTCGCCATTGCCTTGTGGAATGGAAAAGATCCCATATTGAAAGAACGTCTTTTCGGACTGGGCAATAACCAGGGTAATCATGGCGAGGATGTCAAGGAGTTGTACTACCACCTCGACAATATTCCCACGCATTATTACATGCAGTACCTGTACAAGTACCCGCAGCAGCCCTTTCCCTATGAAAAGATCCGGAAAGAAAATGCGGCGAGAACAAAGAACGATCCGGAATATGAAATCCTCGATACCGGCGTGTTCGATAAGCAACAGTATTTCGACGTGCTGGTAACTTATGCGAAGGAAAATTCCAAGGACATATTCATCCGTATAGAAATTACCAACAGATATCACGAAGCCGCCGATATCACGGTGCTGCCCACGCTCTGGTTCTATAATCGGTGGAAAGACGATCCGGCAAGAAAGCCGGAGATTACGCAGCGAAACAAGAATTCCGTAAAGGCAGAGCATCCGAGACTGGGTACTTATTATTTGTATTTCCAGTCACCGAAGGATAAATGGTTCACGGAGAATGAAACGAACCGGGAGAAGCTGTCCGGAGAGCCGAACGAAACAATTTTTGTAAAGGATGCTTTCCACGACGCGGCAATAACCGGTAAACATGCAGAGGTTTTGAGAAAGCGAAAAAGGGGAACCAAATTCGCCGCCGTTTACGACTGCCATGTGGAAGCAGGCAAAACACAAACCCTTTACCTTCGGCTCTCGCATAAATCGATCGGCAATCCTTTCACCCTGGGTTTTGAGCGGATCTTCGCTCAGCGGAAGTCGGAGGCCGATGCTTTTTATAACACTATTATTAATTCAGACACCAATCCCAGGCTTGCCCTGCTGCAGCGACAGGCGCTTTCCGGTTTATTGTGGAGCAAGCAATACTATCATTACGACGTTGAAAAATGGTTGACCTCCAGCGATGGCATTACGGCTGTGAATTCCGGGAAACTGCATGGAAGAAATCATGATTGGAAGCACCTGAAGAACCAGGACGTTATTGCCATGCCCGACAAGTGGGAGTACCCCTGGTATGCCGCCTGGGATATGGCTTTTCAAAGTCTGCCGATGGCGATGGTCGATCCCTGTTTTGCCAAGAATCAGTTGGTGCTTATTATGCGTGAATGGTATATGAAACCGGATGGCCAGCTGCCCGCGTATGAATGGAACTTCAGCGATGTGAACCCGCCGGTGCAGGCCTGGGCTGCCATGCAGGTATACCGCATAGAAAAAGAGCGCACGGGTTATTCGGATATTTCTTTTCTGAAGCGGATCTTTCAAAAACTGTTGATCAATTTTACCTGGTGGTTGAACCGGAAAGACCCCAGCGGAAACAATATGTTCGAAGGAGGGTTTCTGGGTCTGGACAATATCGGCGTTTTCAACCGCAGCATCGAGCTGCCGGAGCATATGCGCCTGGAGCAGGCGGACGGAACAAGCTGGATGGGCATGTATGCGCTCAATATGCTGGACATGGCACTGGAGATCGCCATGAAAGACGCGTCCTTTGAGGATACGGCAACGAAGTTCTTTGAACAATTTGTATTTATTGCAGAGGCGCTGAACGAAAAGGGGATGTGGAATGAAGAAGACAAATTCTTTTACGACACTTTATCGATCGCCGGAGCAGCGCCAACCCAATTGCGCATTTTCTCCATTGTAGGCATTACTTCACTTTTTGCGGTTTCTGTAATTGAAAAGAAAAAGCTCGATAAGCTGACCGATTTCAAAAAGAGGATTAGCTGGTTTGAACATCACCGGCTGGTGCATAAAAAATTCTGGCCCAATGAAGAGAAGACGGAAGGCGATACGACGCTGCTTTCCCTGGTGCCCCGCGAACGCCTGGTGAGCCTGCTGGACAGGCTGCTGAACGAAGAGGAATTCCTTTCACCCGGCGGTATTAGGGCAATGTCGAAGTACCATGAAAAAAATCCTTATTCTATTACGATCGACGGGGTGAACTATACCATTCGGTATGATCCCGGCGATTCCACATCCAACCTGTTTGGGGGCAATTCCAACTGGCGCGGGCCCGTCTGGATGCCGATAAACTACCTGATCATCCAGTCGATCAGAAAATACGGTTTGTTCTATGCAAACGCACTAAAAGTAGAATGTCCCAGAGGATCGGGCAATTATATGAACCTGGAAGAAGTAGCCGATTTTCTAACCCAGCGGGTGATCAGCCTTTTTCAGCCAGACGAGCAGGGAAATATTCCGCAGTACGGCCCTTACAACAATTTTTACCGGCAGCCGGGCAATGAACAGCTCAACCTGTTCTTTGAATATTTTCACGGGGACAATGGGCAGGGCCTTGGGGCCTGTCAGCAGACGGGCTGGACCGCCTTGCTGGCAGAGTTAATCTACGAGCAGGAACGAAGAAAAAAAGAAAAAATTCCCGCAGAAACACCCGAAATCACCGTTGTTAGCTGAGCAATTAGTAGTTTCAGTCCCAATTTATTTATGGAGAATATTTCCGAAGCCATTGCCGCTCTTTTTGCCAGTTATAGCACCGACCGGGTAGTGTCAGTAAAAAAAATCCCGCAGTCGGGCAGCATACGCGTTTATTACCGGGTGCACACGGAAAAGCAGACCTATATCGCTACTTATGGCAATAATATCCGGGAGAATCAAAGCTTCATCCGGTTCAGCCGTCACTTCAAAAGCAAAGGATTGCCTGTTCCTGAAATATATGCAGTGAATGAAGCGGGGACACTATACATTCAGGAAGATTTCGGAGATGTTTCGTTGCTGAACAAACTCGAAGAAAACGGATATTCAGATTATACCTATGATCTGTTTAAACAAAGCCTGCAATCGCTGGCGCGCCTGCAGATCCGAGGCGATGAAGGACTCGACTACGAGCACTGGTGCCTTACCTCCTCCGAATTTGGCCGGCAGGCTATTCTGAGCGATCTGCTGTATTTCAAATATTATTTTCTCGATACTCTCCAGCTGCCTTACGATAAGGAAAAGCTGGTTGCCGATTTCGAATCCTTCGCCTCCGATCTCAGCAATCCGGATTACCGGTTTTTCTTATTTCGCGACTTTCAGAGCAGGAATATCCTGATCGAATCGGAGCGGGTTCATTTTATCGATTACCAGGGCGGGATGAAGGGGGCGCTTCAGTATGATGTGGCTTCCATGCTCTGGCAGGCCAAAGCGGAATTGTCCGATGAATGGAAAAACGGCTTGCTGCAATACTATATGGATTGCGTGGAATCGGAGCTCGGCAAATCGATTGACCGGCAACGGTTCTCCCATCAATATCGCGGATATGTGCTGATCCGGTTGATGCAGGTGTTAGGCGCTTACGGCTTCCGGGGACTTTTTGAACGAAAGGCGCATTTTCTTGTAAGCATTCCGCTCGGATTGCGTAATCTGAAATCCTTTCTGCAGCATCATTTTGCCGGATTGGACCTTCCCGAATTTGAGCGCGTACTGCATCTCATAACAGAGGATGAAGTGATTCAGCGTTTCGTTCCGCTCCGCGCCGGCGATGAAACACCGCTGGTGGTGCATGTCAACAGCTTCTCCTATAAGAAAGAAATTCCCGGCGATCCTTCCGGCAATGGCGGCGGCTTTGTATTTGACTGCCGCAGTATTTTAAACCCGGGGCGACTGGAGGCATTCAAAACAAAAACAGGCAGGGATAAAGAGGTCAAGGATTTTCTCGAACAGGAAACCCGCATGCCGGAATACCTGAACAGCGTATTTGATCTTGTCGATATCTCGGTGGAAGATTATATAAGGCGGAGTTTTGGAAGCCTGGTGGTCAGTTTCGGTTGTACGGGCGGTCAGCACCGGAGCGTATATGCCGCCGATGCACTGGCGCGGCATCTTAAAAATAAATTTGGCGTGAAGATCGAGCTGCATCACCGGGAGCAGGACCCGAAGAACTGGAGTAACGGATAATCATTTCAGGGAAACAAGGATTCCGCTATTGGTACTGATTCAGGTTTACCAACGTCTATCAGTTTTGTTCCCGAATGGTCGTATTCAAAAATGGGATGGCTGCCGGCAAGCTCCAGGTAGACGTCTACCATCGAAAATTTACCTTCCTGATGGATCAACGGAAAAATTTCCGGAGAGATCACGTGAATGCCGCTGAAAGCTTTTTCTTTTAAGGTCGGTCGGGCGTGCCCGGCCGCTCCGGTAATATCCTGCGTGGCGTTAGTATTATTTGCAACCAGTCTTTCCTCATGGGTTTTTGTATTTCTCCAACCGCATAAACGTCCCGATTCGTTAAATAAAAAATAGCGTGAAGTAGACCGGCTGGTAACGGCCAATGTAGCCATGGGATGATATTCCTGGTGAAAGGCGATCATGCCGTTCAGGTTCAGGTCGGTAAGAATATCTGCATTCATCACGACAAAAGGGCCGTCGTTGAAAAACCAGGAAGCTTTCTTCAATCCCCCTCCGGTCTCCAGCACTTCA
>DASZRP010000072.1:0-8497 GCA_035548895.1 Puia sp. | reverse complement strand
CTTAAGCGAGCCTGTTTCATCTAAAAATGCCGACACATTTCTTACCTGAAGATTATCGGCCAATCCGTATACCGGTGTGTGCACCAGATGACCTCCATCATCCAAAATCATAAGTCCATAGCGGTTTGAAGTAAAACTGCTCAGATAGCCGGCGGGCAGATGCTGGGAAGTGCATTCCAGCCAGACCGTATCTTTCGCCATGGGAACACAGCATATCACATGGTTGAAAGGATCATTGACAAAATCCTTTACAAAATCCGGAGCACGTTCCCCTCCATAGATTGCAACAATATTGGCCTTTATACCGGCTTCTTTAAGCAGGGAAACCATAAAATTGGAAAGCGCCTTGCAATCTCCATATTTGTTATTGGCTACGTAAGTGGCATCGAAAGTCTGCCAACCACCAATTCCCAATTGTACACTCACATAGTGTGTGTTCTTCTGCAGATAATCATAAAGGACAGCAATTTTTTCTTTCGGGTCCGATAAATGATCAACCAGTTCATGAACCTTTGCTCTGACATTGCCTGGCAATACGTCACGCCCTTTTTGAAGACTTCCATAAAATTTTCCGAAATCATTCCAGGTGGATAAATTTCCCCGATATCCCTGGACTTCAATATCAGTAAGGCCGACGAGGAGATAAGGCTCGTAAGCTGTTCCGGGAACAGCAAACGGCTCCTCAACCATAGCAGGTTGATTTTTCAATTCCCAATGATAAGTACGTTTGTCCCCTTTTTCGGAAATAGCCGGTAAAAGATCGGCATTAACAGACCTGTAACGGATCTGATAATCCTTCGGTGCAATAATATCATACCGGCTATCCTGTCTGGATATTTTGATACCGGCTCCCGGAAACCAGTCGTTAATTCCGAAAATCGCTCCATCAGCCTCATCTTCTTCCTCAAATTCCACGGTAAAAGGATAATCATGATAGGAAAAGCCACCTTCGCGGTAGCGGCGATCAGAAGCCAGTGAATACCCGTCTTCGGCCGCAATATCACGCATATCCTTTTTCTTAAAATGCTGGAGCTCTTTCCCCTGCGCATCATAAAGCGTTGCATTTACATAATTCAGCGTAATAAAATGATCGTAAAAAGTCCGGTATTCGGCATAACGCAGCGCATTCTCGTTTAGAATCGTATAGACAGAATGTTCGCGGAAGACCACTTTTGCCGGCGACTTTATTTCACTAATCCGTTCGTCCAGCCGGACAACGACATCGGCATTTTCTTTCAGCGAATCGGGAATGGCGGAGACGGGGTAAGACTGCGCCTTCGAGAAAAGCACAGTAAACAGGGAAAGGGTTGCGATCACGCAATTTTTCATATTCGGATTTTTAAACTGGTCCCGGCAAACTTGACGGCCGTCAAGTGACAAGGATCTTTTCCCCTAAACTGTTTGTAATTTGTGGCCTGAAGTTCCGGACGCACAGAAATCTACGCAACGCGCGGATGAATTGTTGAACAGGTCAGGGGCGTTAAGTATTAGTTAACGCGCTAAATATAGAAAAATTATTGAATGCGCAATCGGTTTCATTCAATTCATGAAAAATATTTCGAAACATACTCAACTGATCCGTTCACTCGCTGCTGCCGCAGGTTTTGATTACTGCGGTATCGCTGCGGCGGAGCCACTCGATGAGGATGCGCGCAGGCTGGAACAATGGCTGCATCACGGGCTGCACGGCACGATGGGTTATATGGAAAAACATTTCGATCTAAGGGTAAACCCTTACAAACTGCTGCCCGGTGCAAAATCAGTCATCAGTTTTCTCATGAATTATTATCCCGCTGTAAAGCAGGATGAAAACAATCCGAAAATTTCAAAATATGCTTATGGAAAAGACTACCACGATATCATCCGGCCGAAATTGAATTTCATCCTTGCCCGGATGAAGGAAGAGATCGGCGATTTCCAGGGAAGAGGCTTTGTAGACAGCGCGCCTGTGCTCGAACGGGCCTGGGCAGTGCGCAGCGGCCTGGGCTGGGTGGGAAAGAATGGAAACCTTATCCATAAAAAAGCCGGCTCTTATTTTTTTATTGCTACCCTGATCGTCGACTTCGAGCTGGAATATGATTCGCCCTACACGGCCGATTTCTGCGGCGATTGTACCCGTTGCATCGATGCCTGTCCAACGCAGGCTATCGGAGACAACAAAGTGGTCGACGGCAGTCGTTGCATTTCCTATTACACCATCGAACTGAAAGAACTGGCGATGCCCGAAACGGCAAAAGACAAAATGGACGGCTGGATGTTTGGCTGCGATACCTGCCAGGACGTTTGCCCCTGGAACCGTTTCGCAAAACCCACGCAGGAGCCCGGCTTCTCTCCCATTCCCGAATTATTGTATTTCGATGAAAAAGACTGGGAAGAACTGACAGAAGAATCCTTCAAAAAAATATTCTCCGGTTCACCATTAAAACGCGCAAAATACGCGGGAATCAGGAGGAACCTGAAGGCGTTGAAGCAAACGTAATTAATGTGAAGATGTGGAAATGAAATCTCCACATTTCCACATTATCACATTTCCACATTAAATACTATGTCTCTCTCCACACGCGATCAGCAGGTTATCTGGCACCCTTACACACAGCACTTGCATGCAGATCTTCCTATTCCGATAGAACGCGGTGAAGGCGCGTTATTGTTCGACGATCAGGGGCGATCGTATATCGATGCCATCAGTAGTTGGTGGGTGAATATTCACGGTCATGCCCATCCGTATATCGCGGAGAAAATTTATGAGCAGGCCCGGCAACTGGAGCACGTGATCTTCACCGGCTTTACGCATGAGCCCGCCGTAAGACTGGCAGAACGCCTGCTGAAGATCCTGCCCGGGCAGTTCGACAAAATATTCTACTCCGACAACGGCTCAACGGCAGTGGAAGTCGCCCTGAAGATGGCCCTGCAATACTGGAAGAACCGGGGGAACCAAGGCCGGAATAAAATACTGGCCTTCCATCACGCTTATCATGGAGATACTTTCGGGGCTATGAGCGTCAGCAGCCGCAGCGTTTTCACCGACCCGTTTCGCGAACTGCTGTTTGAAGTACTGTTCATCGATACGCCGAACGGTCAAAATGAAAAGGCCCTTCAGGCATTCATCGAATCGCATCATACGGAAATCGCGGGTTTTATCTATGAGCCTTTGTTGCAAGCGGCAGGCGGTATGCTCATGTATGAACCGGCAGCGTTGAACAGCCTGCTGAAAACAATTCGCCAACATGATATTCTTTGCATCGCCGACGAGGTGCTCACCGGCTTCGGCAGGACCGGGCGACTATTCGCAGGAGAAGCAGTGACCGGTCAGGCGGATATTATGTGCCTGAGCAAGGGGCTTACCGGCGGTACCATGGCACTCGGCGCTACGGCCTGCACGAATAATATCTTCAATGCTTTTTTGAGCGAAGACCGGCGTCAGACGCTCTTTCACGGGCATTCCTATACCGCCAATCCGATTGCCTGCGCAGCCGGTTTGGCCAGCCTCGATCTTTTACAGCAAAAAGCCTGTATCGGTCAGATACAGGCTATAACGGATAAGAACAAATCTTTTGTAAAGAAGATCTCCGGTTCAACCGATAAACGGTTCTTCAATAATCTAAGGACTATCGGTACCGTATTGGCCTTCGAGATCGATCAGCAGGGCCATGATTACATCAACCAGGCGGGATCGACGATCCGCAATCAGGCAATGAACCAGGGCATTTATCTCCGGCCGCTGGGCAATACGGTTTATATCATGCCGCCCTATTGCATTTCCGAAGAACAGTTAGCGCGGGTCCACCAATTCCTGCTCAGCATTCCTCAATTGCTTAAATCTTGACCGGAACGCTGACCTGGGTTTGATCCCATTCGATGACGACGGCATTGTCGGGTATTCGGATCGTCAGCTGCTCTACCACGTCGGCGGTATGCATCACCGGCACCTCCACATGCAGTACGTCCTTGTCCTTATACTTATCATAGCTGTACGCGCCCCATTGTCCCAACTGTCCATTCAGGATGATGGTCCAGCTTTTTTCCTTTGGAACAACGAACAGCGTATAGGTTCCCGCCTTCACTTTTTTCCCGCCGAACACGGCATCTTTATCGAAAGTGATGAGGGTAGCGGAATCAGCGCCGCAGCGATATACTTTATCGTAAGGAACCAGGCCGCCAAAAATGACACGCCCCTTCTTATATGGCCGACCATAGCGAACGGAGATGTTCTTGCCTGTGGCCGTTTCATGGGGACTGACAGCTTTTTCCTGGCTGAACGCGCTTAGCCCGAACAGCGCAATCACTGAAAACAGAAGCAACTTTTTCATGCTGATGAATTTTTAATAGATAAAATGGAATGAATGATAAAGATAGAGCAGATTGAGCTATTTAATGCCGTTCGAGTCGGTTTCGCAAATTCACCAGCGACACCTGCATGACCGGGCTTAGCTGACGGTCGTAGAACATGCTGGCCATTTTTTCCCAGGGATACCAATGCAGGTGAAAATCCATCGTCCAGGCTAACATGGTCTGCCCATTCGCTTCGCCGGTTACGAATTTCCCAATAAAAGATTTACCCCGCCGATCCTGCCAGTAACTCACTATGGAATCAGGTCTCACTTTTTCCAGCAGAATGGTCAGGTTTTCCGATCGCAGGCTGATCGAGTCGAATTTGGCAGCCGAAGAATCTGAACCGTTCTTTCCCTTTACAGACTGCTTCACCAACTCATTCCAGTTCTTCCAGGTTCGAACGTCAGCAACTGTTCGTCTCACAGAATCCAACGGCGCGTTGATCAACACAAACTGCGTCACCGACACTTCGCTCGGGAACAGGGCAAAAACAAATAATACAATGCCTGAAAGGACGATAAGACTGATGATAATAAGTTTCAACACGATCCGGTTTTATTATTCCCATTTAAAGGTCTTTATCGCCACCGCATAGATCAGGATCCCCCAGAGCAGCAATATGCCGATCTGTTTCCCGCAGTCCATCAGGCCCGCGCCTTCGAAAGCAACGTTTCTTAAAGCATCGTTCAACTGTTTCAGGGGCAGCACCTCGCAAATCGAGCGCAGCCAACCCGGAAAAACATCTGTAGAAAAGAAAGTGCCGCCTAATAAAAACTGAGGAAGCGTGAATATATTGGCAAAGGGCGGAATCGAGCTTTCGTTTTTGGACACGCTGCTGATGATAAATCCAAATCCCATGAACACCACCAGGCCAATAAAGCTCAGCACCAGCATGTCGATGAACGTGGCAACGCCGTGAACCAGGGTGAAATCGAAGAGGTAGTGCCCAACCACGATGATCACGATAGCCGTCAGCAGCTGAAAAAATATCCGGCTTAGCGCTTCGCCGAAAACAATATTCTTCCGGTTGATTGGTGTGGCGAAAAACCGTTTCAGCACAAGCGTCTGCCTGAGGTTAAAGAATACGAAGGCCACTCCGAAAACCGCCGCACTGAGCAAAGAGAACCCCAGCATGCCCGGCAGGATAAAATCGATCATTTTGTATTGACGCCCCTCGATTTCCGGCAGCTCTTCAACGCTAACAGGCCTGAACTGCTCCGGCATGCGGCTCTCTTCGATATGCTGTATGGTTTGGGCGAGTGCCATTTTGAAAATGGGATACTTATCCCCAGCCGCCGAAGAGGTCTGCGTTTTTATTTTATACTGCGTAAACCCCGCCGCAGACCGGGCCGAATCGAGCGATACAATAGCTGCAATATTTCCTTTCTCCAGGTCACGGCGAACAGCAACCGAATCCGGTTCAGCCTTGAATTTAACGATGCCAAAACGCTGCATCGCCTGAATAACAAAAGAAGCGGAATCTGCAGGATTTTTCAGAGCAACCGTAACAGATGTACCTCCGCTTCCGATCAGACCAAAGACGAGGATAAAGACCATGGGAAAACCCAAACTGAAAATAACGGCGGAGGGACTGCGCAGAATGGCCTGCAGGCTTGCCCTGCTTACGGCAAGCATGGCCCTGAACTGGCTATAGGGTCGGTTCATGAAGCGAATAATGTTTATTGGTTTCCATTATTGAACAATATCGATCGAATACGGCATGCGCATCTGCGGCGTGCCGACCATACTTTTTAAATCCGTCATAGTCTTATACCATCTCAGGCCCTGCTCACCGAGGTCTTCCCTAATGGAGTTCGTCTTTACCGATTCCTTATAATCGTTCAGCAGCAGGTCGATAAAGTTTTTCGGTTCGGGATACTCCCGCAGACGATAGTCAGTCGTTTTGGCTAAGCGGGCAGCGCAATCCACGGCATCCTGGATACCGCCGATGCGGTCGACCAGACCGATCTCCAAAGCTTTTAATCCGCCCCATTCGCGGCCCTGGGCAATGCTGTCGATATAAGCAATATCTTTTTTTCTTCCGTTGGCCACGCGGCTCTTGAAATCGAAATAGACGCTGTCCACATCGTTCTGAAGGAACCGCCGCTGCATGTCGGTCAACGGCTGAGCCAATGAAATGGCGTCGGGCTGTTTTGCCGTATGCACGGCATCGAAGGTGATGCCCAGTTTGTTTTTAAAGAACGACTGTGTATTGAAGATGACGCTGAACACGCCGATAGAACCGGTGATGGTCATCGGATCGGCAAAAATGCTGTCGGCATTGCAGGATACGTAATACCCGCCCGAAGCGGCGACATCTCCAAAGCTAACCACGACCGGCTTTACCGCTTTGGCCAAGGTCAATTCCCGGAGCAGGTTTTCGCTGACTCCCGATGAACCGCCGCCGGAATTGATGCGGAACACGATGGCCTTAATATCTTTATCGAGCCTGGCCTTCCGGATCATGGCCCGGTAAGCATCCTCGCCAATCTCCTGCTGATCGTTCTTTCCGCCCAGGATCGTTCCTTCCGCATAGATCAGGGCGATGCGGTCGCGGCCGTCCGCTTTCATGTGCTGACGTACAGACTCAAAATATCTTCCCAGCGGAACAAAACGGATCGAAGTAATGGGACTCACTTTCAGCCTGTCGCCGATTTCCTGCAATACTTCATCGTTGTATTTGGCCCCGTCTATCAGTTTATACTGAACCGCCTCCGAAGCATGACGGATCAGCTGCTCATCAACACAGCGTCTGAGCGTGACCGTGTCCAGGCTCCTCGCCTCAGCCGTCTGATACATGATGTGATTGAATATTTCGCCGAGCAGTTCGGTTAGCTGCACGCGGTTAGGTTCGGTCATCCTGTCCGTCCGCAGCGGTTCAGTCGCACTCTTGAATTTCCCCGCGTAAAAGATCTCCGGCTGAATATCTAACTTATCCAGGCTCCCTTTGATAAAGGGCATTATGCTTGTCACTCCCTTCCACTCTACTCCGCCTTTGGGATTGCAGTAGATCCGGTCCGCTATATTCGCCGTATAATAGGCTTTCAGGGAAATCACATCGCCATAGGCATAGATGAACTTCCTTGATTTTTTGAAGTCGACCAGGGCATTCCGGATTTCTTCAGAAGTCCCCAACCCATTCGCATTGGAAGCCGCCTTAATATAGATGCCCCGGATAGCGCTATCCGTTTTTGCATAGCGGATCAGGCGGATCACGTCGTATACGCCGGGCGTGTTGTAGCGTGATTCGCTGAAATTGGCCAACGGGTCCTCTACCGGTTTCTCACCAAAAGCCTGACTGAGATCGAGCACCAGCACGCTATTGCTTTCCGTTTCGCGCGGTTGCGAATTGGCCACACTGCTTACAAAGCCCAGGGTAAAAAAAACAACGATGAGTACGAAGGCAATCAGTGCGAGAAGGCTCGCAAAGAATATTTTAAAAAAACTCCGCATGCACTTTCCGATTTATATCATTTAAAATTAAAGACCTTTGAGCCGGACAAACAAGATCATGATGAACAGGGCCTATCTGCTGATCGGGGGTAATGAGGGTGACCGGTTTCTCCATTTGCAGGAGGCGAGGGCAAATATAGAACATATTTGCGGTGTGATTGAACAAGTTTCATCCATTTATGAAACGGCAGCCTGGGGCAAAACAGACCAGCCAGATTTTCTCAATCAGGCTTTACGGCTAAGCACTAAACTAAGCGCCCGGGAACTGCTGCAGGCCAACCTGGATATCGAAAGCAGCATGGGCAGGCGAAGAACCGTTCGCAACGCACCTCGGATCATCGATATTGATATTATTTTTTTTAATTCAGCGATCATCTCTGAGGAAGATTTGCAGATCCCACACCCCCGTATGGCCGAAAGAAAATTTGTGCTGGAGCCACTGAATGAAATCGCGCCCGGCTTTATTCATCCCCTGCTGCATAAGCCCGTCCGCCAACTGTTGGCGGAATGTACCGATCCCCTTGAGGTAAAAAAAATATAAACACTGCGGGATAACACCAGCGGATTCCGGATATTTACAACTCCATGAATTATCATTTCATTGCCGTCGAAGGAAATATCGGGGCGGGAAAAACCACCCTGGCCCATTTGCTCGCTCGGCATTTCAATTCCCGGCTTATTCTCGAAGCTTTTGCCGAGAATCCCTTTCTTC
>DASZRP010000071.1:0-3937 GCA_035548895.1 Puia sp. | reverse complement strand
GAGGAATAATCGAGCGAAGTGATCTGCAAGTGCAGGGGACCTTCATTTATTTTGGGCGCAGGAACATATTTCAGAATGCCATCCAGCAGGGGGGTGATATCTTCCGAAGGGGTGAGCGAATCGTTGAACCAGCCATTTTTTCCCGAGCCGTAGAAAGTCGGGAAATCCAGTTGTTCTTCGGTTGCATCGAGGTTGAAGAAGAGCTCGAATACGGCTTCATGCACTTCATCCGGGCGGCAGTTGGGCTTGTCGACCTTATTGATCACCACGATGGGCTTGAGGTTCAGGTGCAGGGCTTTCTGCAGCACAAAACGGGTTTGCGGCATCGGTCCTTCAAAAGCATCCACCAGCAGCAGCACGCCGTCGGCCATCTTCAGCACTCTTTCCACTTCTCCGCCGAAATCGGAGTGGCCCGGAGTATCGATCACATTGATCTTAACCCCTTTGTAGGTCACGGCCGCGTTCTTGCTGAAAATGGTGATCCCGCGTTCTCTTTCGAGATCGTTGCTGTCCATGATCAGCTCCCCGGTCTCCTGGTTGTCGCGGAATACCTTGGTAGCGTGTAAAATCTTGTCTACCAGGGTGGTCTTGCCGTGGTCAACGTGGGCGATAATCGCAATATTCCTGATCTCCATATAATCCTTGCTTTAGCTGGCTACAGCGTTTTTTTGAACGCGCAAAGGTAGTGCTTTTTGGCGGGTTTTGGAAGAAATATGTCTTTTTAGATGACAGATGACGGTTGGCAGATGACAGTCATCCGTCATCTATCATCTGTCATCTACTCATACTCTCACATATATCTTCTTCTTATCCAGCACATAGCCGACCAGCCAGCAGAACAGCATCCAGGAGATAGCAAAGAGGAGTGAACCGAAGTAGAGTCCCGCGTGCCGGTAAATATGCTGGTACAGCCAGGATACGGTGTCTGTGTCGGGTTGCGGATTAATAGTGTAAAGGATGGTAGCGCCGACTTCAGAAACCAGGTAGATGAACAGGGGATTTTTCCCGAAGATGGTAAAGAACCAGGTCCATTTTGTTTTTCCAAGAAAGTCGATCAGGTAGATCACCGAACCGAGGATCACGCAATCCAGCCCCACGGTATAAGCAACAAAGGAACTAGTCCATAGTTTTTTGCTGATCGGGAAAACGAGGTCCCAGAAATAGGCGATTACGATGAACGCGAAGCCCAGCAGGAGCAGCCGGGCAAGTCCTTCGTAGGTCTTTCCTTTTTTCTGAATGAACTGGCCAATATAGAACCCGAAAGTCACATTCACCACCGAAGGCAGGGTGCTTAACCAGCCTTCCGGATCGAAGGGAACGCCTTCTCCGTGGTAAAGATGGTTCGGTCCCATCAGCCACAGGTCGATCTTCTGCCCGAGGTTGCCGGTCATGGTCAGGTCTCCGCCAAACATCAGGAGCGCCCAGTACAATAAAAGAATGATCACGGAGATCGCGATCACCGTGCGGGGTTTGCAATAATAGATTAGCAAAGCCGCTACGCCATAGGCCAGGGCGATTCGTTGCAATACGCCGAGAATGCGGGTATGCGAGAGCGGCGAAAGGACCAAATGATGCGCATCGTTGTATTGGAAGAAGGGAAACCAGTAAAGCAGGAACCCGCAAAGAAAGATGATGGCCGTGCGCTTAAAGATCTTGCCTAATACCTGCGCGGAGCTCATCTCCGCCCAGCGTTTGGTGCTGAAGCTCATGGCATTTCCCACGGCGAAGAGGAAAGAAGGAAAGACCAGGTCGGTTGGCGTGAACCCAAACCAGTGTGCATGTTCTAACGGTGAATAGGTAAAGTGGCTGCCCGAAGTATTCACGATGATCATAAAACAAATGGTCATGCCGCGAAATACATCAAGGGCCAGGAAACGCTCTTTGGGAAGGGTCATGTTTTTGGTTTTTATATGGCGGGGCGATCAGCAGTGCATCCAAGTTCGGAAACTTCATGCATTATTCCATGTTCACCCGGATTCCGTTCCAATTATTTGCTGGAAAAGATCGTTTTGACGAAACTTGCACCAATGCCCAGGAAGATTATCTATTTCATCAACCCGATATCGGGTACCCGTAAAAAAACAGCCGTTAAAGAGCTGATCGCGCGCAAATCAAAAGAACGCGGATTTGATTTCGAGATACTCTCCACACGGGCCGACGGGGATTATGCTTTTCTCCCGAAGAAGGTAAAGGAAGAACAGATCACCGATATCGTGGTCTGCGGCGGCGACGGAACGGTGAACAGTGTCGTCAGGGCCGTTCAGGGGGTTGACGTAAACATCGGCATCATTCCCCTGGGCTCGGGTAACGGTCTGGCTTTTGCTGCCCGGATACCCAGGCAGATCACCCGGGCGCTGAATGTTATTTTTGAAGGGCAGGCTTTCCCCACTGATGCTTTTTATATCAACGATGAGTTTTCCTGCATGCTCTGCGGTATAGGCTACGATGCCCAGGTGGCGCATGAATTTGCAAGAAACAAACGCCGGGGGCTGAAGACCTATATCCGCGTTTCAACCACTCATTTCTTTAAAGCTAAGCCCTATCCTTTTGAAATAACGCTGAACGATACCTGCATCGATACAGAAGCTTTTTTCATTACCATCGCCAACAGCAACCAGTTCGGCAATCATTTTACCATCGCGCCCATGGCCAATCTGAGCGACGGCTTGCTCGATATCGTGATCGTGAAGAAGATGAATAAGCTGCTCCTGCCCTTTTCCATTCTCCGGCAGCTCTCGGGGACCAACGCAAGGCAACCGGTTTCAGAATATACCAAAAATAAAAATATCCTTTATCTGCAGACCGACTCCCTGCACATCCGTAATCTGGCAAATGCGCCCCTGCATGTCGACGGAGATCCGCATGATACCAGCGCCGTGTTCAATATACGCGTGGTGAAGGGTTGTTTCAGGTTGTTGCGACCCTGATTAGATGACAGATGACAGCTGATAGATGACAGTAATTATAATGCGAGTTTACACATAAAGGTCTGTCATCCGTCATCTATCATCTGTCATCTATTAACCAGCGAATCCACCGCCCTGAACGCACTAACGTTAATGGGCATGTCGAGCGCATTGGCGACATCCAGCTTTTCCTGGCGTGTGAGGTGGAAGTTGAGCGATACGCCTTCGTTCACTTTTTTAGGCTCGTACTGGAAGGTCATTTTATAGAAATGATCTCCCATCAGCGATTCGAATACGCTGAGCAGGTCGTCCTGGTTATATTCCTGCATCTTATACCAGTTATACTGAAGCATCAGGATCGGCTTGGTGATGATCTCCGTAATATTCCTCGACTCATAAGGGTTCTCCCATCCGCCCGACTGCCGGTCGCGGATCTGAATAAGCAGCACGCCACGGGTATTGGCCTCTATCCAGCGACGGAACACATGCATGAACCGGATAGCGACCTGTTCTCCGAAATTATCGCGGAAGCCGGCATCCATTACATCTATCACAGGCTCTGTGGGCAGCCAGACGTTCGGAAGCACATAGGGGAAAGTGGCGTTCATCCGCAAAGCCGTGAGCATGCGGATATTCATCGGGTCCTGCCGGCTGAAGAAACTGCTGAAATCAATCGCGTCGGGGTCCACCCCCATGATCTTCGTGCTGTCGAATGCCGGCCGCATCAGGAAGCTGATGGGCTGAGTGCTGATCAGCATGGTCCGGCTGTCGCGGGTAACGACCGAACTGAATAACATGAGTGGTATGCGGGCCGATTTTTCATCGGGACCGATATCGCGCAACTGACGGTCCAGCACGCCCCCTGTATTGAGGTTCAGCTTTTGCTCAAAAGCATATCCCCGGTCCTTCACATATTCATAGTCTCCCACTTTGAATTTTTGTGCGGGAGCGGCGAGGTCGCGTGCAACGAAAGAAGAGAAAAGGGGATTGAGCAGGTCCTTCGAAATGGCGTCGGTATATTTTTTATCCTG
>DASZRP010000070.1:0-6478 GCA_035548895.1 Puia sp. | reverse complement strand
AACATCACGTAGCGCTTTCTATCGTCGGCGTCCTGCAGATGCAGGATAGCGGCTATATGCGGGCCAAAAAAGCGCAGGAAGACCTCATCGTGAACTCCGGCGTTCCCTATACCATCATCAGGAGCACCCAGTTCATGGAATTCGTCAGAGGCATTGCGGATCAGGCCACGGAAGGCAACATTGTCCATGTCTCCGATGTCCAGTTTCAGCCCATTGCTGCCGAGGATGTCACCGGTTTCGTGGCGGAAGAAGCGCTCAAAGCGCCTATAAATGGTATAGTCGATATTGCCGGACCGGTCCGCTATACACTGCCCGAGGTTGTAACACGCTATCTGGAAAGTACCGGCGATCCGCGCAAGGTCGTTCCCAATAGTCACGGCAAATATTACGGCGCACAGATCGGCAACACCTCGCTTGTTCCTTCAGGCGCGGCCCGCCTCGGCGCCATCAGCTATGAAATATGGTTGAAGTCCTCACTTCAGCATGCCTAAATTCTCAAGAGGTCTGTCGCCCGCTGGAAAGAAAATGAGGGGTGGTCAACAGCACGGCAAGTCAGCGGACGGCAGATCCATTTTTTCACTGTTAAACTACATGTTATGCTTTTCCCCTTCTTACATCCTACTAAGAGCGACTTTGCCGATAACCATTCACAGGTGGTCACACATGAGCAGCCGCCGCAAAACACCAGTGAAGGCAGCGAGTTCCTCGACGATGTCCTCCGCATGGAAGACCTCTCCCTCGCCCGAACCGAAGAGATCATCGCATCCGGCGCCCCCAAAGACTTATTATGAACGGCTTGTTTGCTCACCAATAAAAAAATAAAAATGGAAGGCCATGAATCATTGAGCGATGCCCTGCGCGATCTCGAGGAAAAGGGTTATGGAGTCGATCTCGGCTTCGAGGTCGAGACATTCGCCCTCTATGGCGGCGACCTCGATATGCGGCTGAACCCAGAGACATACCACGTCGATGAGATCGACCTGGTCGAGGATACTTCCAAGTCTAAGGACGAAGAAGCTCTCGTATACGCAATCACGCTGACCGTGGGGATTAAAGGTGTCATAGTGGATAAAACCGGTCACCCTTAGTACGTGCGCCATGACCGTCATAAATCTCAGGCCGGACATAAGGTCCGCGCTGTCGACTCTCGTCGACGTCCTTCAAAACAACAAAGCTTCCGTTGACAGATTCCTGCAACAGATGGAAGCCCGCCAGATCGTCAATCCCTTTCAAAATCGGGGAGAACTCAGACCTGGTGAACCCTTGCCGGATGAATTCTGGGCGATGAACAGCATTTATCGTATTGTGGTGGATTGTGTTCAATCCGGGTCTACGGCTGTAGCGCTTCCCGCTCTCCTTTGCAGGAGTAAAGTGATCGAGTTCGCAAATTGGGCCGATAAGAGCAACAGCTCCGCGATGTGGCAGAACCTCTATTCGCAGGTGATCAAAACACTTGACAAGCGGAATTTTAGATTCATTTTTCATTTGGGCGACCCGTCTCACAAACATTTTTTCGAAGTTGACGAAGTACTCGACATCATGGGCGACTATGTCACCCATGGCCATGTCACGCTGATACTGCACAGGCAGCAGGCGGACGATCTATGGTGTCAACTGAATGGCTGGGATAAGAAGGCTTTTGTTCGGGGCATCGGCACGCCCTCAGGAAGAGAAAGATATCTTTCGATCTTCAACACCACGAGATTCAGTGCGCTCATAGTCCTTGATAGCGGACTTGCTTTCCATTTATCCAGCGATGGTCAATTCCAGTTGGAAAAAATTCCTCCGATGCGTCTCTATCAAGTAATGTATCACGGGGGCGGGTTCGGTGCCGGCTACCAGTTAGGTTTTTTGCTTCAGCTCGATGCCGTTCATTGCACAGCCCTGGGTCTTGCGGTCTCGGGCGGTTGTTCCGCACCGTACCCGGATGGAACCTCGCGAGTGATCGATTTTATTCAGGATTGGTTAAAGTTTTTATCATAATAACGCCGGTAGAATCTGAGGGCTTCGCGAAGCGCATTGGACGGCCCTGGGTAAGGACCTCGCAGGAGTACGGATCATCGAGGCGAAGCCTATATAATCCAATCCGGTTCAGACTACTTAGAATCCGTGCCAGGCGCAGGTTTTACTTTTCACTCTCTCTGGATGTTTGAGCCATTCCAGGCTTTCTGCCATTTTCCAAATTCCGAGGGTGTCACAAAGTAGCGGGCAAAGTTTCCTTCATGTAAATTGATAAGTTCCTGCTCTACTGTTTGTATAAACCTTTCATGATCCTCTGGAGGCACTTGCAGCGCTTTCGCCCTGATTAAGATACCGGCCATGTATTTGTCATGCGCTTCTTTTAAGATTTCTGCAATTAATTGTTTAATGATAACCCGGTATTTAAGTCGAAATGGGTCAGGTTCGCCAAGTGATTGTCGCTGTGCCGCGTATTGTTTTGCAGAGCGATCGTAAGCCCAGAGAAAAACATCTTTCAAAAGTTCAATTCGGTTTAGCTCATAAACGCCTGTCAATCCATTAATATATATTTTAACCGGAACTTCTACAAAGGACAGCGGTGCTAAGTTTTTTTTATTCAGAGGAATATTGGCAGCCAGCCGCGATACCCGCTTATTGACATCATCAAACGGCTGTAAATAGGGCAGGTGGACCATGATGAAAAATGCTTGTTCAAACGGGTCGTTTATCTGATCGGCTTTGTGAAGCATCAAATCAAACATTTCTCCAATAAACTGTGGCACGCTGGGCGGGGAATATACAGAGCCGCCAATACCCACACCGTGCAAACGCAAGCTTCCCGAAGCGGTTGAATTAGTCAAAAGGTTATTGGATAACAGGGCGTGAAGGCTTAAAATAGTGTACCTGTTAAAACCAATATCCCCGGAATTATGTACAATGAATTCAATAGCGTCTTTGTGATTGAGGATCATTTGTTCCTCCGCAGCAGTCTTACCGTCTGGAGACTGGCCTTTCTCCAATAAAAGCTCTGTCTCCAGCAAAGAATAAGTATTACCCTCGAGCCTGCTGGAGTTCCATGCCAAATCAATGAGAAGCCTTTGTAATATCTGCCTTGCGTAGGTTCCGGCAGGACTGTTGATTTGTGCAGTAACGCCAATGGTTGCCAGGTGCTTCTTTTCGTCTGCCGTTAAATAGCTGGTTACATTAGGGATATAGCTTTCCAAAAAATTGCGTTGATATCCGACGGGTTCACGGCTTTGTACCGGTAAGGATACCAAATGTTGCACTTCTTCGCCCGCTTTTGATAAAGGTATGAGTGAACCCTGCTTAATTGTTGCATTAATTCCGGGTATTTCCTGTGGTTCTTTGACCAGGCGATAAACTGTAGCCCGGGCTCTACCCGAAGAAATTATAATGTCTTGCTCTATGAGCGCTTTCAAACGTCGCTGGAGTGTTCTCCTGTCAATGGTTCCAGATAAGGCTTGCTGAATGGCTTCAATAGATTGACTATCCTTGTGGCTCACAAGAAAGTTGGTGATTTCATTCCTTATCTTTTCTATTTTTCCAATATTAGCCATTTGTCGCGATTTTTGAATTATTGCGACAAATATACTAAAATTGTCACCATTTTTGGTGTATTGCGACAAAAAGCGCTATAATTTGTCGCAATTTAAGCAGCATTTCTATACATTTTCACTTGTTTGACGCGATTTTAGTCATTGCGGCAGCTTTTACATTGTTGACCATTTCGATAAATCTGCCAAAAGTCTTAAATCACCTAAAAAATGGTTCGTAAAAACTCCGGTTTCGGTCACAAGCAAAATAATACAGGCCACCAACGAAGTTGGGCGGCTTTTTTGTTTTGAAGCGCGCGGGCTTGCTCACAGGCGCGGAAAAACGAAAAAGCGTGGTACCCGAACAAAGCGAAGGCACCGAGCGTTCACGAAGGATGCGGGCGAAGCTCGCAACGGTGTTGTGAGCGAAGGCCTAACGAGGAGGACTGTGGCGAAGCAAGTCCGACGAAGTTCTCGATAGCGTGCCGGGAGGCCTTGGGTAAGCCCCTCGCAGGGGTAACCGGGCGGAGCGAAGGTTTGGAATGCAATTGATTGAACAGGTGTATATTAAATACCTTTAAGGGTCGAACAATCGTCCATGCGCAATACTCCGGAACATATTCCTCAACTTGTAGGCGAGATTTATCGTGCCAGGTCGCGCTCGGTGTTTGTCACCCTGATTCGGTTGCTTAAAGACTTTGATCTTGCCGAAGACGCCATGCACGATGCTTTTAGGGCCGCACTTGAACAATGGGGTGAAAAGGGCATTCCTTCGAATCCGCTAGCGTGGCTTGTTTCCACCGGCCGGTTTAAAGCAATCGATCGCATCCGGCGCGAATCAAAATTCGACTCGTTGGAGCAGCAGCAGATCTGGCAAACGGAAGCTGCGCCCCCCGATGCTTCCAGGCTAATTGACAAAGCGATAGAAGATGATATGCTCCGGCTGATCTTCACCTGCTGTCACCCGGCGTTGTCGCTTGAGGCACGCACGGCCATGACCCTACGTGAGGTTTGCGATCTGACCACCGAAGCGATCGCAAGCGCATTTCTTGTTACCCCCTCTACTATGGCCCAACGAATAGTCCGCGCCAAGGCCAAAATTCGCGAGGCAAAAATACCGTTTGAAGTACCGATGGAACATGAATTGCCAGACCGGCTCGGGGCTGTACTCCAGGTGATCTACCTGGTATTCAACGAGGGCTATTATGCTTCATCTGGCGAATCGATAACGCGTGTCGACCTTTCAAGCGAAGCTATCCGGCTTGGGCGTCTGTTGCACGTTTTGCTGCCTGATTCTGAGGTTACAGGATTGTTTGGCCTCATGCTGCTGCACGAATCCCGCCGACCGGCCCGCACTTCATCAAAAGGAAATATTATTCTTCTGGAAGATCAGGATCGATCGCTTTGGGATCGCGATATGATTAAGGAGGGATTGACGCTGGTAGAACGGGCATTTTCATCCAAACCGCCAGGACCCTATACGCTACAGGCAGCCATCGCGGCCCTGCACGCCGAAGCTGTACGTCCAGAAGCTACGGACTGGGCCCAGATTACCATGCTGTATAGCCGGTTGCTGAGCATAAATCCCTCTCCAATTATTGAATTAAACCGTGCCATCGCCATTGCCATGCACAAGGGGCCTGAAGCTGGTTTGCAGCAGATAGATGCGATCCTGGAGCGGGGGGACCTGGACGACTATCATTTGGCACACTCCGCGCGGGCGGAACTTTACCGGAAATTGGGCCGTACAAACCAGGCAAGGGCATCATGGGAACGGGCCCTCGCCCTGGCACAACAAGACCCGGAACGGCGGTTTATCCAACGAAAGCTTAGCGAATTGGGATCGTAATTCCTGAAGATGCAAAAAATTTTCAAACCGTTTGTCGATTTTGTCATTGGCCATTCGACTACCTGATGATAACAGACATTACTTCACAAAAAAACAAAAATGGATTATGACTGAAAAAAGGACAAAGGTTCGGGTTGCGAGCTTCTCGATCTCACTTGACGGCTACGGGGCGGCCGCGGATCAAAGCCTTGACAATCCGATGGGCATAGGCGGTATGGATGTGCACAGCTGGGTATTTTCCACCCGCTGGTGGAAACAGATTCAAGGAGGGGAGGGCGGCACGGAAGGAATCGATAACGATTTCCTGGTGCGTGGATTCGAAAATCTCGGTGCCTGGATCGTCGGCAGGAACATGTTCGGGCCGGTTCGGGGCCCTTGGCCAGACATGAACTGGAAGGGTTGGTGGGGAAACAATCCACCCTATCATGTTCCGGTTTACGTGCTAACACACTATGCAAGACCTCCTTTGGAGATGGAGGGGGGAACGACTTTTTACTTTATTACCGAAGGCATTCATGATGCGCTCGCCAAGGCCCGGGAGGCGGCCAATGGAAAGGATATCCGAATTGGAGGCGGGGCGAATGTTATACAACAGTACCTCCGCGAAGGACTGATCGATGAGCTGCATATTGCCATCACACCGACGATATTAGGTAGTGGCGAAAGACTATTCGATCATGTTGACTTGCATAAATTGGGTTACGAATGTGTCCGATTCGAAGCATCGGAGAAGGTCACACATGTCATTCTTCAACACAATAAATAATCATTATGAAATACATCTGTCTTGGATACATGAATGAAGAAGTTTGGGAAACACTTTCCGAAAGCGAACGGCAAACCTTTATGGACGAGTGTTTTAGCTACGATGATGAACTTCGGCAGAATGGTCACTATGCAGGCGGCGAGGGCCTGCAGGAGGCCAGAAATGCTGCCACATTGAGATGGCGCAGCGCCAAGGTTTCCGTGACCGACGGCCCTTTCGTCGAATCCAAAGAGCAAATCGGCGGGATCATGATACTTGAAGCTACCGATCTGAATCATGCCATCCGCCTGCTGTCTAAGCATCCGTCTCTCCGGCTGGGGCGCGGCGGCAATAGTTGGGAAATCCGTCCGG
>DASZRP010000069.1:0-2992 GCA_035548895.1 Puia sp. | reverse complement strand
CCTCGTCATGATCTCATTGTAGTAGTACCCTTTGTCCATGATCTCATCAAATGCGATCTGCAATTCTTTGGGGTCGGCGTCTTTGAGAATATAGCCCCGCGCTCCCTGGTGGATCATTTTGATGATGGACAGATCAGTATCCATCGTGCTAAGGGCCATAACATGAATTTCCGGATAGTGGCTTCGGAGCCAGGCGGCCGTGGCATATCCGTCCATCACCGGCATGTGGATATCCAGCAGTACAATATGAGGCAGCTGGTCGGGATTCAGCTGTTCTGTGAGCACCTTGCCGTTGGGGACGTCTAACAATACTTTGTAATTCGGGAACAGATCGATGAGCACAGCAAGTCCTTTACGGAACATGGTATGATCATCCACAATGGCGATATATCGGGTTTCACGCATAAGCAATCTGGATCTCCAGGGTCGTGCCTTCTCCTGGCCTGCTGGTGATCCTGGCTTTTCCTCCTACCAGGGCGGCCCTTCGCAATATATTTTGAAGTCCGAGGCCTTCCCTTTTCCTGAGCTCTTCCTCCGGATTAAAACCGTTTCCGTTGTCAAAGATCGAAATATGCAGGCATTCTTCAAGATAGCGGATGAAAACATTTATTTCCGTAGCGCCTGCGTGTTTAAGAATATTTTGAAAACCTTCCTGGACCATTCTGAAAACGATAAGCTTTTGCTGGTCGGGTATATTTCGCTCCGTACCCTCCACATGCGACGCGGCTTTGATCAGGCCGCTGCGGTTAATGCGGCGAATCTCCTGCCCAATGCTGTCGGGCAGGCTCAGCAGCTGCAGTCGCTCGCTGCTCAGGCTTTTGGCAATATCGCGCAGTTCGGTCATGGCCTGGCTGATGCTCTCCTTCACATTACCGACCAGATCGCCTGATATGGATTGCCGTTGCTCCAGAATACCGAGTTGCACTTTGGCCAGACTGAGGATCTGCCCCACGTTGTCGTGGATCTCCTGGCTGATCATGTTGAAAGTTTCTTCCTGTATCTCAAGTTTAGACTCTAACAGTTGTTTGTCGAACGTAGCCCGCATCAATTCCTGTTCCCTGTTCATTTGTCTTTTTTTGTTGTTGTAGTAGAAGAGCATTACCAGAAAGAGCACACCCAGAAAAAGCAGTATGAGGATGACTGCAACGATGGTGAAGATTACCTGGTTTTTTGCTTCCTGCATAAGATAAACGCAAAACCATATCCCGCGTATACAATAGCATTCACAGCAGGCAAAATGGCGCGGTAAAGCGATTTATTATCTATTTCAATGTGGTTGATCAAAATATACTCCTGCAATCCGAGCACAACCAGCGACACCAGGCCGAACAAGAGATTGACGGAGTTGATCCAGAAAAAGGGCTCATTGGCAAAATTCAGCTCCCGCTGGTCCAGCACGGTCAATCGCACGAGACAGAGCCCGGAAAACACGATCATCATGATCTGTATCAGTACGAACGAGTACGTATTAAATCGTCCTTTTCCCTGTATGAAAAAGAAGTTTGCATAGATGAGGATCAGGCAAAGCACACAGACCAACCAGAACACGATCGTTTCCTTGGAAGTTAAAAATAGCATTTTACCCGCTATATAAAAATAGAATGGCGTTGAAAGGAGCAGGTATAGATTGTACACCATATAGTTGGAGGACCAGCCCAATGCCCGGTAGTTTACCCCGGTGAACTCGCAGATGTTGGTGATCAGCAATAGGGGGATAAAGGCGAGCAGCGAGCAGGCCCTCAGGCCGCGATAGCAGTAGATAGCAACCAGCAGCGCGGCAATCTGAAAATATTCGAACCAGGCAATTTGCATAGAGATCAGGGCGCTATTCCTCCTACATCATAACCGGCAGGGGGTGGCTGGCTTCCCGCATCCATCGGGTGAATTCCACCGGAAACACCCTGGTTGGCATCGTAGGGAATCAGGAAAATGCCTATGCGGTTTACGTTTTTGCTTCTCAGCGCGGCATTGGTTTCATAGGTATTCAGGTATTCGCCGGTGTACACTCCCAGCTGTACATTTACCATCAGCGTTTTGCCTGCTGCGTCGTAAGCCGCCTTGGTCTGGGTCAACCAGTCGAGCAGACCCTGACCGCTGAATGTTTCACCAGTCGTGATCAGGCTGGTGCGGGTAATGTGGATATTTACTTTCTGACCAGCTTTGTCTGAAAATCCGTGAGCCCGCATAAGCGAATCGAAACGGGCAATACAGATTTGGGCAGAGTCCACGCGTACAGGACGACCTGTATCGGCAGCGTAGTAACCGGGTGATCCATGCTGGCCGGTATATTGAAGCGCCGGGTGAATTTTGTCTGGCTTACGGAAAGCAAATAGCAGGCCGGTTGCCAGAACGACGACCAGCATAAACCTGGGGTGTTTGCGCATAAAATTGGGTTTTAAGTGAATTAGAACTTTAAAATACGGAAGAATCGACATCGAAATCCAACCCCGTCAGGAAACGGGATTTTTACTTCCTGATACCGGGAAAAAACCCGGGTCATTTTCCTGTTTTATCCCCTTGTTTTCCCCTCTGCCGGTATGTTATGTTTGTATCCGGCCTCATGATCTTCAAGCCTTGACCATTACCTTGTCCTTAGGGCTCCCGAATAAGAATTGACATTTAAATTTCTCGTGGACTAGCAATCGTTAACGGCCTCCCTGCTCTCAGGGAGGCTTTTTGATAAAGGAAACATGAAATTAACCTTCATTGGATGAGCAGAATGATTAATTTGCAAGCCGGAGCCTCTCGCTGCACACGGAAACCCGGTCAGGTTTTCCGGGCTGACTTCAATCTCTGTCTCCGTAACATTCCAATCTTTTTATCATGAGCTTCACGCAATCTTTAGGCAGTTTTGGCGTCGGCATTTTGCTGATTGCATTTATCCTCAACCTGCTGAAAGTGATCCGGACCGACAGTATCCTGTACGGTTTTCTGAATTTTGCCGGTGCAGCCATTGCGTGTTACGCCAGTTACCTAATCCCTTATTTTCCTT
>DASZRP010000068.1:0-16810 GCA_035548895.1 Puia sp. | reverse complement strand
CTATGGAGAAATTCTTTATATCGACTACCGTGAGTTGCTTATTGCTGAGCTCATTTAAAACGGCGTGGATGGACAGAAAAGCAAAGCTATCCGAGCCGATCAGGTACGATTTGATGCTTTCGGAACTTTCCAGTACCATCTCTTTCTGCAACCGGGCGACTTTAACGCCGGCTTTTTTCAATGCGGTGTTTACCACTTCCAGTGAACCGGACCCTGGCTCCCGCAGCACCAATGGCAGTCGCGGCAATTCGTTCAACGATATTGCTCCCCGCTTATTGAGCGGGTTGCCCTGCCGGGTGCAGAGGACCAGCTCGTCTTTCAGGAACCTGGAATACTTAAGCTGCTTGCGTTTAGATTGCCCTTCGATGATGCCGAAGCTGATCTTATTTTCCGTGAGAAAATTTTCGATATGCTCGGTATTATTGGCGACCAGCTCCACCGTGATATCCCGGAAACGTTTCCTGAATGAAGCCAGGTATTTTGGCAGGATGTATTGCGCTACCGTGGTGCTTGCGCCGATCCTGATTGTTCCTTTGATGTCGCGGTTGAGGGCCGCCACGTCTGTTTCCATTTCGCGGTAGACGGCGAACAGCGCCTCCGAATGCCTTAATAAGATCTCCCCGGCGGCGGTGAGTGAAATCTTCGTTCCGTTGCGGTGAAACAGCCGGGTTTTGAAATAGGTCTCGATCTCATGAACATGTTTGGTGACTGCGGGTTGTGTAATGAACAACTCTTCTGCCGCCTTTGTAAAATTCAGCCTCTTTGCTACGGTGTAAAATACTTTCAACCTGAAGTCAAACATGGCTCAATAATACTTAAAAATCCGGATGCCGGAAGAATTCAGATTGCGTCCCGGGACGCTGCACATTCACTTAAAATCCCTTGACGGAAACAGGGAGCCCTGCAATTCCGGTTCTTCGCCCGACGGGATCAGCTTTCGCAGTAAACCGGAAAGGTTAAAACATCGCTGCGCGACCACATGGATCACTTCGCCTTCACGCTGCAGCTTTCCCGACACCATCAGCAGTCTGGCCTGCAGGATCTCCCGGCGGTACTGTTCATAGAGCTGAGGGAATACTACCAGGTTGGCGCTGCCGGTCTCGTCTTCAATGGTAATAAAGCAAATGCCGCCGGCCGTGCCCGGCCTTTGTCTCACGAGTACAATCCCGGCTACCATTACGGGTGAACCGTCCGGCAACCCATTCAGCTCAGCCGTTGAAACGATCCGCCGCGCCTTCAGTTGCGTTCTTACAAAACTTACCGGGTGCGCTTTTAAAGAAAGCCCAATGCTGCTGTAATCCTGTATCACGTGTTCGGAAAGCGTCATTCCGGGAAGCGTCACCGGTTGTTCAATCTTACTCTCCGAAGGCTGTCCCTTAAATACGCCGGTCGGATGATCGGCCAGCGAACTGATCTCCCATAATGCTTCCCGCCGGTCGAGCCCCAGCGAACGAAACGCATCGGCATCGGCCAATCTTTCGAGCGCGGCGATCGACAGACCCATGTCCAGCAGTTCATTGATCGTGCTAAAAGGCCCTTTACGGTTAGCCGACAGCGTTATCATCTCGTCTTCGGGAAGCCCCTTCACCTGCCGGAATCCCAACCGCAAAGCGCAATAGCCGCCCTCCTTTTCTTCGAGCGTATTGTCCCAGGCGGAATGGTTGACATCGACCGGCCTTACGACAACGCCATGTTTCCGCGCATCCCGCACAATCTGCGCGGGTGCATAGAATCCCATGGGCTGACTGTTCAGCAAACCCGCCGCAAATACATCGGGGTAGTAACATTTCAGCCAACTGGATATATACACCAGCAGCGCGAAACTCACGGCATGACTTTCCGGGAATCCGTATGAACCGAAGCCTTCCAGTTGCCTGAAAACTCTTTCCGCATATTCTTTGGTGTAACCGTTCTTCAGCATGCCGCCGATCAGCTTATCATGAAATTGCTTCACCATGCCCTGCGCTTTAAAGGTTGCCATGCTCCGGCGCAGGGCGTCTGCTTCAGCAGGTGTAAAGCCGGCTGCCACGATCGCTATTTCCATCGCCTGTTCCTGGAACAGGGGGACACCGCACGTTCGTCCCAGTATCTCTTCCAGGGCTTTGGAAGGGTAATCCACCGGCTCCTGTCCATTACGCCGCCGCAGGTAAGGATGCACCATATCGCCCTGGATCGGCCCTGGCCTCACGATGGCCACTTCGATCACCAGGTCATAAAATTCCCTGGGCCGAAGCCTCGGCAGCATGGACATCTGCGCCCGGCTCTCGATCTGGAAGACGCCGATCGTATCGGCATGGCAGATCATCTCATATACTTTCTTGTCCTCCTGCGGAATATTCGCCAGCGTGAGATCGAGATTATAATGCTGCTTCGCCAGATCAAAGCATTTACGGATACAGGTGAGCATCCCGAGCGCCAGCACATCGATCTTTAATAACCCGAGCGCATCGATATCATCTTTGTTCCATTCGATATTCGTCCTGTTTTCCATGCGTGCATTCAGTATCGGACAGAGATGGGATAGTTTATTCTCGGTGATCACAAAGCCGCCCGTATGCTGCCCCAACTGACGTGGAAAGCCGATATACTGCCCCGTTAGTTCCAGCACTTTTCTGAGGTGAGGATCCCCGGGGTTCAGTCCCGCCTCGCGGATGCGTTCTTCATAAACGCCCTCTCCATGGGTACCGCTGCAACCGGCCAGCACATCGATCATATCGGCGGACAGGCCCATGGCTTTGGCCACATCGCGTATAGCGCCTTTGTAATGCACCTGCGTGACCGTAGCGACAATGCCGGAGCGGTCACGGCCAAATTTCCCATAGATGTATTGCATCACTTCCTCGCGACGCTCGTGCTCGAAGTCAACATCCACATCCGGCGGTTCATCCCGCGCATCGGACATAAAACGGGCAAACAATAATTTGAATTTGGAAGGGTCCACAGAAGTAATGCCCAGGCAATAACAGATCACCGAATTAGCCGCGGAGCCGCGCCCCTGGCATAAGATGTTTTTACTCCGGGCAAACTGCACAAAATCGTAGATCGTCAGAAAATAGGCGGCATAATGCTTCCGCTCCATGAAGTCGAGCTCAAACTCAATGGACTTCCTGATCTTCTCGGGAATGGCTTCCCCGAATTTTTCATGAGCGCCCTGCCATACGAAATGAGCTAACTGCTCCTGCGGGGTGCGTCCTTCCGTGGTGATCTCCTGGGGGTAGACATATTTCAGTTCATCGAGGGAAAACCGGCAGGCATTCACGATCTCCTGCGTTCCGGCAATCGCAGCCGGGTATTGCCTGAACAATCGCAGCATTTCTTCTTCCGGCTTCAGGAAACGCTCCGCATTCTGGCAGAGCAGGTAACCGGCATTGTAGATGGTCTGCTTTTCGCGGATGCAGGTGAGGATGTCCTGCAACTGCCGCCGGTCAGGATCGTGATAATGCACGTCGTTGGTCGCGAGTAAAGGAATCTGGTAAAGCCCGGAAAGTTCCGCCAGCCGGTAGAGCTTTTTAATATCATCGCCCTGGTAGGAACGGGTTGCTGCTAAATAGAGCTGACCGGTTAAATTTTGCTGATATTCCCGCAGAGCCTGTTTGAAGGGATCCTCATAATCAAAACCGGCATTCAGCCCGGGAGGCGGCAGCACCGAAAATAAAATTCCTTCTTTCTGCGCATATACATCTTCTTTATAGAGCTCACACTGTCCTTTTTCCGTACGCAGGTTACCCGTCGTGAGCAGTTGCGAGAGGCGCGAATAGGCATCGAGGTTAGTGGGATAGGCCAGCAGCGAGGGACCGTCTTTCAGGTCAAGACAGCAGGCTACGATAATCCGTATGCCGGAAGCCTTGGCGGCGGTATGGGCCCTCACCACACCGGCCAGGGTATTGTGGTCGGTGATGGCGATCTCGGAATAACCCAGCGCAGCTGCCTGCGCTACCAGTTCTTCGGGATGTGAACCGCCTCTCAGGAAAGAGAAATTCGTAGTGGACTGCAATTCCGTATAACGCATGGCCTTGTTTTATTCATGCAAAATATCCGTGCAGGTACCAGCGGTGCGGCTCTTCGCCATCGTAATGCCCCAGCCGGAACAGCCAGTACCTTGCACCCTTTTCATCTTCCACGATATAATAGTCCCGGTGCTCTCCTTCGGCAATCCACCATTCCGCTTCGATGCGCTCGGGGCCGTCTGCTTTTTTAATGGTATGCAGTATCCCTTTGTGCCGGAAATGCATGGGCGGATAATCCGGTATCGGCGCCGCTACGGTTACAGGTTCGGGTATGCGCAATAGCCTGACGGGACGGGGACGGTCCACAGGCCAGTTCGTGACGGGCTGTTCGGTCAGGGCCCTCGTTTCTTTAAAAGACCGCTCCGGCCAATAGTGTTCATCCGGAACATAGCGGTGAATGGCGTTCATGCCGATCCTCCCTGCCAGCCGGTCTACCAGCTCCGGGATGAGCCGGTCTTCCAGACCACCGGTTCCTTCCCATAATTTCTCTTGCATCGGGGGCTGATCCTCCACTTTCGGCGCTTCCAGTATGAAAAGCTCGATGCCCAGGTCGGGTTCAATCGTTGACAGCTTATCCCCGAATAATTTAAACAGGTGTTTGATATTCGAGGAAGCCCTGCTGGTGCCGATGGACACCTGTTCCAGTTTCCCGTCGACGCGATAGCCTTTAAACACCGCGGTGCGCAGTCCTTTCCCTTCCCGTTCCAGTCTCCCGCACAGTGTTTCGAGCAGGCGCTGCAGGGCAATCTCGATGCCGGCAGCGGTTACGATTGGCTCGAGGCAGGGCAGGCGCTCGCTATAAGGTGTTAAGGGCTGAACCGGAAGGATGGTCTCTTCTTCCAGTCCCAATGCCTGGTTCAGCCTTTTAATGAATTGGGGGCCGAACCTTCGCCGCAGTGTGGCCCGCGGCATAGGGATGAACCGGCCGATCTGCCGAAGCCCCAGCTTGTACAACCTTTCCACCGTATCCTTTTCCAGGCGAAGTGCGGCGGGTGACAGGGCCAATAGGGCTTCGGTATGCATTCCTTTCTTCACGATGCGCGGACCCTGACCGAAACGGGCGACTGCCCAGGCAGCGCCGATGGTATCGGCCACGGCTAACCGAACCTGGTATCCGCGCCCATGAAACCTGTTTTGTATGACGGCCAGATAGGGCTCGTCGCCGCCCCAGAGATGAGCGCAGCCGGAGATATCGAGCATGATGCCATCGGGGGGATCGACAGCGGCCTGGGGGGTGAACCGGATACACCACTCCGCGATTTTACGGAGCAGCTTACCAGCGAGCCCGGGATTATCGTCACGCACCTGGAGATCGGGGAAGATGGCCCTTGCATCAGCCAGCACCATGCCGGCGTATATCCCTTTGGCCTCCGCCAAACCGTTCGCCGCGGTGATGATCATTCGTCCCTGCGCAGGCGCCCTGAGCACAAAGGGCTTGTTTTTCAACTCTGGCTGGCGGAGGGTGAACCAGTCTGTTGTGAGGTGAGGGAACCAGATGGAGACAAAACGCTTTTCCATATCACCCGGTTTTTTGCTGTGACTGGTGAATGATGGGCGCAGGCAATTCCGTAAAATGAAACTGTTCCTGCTTCCAGGACAAATCCCAGGCTCCGGGCTTGCCATTACGGACTTTCAGGAGCTCCACCTTCCAGCGGGGAAAGCCCAGGCCCGGCAGATCCCCTTCGGACTGACTGGGGAGGGCGCTGATCCGCCAGCGACAGACCGCCGCGGTGGTTGTGAGCTGGCGGGGACTGTTGCGAAGGATGAACCCGGTGACCCGGCTTTGTTCTACCGCCAGTTGCAGGCGCCGGGAATTGGTAAAACTGATCTCCGGGATCTCCGCCACTACCGCTGACAATGCAGGGCACCTGAGCGCCTCTTCCATCACCCAGAGCCTGTCTTTCTCGTTGGACGACTCGACGAACAGGACCCTGTCTGCCGCGATGCCAAAAGCCTTGAGGGCCGGCGGAAAAATGAGACGCCTGGAGCTGATCCATACCACAGCATTTTGTCTTCGCATGAGTGGTGATAGGAGTCCTGATATAAAACCTCCGGAAGCCGCCGCGTTCTCCTGCCCTTCCGCCAGGAACTCATGCACCGCCCCCAACGGAAAGACCTTTCCCGGGAAAGCCAGGTTGACGGGCCCGAGCCCCATATCGATGACCCGGCCGCAGGCCGCCGGCCTGAACCCCTGCAGGGACAGAATATCCTGCTGCAGGCGGGAAATGATATTTGCTGCGGGGCGGTCCACTATTTGATCGAAGGATAAAAATACTAAGTTTTTTAGTATTTGGTGGGGAATTTACCGGTAATTTTTACTACAGTATCGATAACGGCCTGGGTGGCCTCCACAATATTGCACTAACAGATGGAGGTACATTCAAATCCTTTAAAAGCTTATAAATATCCGTCTATGATTCAAATTGGCTCATTTTGTTTTTATTCATAATTTTGGAAACTTAACCCCAAAGGTTAACGATATTTTTGTGAAGATAACGTTTGAAAATAAAAAGATAGAGAACCTTGTAAATGATTCCAAAACGCTTCAAAAAAAGTACGGCCAAATTGGAGCAAAGATTATCCATAGGAGATTGGATGATTTGCGAGCAGCTAACACACTCCAGGATACTAGACATTTGCCAGGCAAGTACCATGAATTAAAGGATAACCGGAAAAGGCAAATTGCTGCACATTTAGAGGAGCCTTATAGGCTAATCTTTGTGCCAGATCACGATCCTGTACCTCTTACGGAAAATAATTCAATGGATTGGAAGGTAATAAACAGTATTAAAATAATTGAAATAATAAATTACCATGGGAAATAGGGAGAATCAATATAAACCAGACTTTGTAAGTCCACCGGGTGATACGTTGAATGAGATATTGGAAGACAGGGGCATGACACAAAAGGAGCTTGCCGAAAGAATGAACAGACCAGAAAAGACAATTAATGAAATTATAAAAGGCAAGGCTGCAATAACTCCTGACACTGCATTACAATTAGAAAAAGTTCTTGGACCCCCTGCACATTTTTGGATACAAAGAGAAGCGCAGTATCAAGAATCAATTGCTCGATTAAGAGAACAAGAACAACTTGAAGAATCTATTGAATGGTTAAAGGCACTTCCCTTAACCCAAATGATAAAGTATAACTGGGTAGTAAAGTGTACCAATAAAATAGAGCAACTTCAAGAAGTATTAAAATTTTTTGGTGTTGCATCAGTGGAAAGCTGGAAATCACTTTGGTTAAGCAGCGAGCCTAAAGTTGCTTTTCGGATTTCACTCGCTTATACAAATGAAAACGCTGCTATTGCAGCATGGTTAAGACACGGAGAGATTAAGGCGTTTAATAATAATTTGCTTGAATATGATGAGAAAAAATTCAAGCAAAATCTACTACTGATTAGAGATTTAACTACCCAAAAACAAGATTGTTACAAATCAGAGATTAAGCGGTTATGCAATGAGGCGGGTGTTAATGTGATTTTTACACCAATTATACCTAAAGCAACAATTAGTGGTGCTGTAAGATGGGTTGGAAATCGCCCGTTAATTCAACTTAGTTTGCGAGGAAAATACAATGATCGCTTTTGGTTTACATTTTTTCACGAAGCTGCGCATATTTTGCTACATGGAAAAAAGGATTTTTTCTTAGAAGGTACGGAGGATGGAGTTATTCAAAGAAACAAGGAAAAAGAAGCTGATGAATTTGCAGCCAGTTTTTTGATTCCGAAAGAAAAACTAAAAGATTTTATAAAAAAGGGTGATAAAAGCCCAAATGCCATTTTAAGACTCGCAAAAGAAATTGGTATTCATTCGGGTATTGTCATCGGGCAGCTTCAGAATGCAGACTATATTTCTTATTCTTACTTAAACGATATGAAAACCGTATTAAATATTGAAATGGATTAGATATGGCACTCGCAGAAAGTAATTTTCAGGAAATAAAGGGTCGAGTTCTTGATGCATACAAGAATGAAGACCCTGTATTTGAAAAATTTCGCGAATATGCGAAACGTTTATCGAACGATGTTAAGCCAATCAGAAAATACTCAGTTAACGCAGTTTCATTTGTATCTGCCGATGGTGGTGATAACCGCTTATTTTTTAATCCAGCGGTAATTGAGCTTGTTAGAGTAGTTGATTCACGCGGAAATCAATGTGCTTTAGATGCAATTGCCGGAAACACTAAAGAAGCTGCCTTTAATGAACGAGTGAAGGATGGCAATCCATTGTTGGTTGAACCTTTAAAACGTTTGTGCGATGATTTAAACATGAATGTATTAGATCTTTCATATTTACTTGGTGGTATTGAGCAGGCAGGTAAGAGTACGGGTGCTGTCAGAGTTTACAGAGATATTGTAGAATGGGCCGTTTTATATGATCTATTGAGGTATCATCAATGGGGTTCTGATACAATTATTGTTCGTGAAGGAATGTTGCGAACCAAATCATTTAAACTGACGGTTTTCCCTTTAATTGAAAATTTAATTAAGGGCGCTCATCAGGCTCATAACCAAAGAAATGTCAATGTTTCTATTGTGGGTGTAGCAAAGCAAAGCGCCGTTTTAAGCAGATTGGCCGTTGCTTTAGAACTTGAAAGCACATTACATAAACCATACCCTTGCTATGTTAAGGTTCCGGATGATATAGAGGCTGACTGTTATAATTTTGATCGTACTTGGCTTGATACTTTTGACTCAAGCGAACCGGATGAAAATGGCATATACAGATATCAAGCAATGGGAAAGATGTATTTAGTAAAATTTGGCAATAGACCTTTTGATCCGGTATGGCCAGTTGATATTGCAGAGTGGCAAACAGGAGATGTAGATAAAATATTAGGTCAACTCACGCAAGATGCTCAACCCGGCTTTCCAATACCGGATTTCCCTATGTGCGTTCAAAGAGCGCACGATTTTGCAAAAGTGAATGGTCTTGAAATGTCGGTTCTGCAGGATATTCTATTTGAAGGAATAACGCAAAATATGACACCGGAAGAAAAAGAAAAAATCCTGAGGATGAAACACCTGGGACAGAATTTAACCAATATAAGATATCGCAATGCCTGAGTTATTCTCCAAATCAAAGTTAATGGGAACCTTTAAGGGTTTCAGCGAAAAAGGATTTGAATTTGCAGCAGAAATTGTTGCTCCTTATAATGCAGAAATGCAAGATAGACCACAGCTTGGCCAGTTTCTGCTTATTCAGCTTGCTACACCTGAAGAGGCCTCATTAGGAAGAATCACCAAGTTTGTCCCTACAGGATTATTGGCTTCAACGGAAGGTGAAGATTATATTAACACAATGCAGGAAAGAGAACAAGATGTTCCCGAAGATTTAAAAAAATCAAAACTGAAATACAGGGTTCAAATCAAGCTACTCGGGGCAGTAAAGAACATTAAAACCAAAATTACCATTGATAGCAGCCCCAAGGAGATTGAGAAAATTGTTTTCGTTCCTTCACAAAGACGGTTACCCCATCTTGGAGCAAAGGTTGCATTACCAAGCGACGGTGTTTTAAAAGAATTATGTCGGTTAAGCGGTGGTAATACCGACTTAGGTGATTACGTTTTGGGAGAGTTTGTATATTCTAACAATACTTCCGAACCGGAAAATGTGATGCGACACATTTCTCCAGAGCTTAAAGTTTACTTTAATATTGACAATCTCGTTTCTAAACGATCGGTTGTCTTTGCTCGTGCGGGTTACGGAAAATCAAACTTGATTAAATTTTTGGTTTCTGAACTTTATAAAAATGGAAGCCCAAAAACAGACAGAGGACGAAACGTAGGCGTGCTCATTTTTGATGCCGATGGAGAATATTTTTGGCCTGATTTTAAAGACAGGCCAGGGCTTTGCGATGTCGAGCAACTGCGAGAACATATTACGGTATTTACGTCAAGACCAGCAGTCAATAGATATTACGATAGCTGGAAAGCCGGGAATGTCAGAATTGATATTAGAGATTTGCCAGCGCGCGATGTTATAGGTATTTCTATTTCGGAAGATCGGCAAAACCAGCAAAACGTCATTAAGCTAAAATCGCTCGATTCAACACGATGGAGAAACTTAGTAGATCTAATTGCTCGTGATGGTTTGGGTTCAAATGATGAAGAGATCGGAAGAATACTCGGTTATCAGAATTTTACAGATGCAAGAGCGGAAATTCTGGCTGCGAAAAGTAACATGAATAATGTTGTTAATCACCTTCATGATCCAACCAGTCAATTGATGAATGGCACTATTGAAGCATTAAAACGGGGACATTGTGTCGTGATAGATATAAGTATGTTGAGTTCATCTGCTGGTTACAATGTTGCTGGCTTATTGATGCGCAGGATTTTCAATTATAATCAAGAAAATTTCACAGGAGAATCCCCAATTCCAGTTATTTCAATTATTGAGGAAGCTCAAAGTGTTTTAGGAAAAAATCTTGAAGAATCTAGTCCATTTGTTGAATGGGTAAAAGAAGGAAGAAAATATGATTTAGGGGCAGTATTAGTTACTCAACAACCTGGTTCAATGTCGCCAGAACTTTTAAGTCAAGCCGATAATTGGTTTTGCTTTCATTTATTGTCTGAAGGCGATGCTGGAACGTTAGGAAAATACAACTCACACTATTCTCATGACATATTGGCGCACTTAATTAGTGAGCCTATTCCTGGCAATTGTTATATGTGGAGTGCCCCTAAGCAACCATTTGTTTTACCAGTTAGGATAAGGAGTTTTGAGGGACTTTATGCTAAAAATGTAAATAGAAAAGATAGTGTAGAACCCTTCGCCAAATCTGTAGCAATTGAAATTAGAAAAAAATCGGAAGAAAGAAATGTCGCATTAGCGGATGCATTAAGAGCTAAAATAAAAGAAGCACCAAGTTTATCCACGCAAGAATTTGATGGTGAAATTGTGGGATTATATGGAGGGCAGCTATATGTATTTTTGAATCAAATAAAGCAGAGTGCAATTTTTCAAGATGAACATAGGAGTGAAAACGAATTAAAATCTCTGATTTTAAAAATTGTTCTTGGCTGTGAAATAACGGTAGTAAAAGCGCGCCACAATGGCAAAGATAATGTTGATTTCTTTTGTGCTCCCAAAACTAATTGGAATAATATCTAAACAAGAAGATGAGTTTAAAATTTGAAAAAAAACTAGTAACCGAAAGAATATCTAAAAAACAGGAGTTTGTTCTGTTTTCTCTAAAGAATAAAAGCCTTCAACAAAAGGTAAAACTTTTAATTCTTCGGGATTTATGGAATATAGATTGGCAGGTTAAAATTGGAAGAAAAAAAATAGAGATTGTTCCTCCGGAAACTTATGATAAAGAAACAATAAAGCAAGCAATGTCCAATAAGCGAGAAGAGATTATTAACGCTCATAGAAAATGGATTGATGAAAATATTGACTTCGCCAGAAAGAATTTAGCAAATGGTTATGACGTATTAAGCTCAGAAATTGATCCGATGATTGAAGTTTGTGAAACAAAAAGGCAGCACGCTCTATTTCGTATATTTCGGTATTACTGGTCATCTCCGTATAGCGATTATGTCGGCAGAAGAATTAAGCTATTAATCCGCGACAAAGGATTGCCGAATAAACCCATTATTGGAATTGCTGCGCTTGGTAGTCCAATTATTCATATTCCCGAACGAGATGATTTTATTGGATGGGATAAGGACATAAGAACCAAGAATTTAATCTATGCGATGGACGCCTACGTTATTGGAGCTGTTCCTCCCTACAATCACTTGTTAGGTGGTAAGCTGATTTCTTATCTTCTTGCTTCAAACGAAGTTCGTAAAATTTATCGCGAGAAGTATAAGGAACGAATTACGCTAATAGATAAGAGAGTTTCAAACTCTCTGGTAGGAATTTTTACTACGAGCCTATATGGGAAAAGTTCGCAGTACAATCGTTTAAAGTATAAAGATAAGTTATTATATCAGGAAATAGGATACACTAAGGGATATGGGACTTTGCATTTGTCAGATGAAACAATTCAAGCGATGGTAAAATTGCTCAAATCTCGAAATGTTAATGTTAACCATAACTTTGGAGACGGCCCAAGCTGGGTGATGAGAATTATTCGTACTACAGGTGATATGCTTGGAATCGATTCTGACTTTTTATTAAAGCATTCTTTTAAACGCAGCATTTATTTTGTCCCGCTTGCGAAAAATTATTCTGAAGTTTTTAACGGAGTTTGTAAACGGCCAAAATATCTTAACTATTCAAAAAAAGAGCTGATTGAACATTGGAAAACAAGGTGGTTAAAAAATAGGAAAAGTAATGTAGATGTCATTACTAAGGTACTTGAATTTGACCCTAAAGATTTCGAGGTTTAGTTTGATTAGTTGAAGTCTACTACACATAATGGCAGGTCATGCTGTGGATTTTTGGGAGGTTTGTAAAATAAACTGTATCATTCATTAAAAAACGGCAGAAAACCATAACCTAATTCTGCAGAACATATGCTGCATACTCCACCGATCGTGTAGTCGGCAAAACATTTATATCTTTAATGCTTGACAAGGCGCTATTTAGTTATGTGAATTTTCGCCTATCTCTATATTAATTAATAGTTAAGGATGCCAAAGGGAAATAAATTAAAAACGGCTGCCCAAAAACCAATTGAGCAGTACGAGCATAAAGACAAGCAGCGGCTCAATAACCCACCCGTGGGATTAGTTGACGCGCATACCGATAACGGAGGTTTTAAGAAGAAAACATATCAATATGATCCGCACCTCGATCCGCAATTACAGTGGGCGGGTAAGGCGGAGCATACCAGCTTTGATGTACCTACGGTAAGCCTGCACGTACATGAGCGGATAGATCCGCGCCGGATCATAGATGCTGTAAAGAAGGCAGACACTAATTCGCAAATGAGCCTGTTTGAGGAGCAGAAAAAGCCACTGCGCGAGGCAATTGAATTTTATAAACACAAGGAGAACTGGACAAACCGGCTGATAGCGGGAGACAGCCTTCTTGTTATGAATAGCCTTCTTGAGAAAGAGGGCATGGGTGGCAAAGTGCAAATGGTATATTTTGACCCGCCTTACGGTATTAAATACGGCAGCAATTTCCAGCCTTTCGTAAATAAACGTGACGTAAAAGATGGCAAGGACGAGGACTTGACGGCGGAGCCGGAAATGATAAAGGCGTTTCGTGATACGTGGGAATTAGGCATACATTCCTATTTAACCTATTTACGTGATAGGCTACTACTTGCCAAAGACTTGCTGCACGAAAGTGGAAGCGTATTTGTCCAAATTGGCGATGAGAATGTTCACCGTATCAGAGCCTTATTAGATGAGGTGTTTGGGGAAGACCAATTCATTAGTATTGTTTCATATCGAACTTCAATCGGCTTAGGCGCAAAGCGTCTTGACAATGTTTGTAACTATTTAGTTTGGTATTGTAAGGATGTAGAAAAGGTAAAGTATAGGCAGCTTTTCAAGCAAGTAACATTAGGAGGTATTGGTGCTACTCGATATGATTTAGTTGAATTGCCAAACGGCCAGTTAAGAAGATTGACTGATGAGGAGGAAAGCAATCCTGAATTGCTTCCAGCAGGCGCGAGAGTATTCTTTAAGCAGGGGCTAACATCTCGTTCAGGTGGTGACGGTTCAAATTTTGAAATTGAATTTGAAGGGAAAAAGTATAAACCCTCGGCGGGAGGTTGGAGAACAGGAAAGCAGGGGATTGAAAATTTGCTAAGGAAGAATAGAATTGCTGTTGAAGGAAATAGGCTAACATTTAAAAAGTATTTTGACGATTTCGGCTTTGTGTCCGTAAATAATTTTTGGGATGATGTTAGCGGTGGTATATCCAGCCGTAGCGATCCCAAGATTTATGTAGTGCAAACCGCAAATAAAGTTGTTGAGCGGTGCCTATTTATGTCCACTGATCCTGGTGACTTGGTTTTAGATATTACTTGCGGCAGCGGCACAACAGCAAGGGTTGCGGAAGAATATGGAAGAAGGTGGATTACATGCGACACCTCAAGAGTGGCAATTACTCTCGCCAAACAACGACTAATGACTGCTAATTTTGATTATTATGAACTTGCTCGTCCCGACGAAGGCGTAGGTAGTGGCTTTAAATATAGAACCGTACCTCATATTACTCTTAAAAGCATTGCAAATAACAATACCGCGCCATATGAAACATTATACGACCAGCCTTTTGCTGACAATAAGTGTACACGTGTTACAGGCCCATTTACTGTTGAAGCAGTTCCGGCCCCTGTAGCTAAATCTTTTGACGATATACAGAAGGAATATGCCTTAGACACAGATAGCTCCGTTGCAAGAACCGGTGAAACACTTCGTCAAGATGAGTGGAGGCAGGAATTATTAAGGGCAGGTGTTAGAGCAAAGGTCGGCAGACTTATAGAATTTACGCGCGTAGAGCCTTTGAGTGGTACACGCTTTTTGCAGGCGGAGGCGGAAACAAAAGAGGAAAATCCTAAACGGGTTGTTGTTTGCTTCGGGCCGGAACACGCTCCCCTTGAGCAGCGAATGGTGGAGTTAGCCATTGAAGAAGCACGCACATTAAAGCCCAAACCCGAAATAGTATTGTTCTGCGCCTTTCATTTTGACCCGGAGGCGCGTAAAGATATAGAGGAAACAAACTGGCCTGGTATTACGCTTTTGGAGGCGCAAATGAACGCTGACCTGCTTACAGACGATCTGAAAAAGAAGCGTAGCAGCAACGAAAGTTTTTGGCTTATAGGCCAGCCTGACGTTCAGATAAAGGAAATTAAGAGTGGTGGGGACAAAGGCAAATATTCGGTAGAGGTTCACGGTTTCGACTATTATAATCCAAAAACGGGAACAGTTGATAGCGGCGGCAAGGGCGATATAGCTATGTGGATGCTCGACCATGATTATGACGGCAGAAGCCTTTTTCCATCGCAGGTATTTTTCCCTATGGCGGGAGCAAAGGAGGGTTGGGCGACATTGGCCAAAAACCTGAAGGCAGAAATAGACGAGGAAAAAATAGAGGCGTATGGCGGTACGGTATCGCTACCCTTTGCCCCCGGTAAAAATGTTGCAGTAAAGATTATTGATGCGCGAGGTATTGAATCACTAAAAATTATCAGGCTCTGAATAAATGAAGAAGATAGATAAACTGATAATAAACTCGCCCTATGAGGAGCCGCGGCAATATTGGGAATATATACGCGATACGAGGGAGTTTGTTTTGCAACGAGGTCGCAGGCCCGCAGGTTATGTTGTAGCCAGCGAAAGTTCTAAATCATTTGACGATCCTGGTACATTCATAGAAATAGATTTAGTAAACACGATACGCCCGCGCGTAAAGAAATGGCGGGAGGACGGCTATCCGGGTGTTACCGGAACTACCAAGCGCCTACTGCAACACTGGCAAGACCCGGAGGAAAGAAAAGACCGCCGGTTCTTCTTTTGCCAGTTGGAAGCAATTGAAACGCTTATCTGGTTGACCGAAGCGCCGGAGGCAGATAAGACAGGTATAGACATTCCCGGCGACGGCGGCGACTTTAGCCGCTGGTGCAATAAAATGGCTACCGGTTCCGGCAAGACTATTGTAATGGCGCAGCTTGTAGCATGGAATGTACTGAACAAAGTTGCCAATGGCAAAGATCCACGCTTTTCTAAGAATGTACTCATTGTAGCGCCGGGCCTTACCGTGCGCAACAGGCTTTCTGTTCTTAACCCCACCGATACGCAGAATTATTACGAGGAGTTTAATGTAGTTCCCTCTGGGCTTATTGAGTCGCTGCGGCAGGGTAAAATAAAAATCATTAACTGGCACGCTTTAGCCTGGCAAACGGACGAAAAGATTGCAAAGAAAAAATCCGTTGACAAGCGCGGCGCAAAAAGTGACGAGGCTTATGTGAAGGAGGTATTAGGCGATATGTCCAATGCTTCAAATATTATTGTTATCAACGATGAGGCGCACCACGCATGGCGCATACCGGCAGAAAGCAAGATAAAGGGCGTAAAAAAAGAAGACCTTGAGGAAAGCACTATCTGGATCGGCGGCTTGGACAGGATTAATAGGGCAAGGGGGGTTTTACGCTGCTTCGACCTTTCAGCCACACCTTTTGCCCCAAGTGGAAAAAAGGCAAGTGGGGAGGCGCTGTTTCCATGGATAGTTTCGGATTTTGGTCTGAACGATGCTATTGAGGCCGGGCTTGTAAAAACGCCGCGTGTAGTTATACGGGATGATGGCAATGTAGATAAAGATCTGCGCTCAAGACTTTATCATATCTACACGGACGAATCAGTAAAGGATGACATTAACCAAAAGGTAGATGATACCGTGCCTTTGCCCGATCTGATAAAGAATGCCTATCTGCTGTTAGGCAAAGACTGGAAGGCAACAAAAGACGAATGGGGAAAAGCGGGATATAAGGTACCGCCGGTAATGATAACCGTGGCAAATACAACTTTTACCTCCGCTCGGATAAAACACTCTTTCGATACCGACTCGTTTATGCTTTCGGCGGCGGGACTTGGGGAATTATGTAATCCCGAAAAGACCTTACAAATAGACAGCGGTATTTTACAAAAAGCGGAGGCAGAAACGGAGGAAGTCGATATAGCAGACACTCCGGAGGAGGCAGACGAAACGGAGGATAGCGAGGACATTCCAAAGGAAAGAAGGCTAACCAAAAAGCAACAGGCAGAATTGCTACGCCGTATCGTTGATACCGTGGGTAAGACAGGTGAGCCGGGCGAGCAGATACAAAATGTTATCTCTGTTGGCATGCTTACCGAGGGTTGGGACGCCAAAACCGTTACCCATATTAT
>DASZRP010000067.1:0-6495 GCA_035548895.1 Puia sp. | reverse complement strand
TGTTGCGTGGAAAGCAGTCATGGTTCTTTTATTTACCGTAACCGGCGCGTTGGCGTAACTGGTGGCGATGCTGGCAACCCCTATCAGGATAAGCAGCAGGATGATCTTTTTCATTTTCTAAAATTTTTATGTTGTTGAATTTTGTTTCTGCTTAATAAGACGCAGTGAATCGATTCATGTTGCAGCCTGTTGAATTTTTTTTTATTTTTTTTCGACCGGCTCTGCGTTTATGTTAACAGCGATCTACGCCTACCATCTTTCAACGCCGTGCCAATTCATCAAATAATTGTAAATCAATGTTTGCAGTTTTTACAACCAAAAACAACTGTACGGAAACGGACAACCGAAGTTCCAAAATCAAACAATGGCGAACCTTCAATCTGCCGCCATATATAAGATACACGGTGAAAATCCATTAACTTTATCCTAAACCACATATTTTATGTCGCTCATTCCAAATAAGAAGAATAAGAAAGACAACCGGCCCGGCGGTGGTGGTAATACAAAGCCCAAACCGGCCATGCCGGTACAAAAGGGGAAGGCCAGCACCAAGGCAGTCAACAGAACCACAAAGCTGACAGGCGGTTCCCAGAGAGGATCATAGGTAATAAAAGCATAAGGGCAGGCGCCTCCCGGCCCTGCCCATGTTTATCATTAGTCACAGCCACTATTTGCCAATCCGCAGCACGACAACATCATGTTTTGGAATAACCGCCTTAAACGGTGTCGAAGTATTTCCGGCAGGCTGCTTTTTCCAGAGGTCGCGTATGGAATGCCCTCCGCTGATCTTGTATTTGGACCAGTCAACCGAAGCCGTCAAAGGCTGGTCGCCCCGGTTGAAGAGGCAGATTGCCGTATCTCCGCCCGAAAGCGGCTTTATATATATCTGGAAATTCTGCCGGTCTTCGATCAGCCAGCCTTGTTTGCCCAGTTTGTCCTGGTCCACCGCAATCAATTCCTTATTTGTTAATACATCAATGGTCTCTTTCGACATATGGCTTAGATCGTTACCGGCGATAAGCGGGGCTGCTAACATACACCAGAGGCTGAAATGCGCACGGTCTTCGGCAGGCGTCAGGCCGCCATTGCCCACTTCCAGCATATCCGGATCATTCCAGCGTCCGGGACCGGCATATTTTTCCAGGCCTCTTTGCAGATCGAGGTTGGCCAATACGCTTCCTCCCCAGATCTTGCCATCATTGCCCCAATAGGTACTCCAGTTATCCGAGATATCGCCCGAAGTCCTCCAGAGATGGCCCACATCGCCTGCCCATTCCCAGGGCTTGTTTGAGCCCCATTCGCAAAGGCTGAACACGATGGGACGACCGGCTTTATAAAGCGCGTCGCGCATTAAAGTATAAGATTCTTTTGCATTCTGCCCCTCTGCATTACACCAGTCCAGCTTCAGATAGTCAACTCCCCAGCGGGCATAGGTAATAGCATCCTGGAACTCATGACCCCGGCTCGCCGGCCTGCCGGCGCAGGTCTTTCTGCCGGCGCAGGAGTAAATGCCAAACTTCAGGCCCTTGCTGTGCACATAATCGGCCAGGGCCTTAATGCCGGAAGGAAATTTTTTCGGATCGGCGATGATATTGCCCAGGCTGTCCCGATCGATCTGCCAGCAGTCGTCGATCACTACATATTCATACCCCGCGTCTTTCATGCCGCTGCTCACCATGGCATCCGCTGTTTCACGGATCACCTGTTCATTCACGCCGTCGCAGGCAAACTTGTTCCAGCTGTTCCACCCCATCGGCGGCGTTTGCGCTAATTGTTCAAATTTCTGAGCATAGCCCGATGCGGCAAACAAAGTGGCCAGCAGGCAGGGAATCCATTTTTTCATATCCATCTGTTTTGGTTTGGGTTATTGTTTTTTGATGATCACAAAATAAGGCAGCCCCACGCCGTTTGCCTTTGCCTCGGCACCCGGAAGTGATATAATCCCTTTGTCGAAAGCTTTACTGTATAAAGCAAAATATCGATACTGGGCAACCAGTTCCCCCGCTTCCTCTTTATAAGCTTTGAGCCAATCCGGTATGGTGGAATGGAACAAGGTCTCCTGTTTCTCATAAGCAATATAAACGATTACCGGTTCATCCACCCGGAAACTCAAAAAATCCGTTCCGGTCTTATTCGCATCCTGGACATCTGTCTGTATATATACAAGACCGTTATATTTCCCAGGTTCATTGAAATTCACTTCCTGCTTGTCATCGCGCAACAGGCTGTCCTTTCCGTCGAAAAATGGAGCCGCACCGGGTTGCAGATGTCCGGTACGATACCGGTTCCCTTCGCGGGTAACAACATCCGTAACCAATACAGCGCTGCCTGGCTTCTGCCTTACTGTAAGTGCCAGTTTTTTTGTTGTGGTCAGGCCGTGCCCATCCCGCAGGTCTATCTCCACCGGGTAAACTCCCGCCTTTACCGGAATACCGCACAGAACGCCATCGGGATACAAATGCAATCCTTCCGGCAGTTGCCCGCTCCCGACAGCAAACTGCAGGCTCCCGTTCCCAAAGCCTGATAATTTTATATCGTACCAGGCGCCGGCGGCAGCCACTTTTAATTCAGTCGTCCTGATCGATGGCTTCACCGGTACTTCAATAATAGTCGATGCTTCGCTGGCCTTTCCACCGTTATCGAAAGCCACCACACGAACCAGGTTATCTCCCGGCGCCGGCTTTACTTCGAATGTATAAGGCGCTTTAGTGAGTGCCTGCTTTTTCCGGCCGTTCAGATAAACCTCCAGCTTCGTAATCTTTCCGTCCGCGTCCGACGCATTCACCAATACCTGTACCGGCTTTCCTTCAGCAAAAGCAGCGCGATAGCCCGGAGATACGAAATAGACCACCGGATAAATATTTCCGTCGTTCAGTTTTGAATAAGCCCATCCTGTCAGGTCCTGCTTGCTGGCCGCGTCCCACATCACACCATGGTCCACGCCCTTGAAATTGGAATAGCGGGGGTTCACGCCCGTTACCCAGGTCGCGCCCGTATCGGAAGCATCGCCGTTGGCATGACGGATCGAAGCCACGTCCTTGCGCAGGCTGCGGGAAAACCAGTCTGTTTCCCCCTGGTTGGCCCAGATCGGCATATCCTTCACGCGGGAGGAATCTCCGTGAAAATGCATGCCCATCGTAATGGCGGCGGCAAAAAAACCGGGATACAATTGAATCATTTCAAATGTTCCTTCACCACCCATCGAAAAGCCGCTGATATAAATACGCTGCGGATCCGCTTTCCCCGCGGCGATCAGGTCGTCGATCACTTTTTTCAGGTTCGCCATATGCTGCTTCCAGCCCTTCGATGTTTTTGGCGCAATGATATAAGTAGGCACCTGCTGCCGGTTCTCGCCAAACTGATGCCACATGCGGACAATGGGATCGACGGCATTCCGCATTGTCGCGTGATAATCCACTCCGCAACAGCCGTGCAGGGCCAGGGCCACCGGATATTTTTTCCCCGGTTCGATATTCGCCGGCGTGTAAAGCATATACTCGGTGGAATCCTGCTTATGCCAGCTCCATTCGGGAAAACCTTTATAGTCGATCTCCTGCGCGGAAACACGCATTGAAAAGCTGAAGCATAACAAGGTCAAAATATAAATAAATGCCTTTTTATTCATGGTGCCTTTTTAGTGGAATAGTTATAATCGCCAGATCCGGCGAGGATCACGGCATATCCGTCTTCGTAATGATCTACATGCACTTTTTTCTGATGTTCGTAGACCGGTTCACCGGATTTACAGGGGATATAGACCAGCGCTTCCGTATTCGGAGGAATGGTAACCTGCAGGGAAAATGCGCCCCCTTCTTTCTTCCACGCCGAGCGGATCTTACCTTGCACGGTATGATAAGAACCGGATGCCCAGACCAGATCGCCTGCCGGCTGCGGCTTGATCTCGATCTTTCTAAAGCCCGGCTCCAATGCCGAGATACCCAGCAGGGAACGGTAGAACCATTCGTCTACTGAACCGAACATGGGATGATTCTGGCTGGGGCCTGTTTTCGGATAAGCCCAGGTTTCCCAAAGCGTGGTCGCGCCGTTCCCGACCATAAAACCCCAACCGGGAAAGTCTTTTTGATTGGCAATCCGGTAAGCCCATTCATTCAGGTTATTCTGTCGAAGCACATCGAAAAGCATTTTCGTGGAGAAGATGCCGGTCGACAAATGCCAGTTCTTTGCTTCGAAGGCTTTTTTTAATACCGCTAGGCTCTTTTCTTTATCCGGAGAAAGATCGTACCACAATCCAAAGAGTTGCGCGCTTTGGGTGCCGTCTTCAAAAGCGCCGGTTTCTGTATGATAATATTTCTGCACGATAGCCTCCCGTATTACGCGCGCCAGGGAATCGTATCGACGCGATTCGAAACTACTACCCAGTATGCCGAACAACTTTGCAGCAAGCAAAGCGTGGTGATAATAGAAACAGGCTGCATTAAAAGCAACCGGCTTGGGGTCTAAAGTTTCATGATCGCCAATATCGACCGAGAATAAATTATCGACCGCTTTGGATTGGAGAAATTCCATTTGTCTCCGCAGGCCTTCGGCATTCGCTTCAATAATTTCACGATCCCCATAGAAGTCGAATAATTGTTCCTGCAGGTAGGGAAAAGCGAGCTGCCAGCCTAAGGGACCGGAATCTCCGCCATAACCGCGATCTGCAATGCCCGTATAGGGCGCGATCTCTGTAATGGCGCCGTCGTCCAGTTGTTCGTCGGCAAAATCATGAACCGATTTGGAATAGAAACGGCTCATATCGTAGCTGTATTGAAACGCATTGGCCGAGACTACCATATCGGCGCCATAACCCATCTTCTCACGGCCAGGACAATCCGATTGCACGCTGAACACATTGCTGAGAAAGGTCCATTGAATATTCCGGTGCAGTTTATTGAACATCTCATTCGAACAACTGAATTCGCCTGCTGCTTCCAGGTCGCTGTTCATGCGGAGCCCGGTAATCTGGCTCAACTCCGGTTTGCCCGGCCATCCGGTGATCTCCACATAGCGGAATCCGTGAAAAGTAAAAGCAGGATCCCAGACCTCCACTCCTTCCCCTTTTAAAATATAATTGTCTTCCTGCCAGGCCGTCTCCGGCGCGCCGGGGCCGCCTTTAATACCACCCTTCTTGATCTGTGTGGCCACGGTCGTCATATAGTTGAGGCGACCGTCGGGAAAAAGATCTTCACCATAACGCAGATTGATCTTTGTACCTGCCGAACCTGATACACGGATGCGCGCCACGCCGGCAAAGTTCTGCCCCATGTCCACAACAAATGTATCCTTGCCGGCTTCGGTAATTTTCACCGGCCTGATTTCTTTGGTGATGCGGATCGGTGGTTGCATTTGCACTGTCATCGTTCCTGAAGGCCCGCTGGCAAGATGCGCCGCCTTCCAGGCGGAGGGATCGAATCCAGCCCTGTTCCAGTTCTTTTGTTCAAGCCGCGCATCGTAGGTTTCGCCAAGGTAGACACTGTTATGTATTACGGGCCCCGGCGCTGTCTTCCAGCTTTCATCCGTGCCCATGGTCGAGAAGCTGCCATCGGTATAACGGATACGGATAACTGCTTTTACACAGGGCCTGCCCGTTTCCTGTACCTTTCGCAGGTCGATCCTCCCGAAAATACGCAGGGAGAGCGGGTCCCACCAGCCGCTTCCTAAACGGACAGCCGCTGTATTGCCGCCGGTCTGCAGCAGGCCGCGGATATCGTACACAGCATACAGTACAGTCTTTTTGTATTTGGTGAACCCGGGATCGAGCACGTGGTCTCCTACCCGCCGCCCGTTGATGAAGGCTTCATAATAACCGAGACCGCTGATATACAATCTGGCTGCGGCGATTTTCTTTGCGACGGCAAAATCTTTCCGGAACAGAGGCATCCGGTTCGGCAGATAATAGTCCTCATCGCGCGCCGGATTGGTCTTACCATCATCGATCCAGCTTGCAGTCCAGTCACCGTTATCTAACATGGCCGTCTCAAAATCCGCCGGTCTGCTCCAGCCGGAAACGCGTCCCGCTTCGTCATACACCCTTACCCGCCAGAAATAACGGGTGAAAGAGCGTAGCGCAGGGCCTTCATAAACAATCTGGTTGTTCTCCGACGATATCCGCTTGCCGCTCAGCCAGGTCGTCTCCTGTTTGGTCCTCCGTTGCGCTGCGGTTGAACCGAGGCCCGGAAAACTGCGAATGCCTACCTGGATCTCATAAGCGGTCTGTCGCTTGTTACGACCGGCAGATGAAAACCCCCAGGAGAAATGCGGTGTCGCCACATCGATACCCATCGGTTCCTTCAGATACTCACAACGCAGACCGACAGGCTGCAATCCGGCAGAATCGGCCGCAAGCGCATAAGCACTGCAACAGCCGATCAGCAAAAATAACAAGGATAATTTCTTCATGAAGGCTTTCGGTTTAATAATTGATCTCCACCGCGGCAATACCTGAAAGCGGGAGACTGAAATCAGCATAGGGTGTTTGTTCTGTCTCTGTGTTTG
>DASZRP010000066.1:0-6917 GCA_035548895.1 Puia sp. | reverse complement strand
ATACGATCATGTTGCGGTGATCGGCATTCAACCCCGCGGAATCTTTTTCTCCGATCGCATTGTGGAGCAGATAAACCGGCTGATACAGCCGGAACGCATCACCTATGGTAAACTGGATATCACATTTTACCGGGATGATGTGCGACAGGGACTGCATACCCTGAACCAGACCGATATTCCTTTCTCCGTGGAAAATAAACGGGTGATCCTGATCGACGATGTGCTCTATACGGGCCGCACGGTGCGTGCAGCCATGGATGCCCTGCTCACCTTCGGGCGCCCGGCTAAGGTCGAGCTCTGCGTGCTGATCGATCGCCGGTTCAACCGCGAATTTCCCATTCAGGCAGATTATACCGGACGTTCCATCGATACGATCATTACCCAAAAGGTAAAAGTGCTTTGGAAAGAACGCGACGGGAAGGAAGAAGTGGTGCTGCTCTGAGCGGCGCAAAAGGGTTTGGAGTTTGTCGTCTGAAAATCTAACTTTGCCTTTTAATGCAACTTAGTACCAAACATCTTCTTGGCATTAAAGACCTCCCTGCTTCCGACATTCAGACTATTTTAGATACCGCAGCCAAGTTCAAAGAAGTACTACAGCGACCTATCAAGAAAGTGCCCACCCTGCGCGACGTTACCATCGTCAACCTGTTCTACGAGAACTCTACCCGTACCCGCATTTCTTTCGAGCTGGCTGAGAAAAGACTTTCCGCCGACACTATCAATTTCACCGCTTCCGGTTCCTCCGTTTCCAAAGGGGAATCCCTGCTCGATACGGTTAACAATATCCTTTCTATGAAGGTGGATATGGTCGTTATGCGGCACAGTGCCAGCGGCGCTCCTCATTTTCTGGCAAAGCATATCCCGGCGGCCATCATCAATGCCGGCGATGGCATCAACGAACATCCTACCCAGGCCCTGCTCGACGCGTTCTCCATCCGGGAAAAGCTGGGCTCGCTGCAAGGAATTAAAGTGGCCATTATCGGCGACATCATGCACTCCCGGGTTGCGCTAAGCAATATTTACCTGCTGAAGAAAATGGGCGCCGAAGTAATGGTCGCAGGCCCCCCCACCCTGATACCCGTATATATTAAAGAAGCTTTTGGTATTAAGGTGGAATACAATTTGCACAAAGCGCTGGAATGGTGCGATGTAGCCAATGTACTTCGTATTCAATTAGAGAGGCAGAATCAGGTTCTTTTTTCATCGCTCCGGGAATATAGTCTCGCCTATGGCATCAACCGGCGGCTGTTGGACAGCCTGCCGAAAGAAATCGTGATCATGCATCCAGGGCCAATTAATCGTGGCGTGGAACTGGACAGCGATGCGGCAGACAGCAAACAGTCCATTATCCTGCAGCAGGTGGAAAACGGAGTGGCTGTGCGAATGGCTGCGCTTTATCTGCTATCCGACAGTACAACGCACCTATAAACCGTTAAAACAAACTTTATGCAACGGGTCGCTCTATTTCCCGGTACTTTCGATCCGATCACGATCGGCCATCTGGATATCATCAATCGTTCGCTGAGCTTGTTCGATAAGGTGATTATCGGTATCGGGCGCAATGCGAACAAGCTGCCCATGTTTTCGGAAGAACAAAGGTTGCGATGGAGCCGTGAAATTTACAAGGACCATCCCAATGTGGATGTGGTGGTTTACGAAGGGCTCACAGTGAAGTGCTGCCAGGAGGTTGGCGCCCGCTTTATTATCAGGGGTATCCGCTACGTCAACGATTTCGAATATGAGAAGGCAATTGCCGATATGAACCGCAGCCTGGACCACCAGATCGAAACGGTATTTCTCACCTGCCTTCCCCAGTACACATCGGTCGCGTCAACCCTGGTCCGCGAGGTGTTACGGAACGGCGGTGATGCCCGGCCCTTCCTTCCGGAAGTGGTCTCCCAATCACTAAATCAATAAGCAATGGCCATCTGGTTCAAAAAAGATATCAACCTAGAGAAGCTGAATTCCTTCTCTCAAAATACTATGAACGAATGGATGGGCATACGGTTCACCGAGATCGGGGAAAACTATCTCAAGGCCACGATGCCGGTGAACGAACGAACCCGCCAGGCTTATGGATTGCTGCATGGCGGCGCTTCCGCTACATTAGCCGAAACTATAGGCAGCGTCGCTTCCGTGATGGTGGTCGACCCGGCGCAATTCATTTGCGTCGGCGTGGAGATCAATGCCAACCACCTGAAAAGCGTGCGGGATGGCATGGTCACCGCAACCGCTACCCCGCTTCATCTCGGATCTTCGTCCCATGTCTGGGAGATCAGGATCATCGATTCCCGGGAAAACCTGGTCTGCGCCAGCCGGCTCACGGTTTATGTTATGCGAAAAAAGGAAAGCCGACCGGCCGATCTTCAGGCATAGCCTCCGGCTTTCAGGACTTCCAGAATATTCGGGTAAGTATTTTGCTTTATTTCATCCAGTCCTTCCTTCCCCACCCATTTGATTTCGGTAATGTCTTCTTCGGTTTGCGGAACAAGCGGTTCATCCTTAACAGCCGATATCCGGTACCAATGCGTTTCTTTGATCAGGCTCAGGCCGTTTTCCTCGTAATGATGATGGGTAATGATCAGGAACTCTCCGATCTCCAGATGCTTTAACCCGGTTTCTTCGCTTACTTCGCGCAATGCGCAATCTTCTTCTCTTTCTCCCGGATCAATTTTCCCTTTGGGCAGATCCCATTTATTACGGCGGAATATGACCAGGACATCCTGGTTGGCATTCGTGACCAGCCCGCCCGCGGCGCGAACGATCTGGCTGGCGGCTTCTTCTTTGTGGCTCATGATATTCAAAGTTAGCGCTGAATTTAATCACTGGCAACCGTCGGGATTTTTTACCTTCACGCCATGACAGATGAAAAAGCCGTTGCCGAAAAACTGCTGCATATACAAGCCATTAAGTTAAGTGTGGATAAGCCCTTTACCTGGGCTTCCGGATGGAAAAGCCCGATCTATTGCGACAACCGGAAAGTCCTTTCCTTTCCGCATCTCCGGGAATTCATTAAATCGGAAATGTGCAACCTCATCTTTGAATCCTTCGAAGACGCGGAAGGACTTGCAGGCGTAGCGACTGCAGGCATTGCCTGGGGCGCCATGGCAGCCGACCAGCTGAAGCTTCCTTTCATTTATGTTCGCGCAAAGCCCAAGGAACACGGCATGGGCAACCAGATAGAAGGATTTTACGAGCCCGGCAAAAAGATCGTGGTGATCGAAGACCTGATCTCCACGGGAAAGAGCAGCCTTCAGGTTGCCGATGTGCTTCGAAATGCAGGCCTTGAAGTGATCGGCATGGTCTCGATCTTTAACTATGGTTTCGATCTGGCAAAACAGGCTTTCGAGGCGGCTGGAATCCCCTTAAAATCGCTGACGGATTACCCGACCCTGATCAGCCTCGCTGTTGAAAAAGGGCTGGTCAGCCCGGATCAACAGGAAACCCTGCTGAAATGGAGAAGCAACCCGGCAGACTGGGGAAATTGATACAACCGGTATTTCAATGAGCTTGTGATCCGGGCAACTAATGAACCGGTTTTGACGTTTTTCTTTTGTAATCTAAATTTACTTCATGAAAAAGCTTTTAATACTTTCCACAGTTTTCAGTGCTTTGGTATTGACATCGTCCGCCCAGGTGGTCAGAAAGGGCGCTATTGAAACGGCGACCATCAAGGTGCCCACGGTACAATGTGATGAGTGCAAGGACCGGATCGAAAAATATGTCAGCCGCGAGCAGGGCGTGCAGAAGATCACGGTCGACTATAAGAAAAAGATCGCGAAAGTCACTTATCTCTGGGACCGCACCAATGTCGAAAATATCAAGGCTGCCATCGCCAATGCCGGTTACGACGCAGACGATGTTACCGCTGATGCGCAGGCTTATGACAAACTGCCTACCTGCTGTAAAAAACCGGAAGACGGCGGCGGTCACGACAAGAAATAAGGCTAATACCGGATCTCTACCTGGAATCTCCCCTCTCCCGCTCCGAGTTCGGCGGAAGCCGCATTGCTGATCCTGGTGATCAACCCCGCGCTTTCTTTCATATCGGGAAGCTGGCCTAACACCTTGGCGTAAACCGATTTTCCATTGGCAACAACCCGAATGATGGTGCCTACCGGAACGCCGTTCATCAGGGCATAATATTTCCCGTCGTTCCAGCCGCTGGTGCTTTTGAATGTGCCTGCCTGGCCGCTGATCGATTTATTGCCGCTCCCAAGATAAATATTGCTGAAGAAGCCGCCGGGATGCGAGGCCGCATAAGTATTTACCCGGTCAGAGCTGGTATTGGAAGCAGTTGAAACAGTTGGCGGAGGACTGGTCTTTACTGCAGTGGATGGCTGAGCCGGTTGATCGACGACCTTTGCTTCTGCCGGTTTTTCCGGCTGCGTAGCGGCAAAAGCAGTCTGCTGGTCAGGCGATAAGGGGGGCGCCGAAGCAAAAGCTGATTGATCATCCTTTACGCGCAGGTAACCTACGACCAGGTTCATCCCCTGGCGAATATCATCGCGTTTCACTTTATTCCATTTCTCGAGGCTGGTAACGGGGACGTCATTGTAGATCGAACTTAGCTTAAACGCCCATTCCCGGTCCTGCACGGTATGATAAACCGGGATCAGCGATTCCCCGGAGCTCTTTTTCTGCTTCTGGTCGAAATTTGCAGCTGTTAAGGGAATATTGATCTGCCGGCCGATATCCAGGGGTTTGTCGAACGACATATTGTTAAAGCTGGCAATATCGTGGGGAGGAGCATTATACAGGCGCCCGATGCTGTACCAATTATCTTTTGCAACCACGGTATGTACGAGATAGAACTTCCCGCCGGTACCTTCGATTTGCAGCGGCGCATGCTGCGCGAAAACGGAATAACCTGTCAATACCAGGCTAAGCAAACAGGCAATCAGGCTCTTCATGGGTCGTTTTTTTTGGATAAACGCAAAGATGCCAAATAATCTTGCAAATAAAATATTAAAACGCCGGACGACAATTCCGGGATTTATTTCAATATACGCCAGGATTTTGGGTAGTAATTGTTGATCCGGTTCGTCAACACCTTGACCCAGCCGAGGTTTTGTCCCAGGAAGCGGACGGGCTGCCATCCTTTTACCGGGTCCTTAGCATCAAACGGGTCGCGCCGGAGATATTTCAGGGCGTCCTCCCGGTTGAGTTCGATTGCCGGGATATCCCGGTTCAGGTTGACATATAAAGCCAGCTCGTGTTCCGGTATCCATTCATCCGCCAGTTGCCCTGCCAGCACGCCGGCCTTTTTCAAGTAGAGATGTCTTTTAAGCAATAGCAGGTCGCTGATCCGGTTTGGGGAGAAGGCATGAATTCCGTCAGGTATCCGGATAAAAGCCAGGCTTTCTTCCGGCAGATATTTTCTTAAGGCTTCCTGTTCTTTTTTATTGGCGTAATCAGGTTTCTCCCTGATCGCAGCGGCTGTACCCGTAGTTCCATCTTTCTTACGAAGTACGGCTATAAAAAATCCCTCTCCCTTCAATTTGTCCGGGTAGAACCGGTATCCATAACCGTTAGCCGCGGAGGAAATGGTTTCTTCAATATGCCAGGCGGGATCGATCGTCAGCCGGACCGTTTCGCAGTCGAATTGCTGCAGCAGGTAATCGAGGATGTCCTCATTTTCTTCCGGAGAATAGGAGCAGGTGGAATAGATAAGTATACCTTCCTTTTTCAGGGCTGGCCAGGCATCGGCCAGAATCCTTTGCTGCCGCTGACTGCATAATTTGACGTTCTCCGGGCTCCATTCCGATATGGCTTCATTATCCCGGCGGAAAAGACCGCTGCCGCTGCAGGGCGCATCGATCATGATGAAGTCGAAGAAGCTTTCGATTGCCTTAAAATGAGCAGGGTCGTTATTGCTGACGATCCCGTTGCCGAATCCCCATTTATCAAGATTCTGGTGGAGCGCCGGCACCCGCGTGCGGATCACTTCATTGCTGACCAGCAGCGAATCGGCCGAGATCAGGCTTTGGATCAGCGTGGATTTGCCACCCGGCGCAGCGCAAAGATCCAATGCACGCAAAGGCTTCGACAGGTCGAGGGCCTGCCGCATCGCCTGTTCGAGGAACATGCCCGAAGCCTCCTGTACATAGTACAGTCCCGCATGAAAAAGCGGATCGGCGGTGAATGAGGGCCTCCCGGTCAGGTAATACCCGGCGGAACTCCAGGGGACTCGGGAAGCGACCTGAAAATCCGGATGGTTAAAGGGTCCGGACGCATCACTATTGAATATTTTCAGTTTTGCTTCATTGAACCTCACGGAAACAACGGTCTCCCCCGACGCATGTACAGAGCGGAATGCCGGTTCATCGAAATGATGAAATGCTTTCAGCGATTTGATCAATGGTTCCGGTAAGTAATGCATGCGGAAATATTAGAACCGGATAATGAAATGTTGTTTCACCCGGAACTGATCGCGAAAAAAAACAAGGCCGGCGGAAAACAGATCGATGGTCAGCATCACGTCCGGGTCATCACAAATAATCTTCCAGCCTTCCTCCATCCCCCGGCTCCAGTGAATATCGTGCAAAATAAAGACCGACTGCTCCGCTTTCTTCTGCATGAATAATTTGAAATAACGCAGCAGAGCTTCTTTACGATGGTTCCCGTCAATATAGACCAACCCCGCCGGCGGTTCACCGGCGATCACATCGCTCAATAACTCGTCGAAATGACCGGTATATTGCTTTATATGATTTAATCCAAGTTCTCTGAATGTTTCTCCTGCTATCGCAGCAACGGCGGGAGACCCTTCGATGGTCGTCATCGTAGCGCGCCCATTTCCGGAAGCCAGGTAAGCGCCCGAAATACCGAGCGAAGTTCCGAGCTCGATGATATGCTGCGGTTGATAATGATCCGCCAGGCGGAACAGCAGTCTCCCGAATTTTGGAGATGATAGC
>DASZRP010000065.1:0-3682 GCA_035548895.1 Puia sp. | reverse complement strand
GGCGGACCGGCACAGGCTGGTCACTTAGGGAGCCGTTTGGGCAATACCGGCCGGATCGCTCCTGGCCTGGCCATTGAAAAATGGAGGGCAAAATTATGGATATTTTCTCTGATTTCAGCAATAATATCCTGATATTTATAGGCCTATGCGCAATTAAAACCATCCATTTCACCTTGTTTTAACGGTTTTCACCTATTTTTGCCACCCTTAAAAATCTCACAAAAACTATCATGGACAAACTGATTTACCTGGTGCCGCTTATGGGAATCATTGGCTTGCTGTACACCTTTATTCAGTTCAAATGGGTTTCCAGACAGGATGAGGGAACCGACCGGATGAAGGAAATCAGTAAGCATATTGCCGAAGGGGCCATGGCCTTTCTGAAAGCTGAATGGAAAATACTGGGCTATTTTGTGGTGATCGTGGCTTTACTGCTCGGCGTTATGGCCAGCGCAAATCCAAATTCGAACTGGACGATTGCAGTTTCCTTCGTTATGGGGGCTGTATTGAGCGCCACGGCCGGTTATATCGGCATGCGCGTGGCCACTAAGGCGAATGTGCGTACGGCCCAGGCGGCCCGAACCAGTCTTAGCCGGGCGCTCAAGGTTTCCTTTACCGGCGGATCGGTCATGGGGTTGGGTGTTGCCGGTCTTGCCGTGTTAGGCCTCGGCGGTTTGTTCATTATACTCAAAGCTATTTTTGCTCCCGATGCGCCGGTCAATTCCGAAGAAATGCAGCGCACAATAGAAGTGCTGACCGGTTTTTCATTAGGCGCAGAGTCCATTGCGCTCTTTGCGCGCGTGGGCGGCGGCATTTATACCAAGGCGGCCGACGTGGGCGCTGACCTTGTAGGTAAGGTGGAAGCAGGAATTCCGGAAGACGATCCGCGGAATCCGGCGACCATTGCCGATAATGTAGGCGACAATGTAGGCGACGTTGCCGGCATGGGCGCCGATCTTTTCGGTTCATACGTAGCCACCGTATTAGCCACCATGGTGCTCGGACAGGAAACCGTTGCCAATGATGCTTTCGGCGGCATGTCTCCCATCCTCCTGCCCATGCTGATCGCGGGCGTTGGTATTCTCTTTTCTATCCTGGCCACGCTTTTCGTAAAGATCGGAGAATCGGCAGGCATCAATACCGGCGTGGTTCAGAAGGCGCTGAATATGGGAAACTGGGGCTCCATTATTTTAACTGCCCTGGCTTCCGTAGCCCTGGTTTATTTTGTACTGCCCGATACGCCTTTACAGCTCCGTGGCATTGAATTCACCAAATGGGGCGTGCTGGGCGCAATTGGCGTCGGCCTCCTCGTGGGCACGCTGATGAGCCTGATTACGGAATATTACACTGCTATCGGTAAGAGACCGGTGCTTTCCATCATCCGCCAGTCTTCCACCGGGCATGCCACCAACGTTATCGGTGGTCTGGCCATCGGTATGGAATCCACCTGCCTGCCCATCCTGGTGTTAGCCGGCGGTATCTGGGGCTCTTATCTCTGCGCGGGACTGTATGGCGTCGCCATTGCCGCTGCCGGCATGATGGCCACTACGGCGATGCAGTTAGCCATCGACGCTTTTGGGCCCATCGCCGACAACGCCGGTGGTATCGCCGAGATGAGCGAGCTGCCGAAAGAAGTGCGTGAGAAGACCGATGTGCTCGATGCCGTGGGTAATACAACAGCAGCTACCGGAAAAGGATTTGCCATTGCTTCCGCGGCGCTGACTTCCCTGGCGCTGTTTGCTGCTTTCGTCGGCGTGGCCGGCATTACCGGGATCGATATTTACAAAGCAAAAGTATTAGCCAGCCTCTTCGTGGGCGGCATGATACCGTTTATATTTTCTTCGCTGGCTATCCGCGCCGTTGGACAGGCCGCCATGGCGATGGTGGAAGAAGTTCGCCGCCAGTTCCGCACCATTCCGGGCATTATGGAAGGAACCGGTAAACCCGAATACGATAAATGCGTGGCCATTTCTACAGACGCGTCTATCAAGAAGATGCTCGCTCCCGGCGCTATTGCCATCCTTTCTCCAATTATTATCGGATTCCTGCTTGGACCTGAGGCATTAGGCGGATTCTTAGCCGGCGCCACGGTAAGCGGCGTACTGATGGGTATGTTCCAGAATAACGCCGGCGGCGCCTGGGATAATGCCAAGAAGTCGTTCGAGAAAGGCGTTGAGATCAATGGGGAAGTCTATTACAAAAAATCAGAACCGCATAAGGCTTCGGTAACCGGCGATACCGTGGGTGACCCGTTCAAAGACACTTCGGGCCCTTCCATGAATATCCTGATCAAGCTGATGTCGATCGTTTCCCTGGTGATTGCTCCTACCCTGGCGCAGATACAGGCTTCGAGAGACGACGATTCAACTAAAGTTCAGCATAAGATCGAAAAGACACTGGTGGTTACAAAACCCGTGCAGTCGGCCGATAGGCATTAATATAAAAAAGCATTTTACTGAAATGGAGTCTGGCCCTGTCAGGCTCCATTTTCTTTTGGCGCTTTGTCCTCCGCTTCCAGTTCAGCTTTTGACTTTTGCAGGTCCGCCTGTGCCGCCGCATCGAGCGTGGGGAACCGAAGATTCAGCTTGCTCAATTCGTTTACGATAATATTGGCGATCAGCAGGCGGGAGAACCATTTATCATCTGCCGGAATGCAGAACCAGGGCGCGTAATCTTTAGCCGTATTCTCAAGCATTTCTTCATAGGCCTTTCGGTATTCTTTCCAGAGCGCTCTTTCCTTAAGATCGGCTGCAGAGAATTTCCAATTCTTCGTCGTGTCGTTAATGCGCTCCAGGAATCTTTTCTTCTGCTCCTTCTTCGACAGGTGCAAATAGAATTTGAGGATGATGGTGCCGTTGTCGGCCAGGGTCTTTTCAAAATGGTTGATCTGCTTGAATCTTTTCTCCCAGAAAGATTTATCGATATCCTCTACCTTATTGATACCCGGCAGGTGTTCATTCAGGATATATTCGGGATGAACCCGGGTGACCAGCACATTTTCGTAGTGTGAGCGATTGAAGATGCCCACCATTCCTCTCGACGGCAGCACGATATAGTGACGCCAGAGATAGTCGTGATCGAGCTCCTGGCGTGTGGGTGTTTTAAATGAATGCACGGTAACTCCCTGCGGGTTGAGGCCGCTCATCACATGTTTTACCGCACTGTCTTTTCCGGCGGCGTCCATCGCCTGAAAAACGATCAGCACACTGTAGCGATCATCGGCATAGAGTTTTTCCTGCAGGGCAGACAGTTGGACGATGTCGGATTGCAGGAGGGCCTCTCCCACTTCTTTGCTCACGGGCTTATCGTCGTCGTCTGTCAGCCAGTCTTTCAATGAAACAGGCTTGCCTTCCGGAACCCGGTATTTGTCGGCATAATATGCCGTACCATGTGTATTGGCCATAATCGTTTTTTATTGTCCGGAAAAATTACCGGTATACAAATGTAAGTGTTGTGTTAAAATGGGGGTTTATTACGAATAATATCGTATTTTGCTTATCAAACAACAATCTATGGGAGCGACCAAATACATCAAGCCGACTGAAAGTGAACTGGAGATCCTGAAGATTCTCTGGGACCGGCAAACGGCCAGTGTGCGGGAAGTGCATGAAGAGCTTTCCAAAACGAAAGAGGCCGGCTATACCACCACCCTGAAGCTGATGCAGATCATGTATGAAAAAGG
>DASZRP010000064.1:0-4747 GCA_035548895.1 Puia sp. | reverse complement strand
GGATGCCGCGCGGGTGAACCTGCCCGGCGGCAAAAAAGCCCTGGCCATGTCCGTCTATCCCGCGGAAAGCGCCGGCGACAACGCATGGGGAAGAGCCACGGAATACCTCAAAGCCTCCATGGAATATTTCTCCGAAAAATGGTTTGTCTATCCTTATCCCGTGGCCATCAACGAGGCGGGCATTGCCGGTGGAATGGAATATCCCGGCATCGTCTTTGACGGCATCAACGATAAAGGCAAAGAACTGTATTGGGTCACCGCTCACGAGATCGGTCATAACTGGTTCCCGATGATCGTAGGTTCTGATGAACGTCAGTATGCCTGGATGGATGAAGGCTTCAATACTTTTATCGATGTCTATGCGTCGGATGCTTTTAACAAAGGGGAATACGCGCCCAAACGGGACGGTGAATATGCCCCTGGCGGCGGCAACCCCGTGGAAGAGATCGTTCCCCTGCTAAAAGATCCCCAGGCGCCTGTCATGATGACCCGTGCCGACGCTATTCCGGAAAAATACCGTCATCCCATGACGTATTTCAAGCCCGCGCTGGGACTCGTGCTCCTGCGCGAAGTGATCCTGGGCAAAGATCGTTTTGATTATGCTTTCCGTCAATATATCCATCGCTGGGCATACCGTCACCCTACCCCCTTCGATTTTTTCCGGACAATGGATAATGAAGCAGGGGAAGACCTCTCCTGGTTCTGGCGGGAATGGTTCTTCCAGAATGGGGGACTTGACCAGGCCGTTCAGCGTGTGGGGTATGTTGGCGATGATCCTGCGAAGGGGGTTGCCGTGACCCTTGCCAATCTCGACAGGATGGTGATGCCGGCTACGCTGGAACTGACCTGGAAAGATGGCACCAAACGACGTATATCACTTCCCGTCGAGACCTGGATGCAGTCCGGCACACGTGAATTGCATTTTGCACCGGGCCCCGGAGGACAAAGACTGATATCCGTGACGCTGGACCCGGATAAGGTCCTGCCGGATGTGAACAGGGAAAATAATAGCTGGAAAGCGGAATAACCCGCTGCTGTACTGAGCGTTGTATTTTAAAAAACCCTTGAAAAAAATTTTGCAGGAATTGTATAGACCGTATCTTTGCACTCCTTTCACCGGAAGGCGGAAGGCAAAGGGAGTTTAGCTCAGCTGGTTCAGAGCATCTGCCTTACAAGCAGAGGGTCGGCGGTTCGAACCCGTCAACTCCCACCCCACAAGCCCCGATCATATCGGGGCTTTTTATTTTGATCTAACTGTGCTGGTAATCCGCTCATTTTTCCGTGATTGTCAAATATATGCGAGATACATAAAGGTTTGGAATCTACCCCTCTCAACCGTCTGAATAACTTAAATTTTTTCATCTTGTACTGCTGTTTTGAGTAGCCCTCAATTGGAAATTTTGAAATTTGCACACAAAAATTGCACTAAAAAAGCATCTGCCTATTTTCACTTTCACAACAAGTTGATTTACAGACGATTTAGAATAATCGAAGAAAAGAAGTAAATTTGTAAAAAGCCATATTTATGGACCTTATAATCGATCTTGACGGCATCAACGACTCCTCCAAACAGGATTGGCTGCTTCGTACTTTGAAGCTAATGGGCATTGGTTATCATACTGCCGAAAAGCCGCAAACGCTCGAAGAATACAACAAGGATCTCGAAGCAGGTAATGCTGAAATTGAAAAAGGCAATTATATGACCAATGATCAATTGAAGAAAGAGATCAAGTCATGGTAACAGTATGGACGCCACAAGCAATAGCAGAGTTAAGAAAAGCCTACGACCATATTAGCAAAGATTCTCCTCAAAGTGCAAGGAAGGTCGTTGATGAACTAACTGCCATTGCCGATCGATTGCCGGCACAACGTAAGCATTCGACCAACCACGTCTATGGCATGGGGTGAACAGGCAGTAGTTTTGGAATAAACTACAATGTCATGGAACTATCTAAACAAGATCGGATGCTGGCTCTGGTGGCTTCGAAAAGTCCAGATCAATCTGTTACTGAATTTTGTGCTCTTCACCAGATTAACGCGTCCTGCTTTTATTACTGGCAAAAGAAATACCGTCAGGCTGAACCTGTTGTGGAAGAGGAGGGTTTTTCTGCAGTGTCATTGGACCAGATATCTGGCTTGCCCGTAGCTACGATTCAATTGGTCGGTGGCGCGCTGATCACCTTATATGACGCAGCTGCATTTTCCTATCTACCTTCTTTATTATAAGGGATGTTGGTACTGCATGATAACCGTCGGTATTTTTTGTATCGCGCGGCTACTGATATGAGAAAGAGCTTTGATGGCCTCAGTGGACTGGTTCATCAGCAGATGAAGCAACGGGTGGTTGGTGGAGATGTCTTTATCTTTTTGAACAGGCGGCGCAACCAGGTAAAACTATTGGCCTGGGAAAAGGATGGGCTGGCCATCTTCCATAAGCGACTGGAAAAAGGAACGTTCGAACTACCTGCAGCAGATGGAGAAGCTGTGGTTCACCTGACCTCACTTCAGCTAAGACTGATCCTCGATGGGGTTCATTTAAAGTCGATACGGCACAGGAACCGTTATCAGCTGACAGGATAAGGCCTGATTTTTTCCACATTGACCTGTTGGATAAGGGATCGAAAAGCAGTAAGGGAAGGCTTTAAGAATCAATTATATCAAGAGAGCTAGCGGTGTGATGTGGTATAAGGCCTTGTTATGGAGTTGGCTTTTGCGAAGTAAAAAAAGAGGGCCGGTTATCCACATTTTGTCGGCGGCGACCGGGCTTGCCGATTTTGTTGAAGTGGTTGACTGGTGGTAAATTTAGGGGGTGGATCAATCCGACTATATCGCCAGACTGGAAGCTCAGAATAAGCAGTTGCTCGAACAGGTGACCTTGCTTACCTATGAGCTTCGGGATATGAAGCGGCTGTTGTTCGGTCGTAAATCGGAACGGTTCCTGCCATCAGCCCCGAATGCTCAGCTGGATCTGATGCAGGTCATGGCAGAAGCGGCTCTACCAGCTCCCATAACGCGTGAAGTTAAAGTGGTCACTACGAAGTTGGAGTCTAAGCCGACCGGCCGTCAGGCGTTGCCTGCTAATTTACCGAAGGTCGATATTGTGCTGGAACCAACGGAAGATATTACGGGACTTGATAAGATCGGTGAAGAGATTACCGAGCAACTGGATTACACACCCGGGAAGCTACAGATCCGTCGGTACATCCGTCCCAAATATGCCCGGATAAAGACGGATGGAACAGGCTATACCCAAGTGGTGATTGCTCCGCTCCCCGACTTCCCTATTGAAAAAGGGATCCCTGCACCAGGACTACTGGCACAGATACTGGTCGACAAGCATGTGGATCATCTCCCCATCTATCGCCAGATCAAACGCTACCAACGGGATGGCGTTAAGCTGTCGGCCAGTACTATCAGCGGCTGGCTGGATGCGATAGCCGAACTGCTGTCGCCAATAGGAAAAGAACTGGTCAGGGTGGTGTTCGAAAGCGACTACGTTCAGGCCGATGAGACGCCTTTGCCGGTATTGGATGGCGAAACGAAAGGAGCAGCCCATACCGGCTACCTGTGGGCTTATCACAGTCCTCCACATCAGCTTATCTTTTACGACTTCCAGCCTAGTCGTGGAAAAGAAGGCCCGATACATTTATTGAAAGATTACACCGGCTATCTGCAAACGGATGGCTACGGGGTATATGAGCATGCTTCCATTGGCGGTAGGAAGGAAATCATCCTGATGCACTGTATGGCCCATGCGAGACGCTACTTTGAGAAAGCGCTGGATAATGACCAGGAGCGTGCCGAATATTTTTTAAAGGAGGTACAGAAATTGTATGCAATCGAACGGCGGATCAGGGAAGAAAACCTGCAGACCACTACGATCGAACATCTTCGTCGCCAGGAGGCCGTTCCCATACTGCAGTCATTGAAAAACTGGTTGGCTGAAAACTATAGCCAGGTGCTGCCTAAAAGTAAAATAGGCAAAGCCATCGCTTACAGCCTGGCCCGATGGGACCGACTGTCACTCTATGTTACCGATGCACGATTGCAATTAGACAATAATACGGTCGAGAATGCCATGCGACCCGTGGCACTTGGCCGCAAGAACTACTTGTTTGCAGGATCTAACGAAGGAGGGAAACGACTGGCTTTGTTTTACTCTTTACTCGAAAGTTGCAAGAAGCAACAGGTTAATCCGTGGGAATACATGAAGGATATCCTGGAGAGACTGCCGGCTACAAAAACGAGCCAGCTACGCGGTCTGCTTCCCGATCAATGGAAGCCTCAGCGATAATACTTTTAGATAACAGATACGTGGTTGGTCGAATGCTTACGGCACAACCGGAAATGTTCCCTCCTGATAAATTCAAGAAAAATAATGATGGTTCCTGGCGGGCGTTTGAAAAATACCACTACCGAATTTCATATCGGATAACCGTCGAAGAAATTCGTATCGTTCGAATGCGGCATACAAGTCGAACGCCCCTTCAATATTAATTAAGTCGGAATTATAGGGGAGCGGATGTATTGAGAAAGAACTATCTGGTGATCGACTACGCGACAAGCACAATTCATAACTAATCCACATTTCGCTCAGAAAGAAGCCCGGCATTGTCCGGGGCTTATTATTTAAGCGAATTCGTTATCTTTTGCACCTAACCTAAATCTTCTCCATACTCTTCAAGATTTGTATAAAAGTATTTTCTTGAAATCAATACTCCGGTAATAATTTATGCTCGCAGCCTGC
>DASZRP010000063.1:0-6891 GCA_035548895.1 Puia sp. | reverse complement strand
CGTATTACCGGTCATATCCGCCTCGATATGAATTTCCAGGAGCTCGTCGATATCAGCCTCCCGGAACAAACGATCCGCAAGCTCACCAAAGGGTTGCAAAGCGAACTAACGGTCACGGACCTTAGCTTTCGCATTCCCTCTTCGCCCTACCTGGTGGAGCATCTCGACCTGCACGCCAGCATGAAGGACGGCTTTGTAAAAATGGATACCCTCGATTTTCGTGTTGGTCATTCCGATTTTCATCTCAACGGCTCGCTGAGCGATCTGCCCGCGCTTTTTCACAAGCAGCAGAAACCGCTGGCGCTGACGCTGCATGTGGCCAGCAACCAACTGGTACTGAAAGAGCTGTTAGCCTTCGATACGGCGTTGAGCCGGAAATCGAAGGAAGAGGTTCATGGATTCAATATCGGACTTTCGCTGCAGACTTCGGTCGACGAGCTGAGCCATCCCAATCCCCTGCCTCGGGGCCGGTTCAGCATCGAACATCTCAGCGCGGCCTTTAAGCGCTATCCGCACAGCTTTCATGATTTCGGAGCGGAACTGGCCATTGGCGATACCTCGCTGGTACTCCGCAATTTTGCTGGCCGGGTAGACAGCAGCGATGTCCGTCTAAGCGGTCGAGTAAATAATTACAACCTTTGGTTCGCTAAAGTAAAACGGGGGCGCACGCAGATCGCTTTCGACCTGAAATCCCAGCGTCTTGCCTTAAACGAAATCCTGGGCAGACGCAGCCGCCGTTACTTTCCGAAGCAATACGCGCGCGAGGTGCTTAATAATGTCTGGGTCCGTTCAAAGACCGACCTGCGATACGATTCTGTGTTCCGCTTCGCTAATATCCGGATCGCGAATATTTCCGGCGCGCTGACAAAGCATCCTTACCGCCTGGACAGTCTGCGTGGCAATATCAAATTCAGCAACGACCATTTCGTGCGTATCGACACGCTTCAGGGAAGGATCGGCAACAGCGATATCAACATCAGCATGCGGCTTTATACAGGCCAGGATACCGTTAAACGCAATAAAGAAAATTACCTGCAATTCACCTCCCGTTTTTTGGACGTGAACCAACTGACAAGCTATGTAGAGAACGCGCAGGATGAAATGACTAATCCGGCAAAAGGCCCTGCCGCCGATCCGGCGCCCGTGCAGGATTCCGCCGACAATTCCCTGATCGCTGCGGCCTCGACCGACAGCTTCAATCTTTTCCGCATCCCTTTTATTCATTTCAATGCCAGTGTGAATATAGGCCGCATCAAATGCCGCCGCCTGGGGCTGAAGAACCTTTCCACGAAACTGCGCATGCTGGACAATCAGCAGCTTTATCTCGATACTTTCGGTGTGGAAGTGGCTGGCGGTCGTATTGGCGCCCGCGCGCATTTCAACGGGAGCAACCCCGACCGGATTTATTTGCGCAGCAGATTGAATGTAAACAACGTTGACCTGGAAAAACTGATGCTGAAACTGGATTATTTAGGACAGGATTATGTGATCAACAAGAATATCCGCGGCCGGCTCAGCGGGCAGGTGAAATGCTATCTTCTGGTGCATCCTGATCTGATGCCGATCATGGATAAATCGGAAGCGCAGATCGACGTAAATATTTACGATGGCGAGCTCGATAACTTTGCACCGCTTCAGGCTTTGTCTACTTATTTCAGCGACAAGAACCTGAACAAAGTACGCTTCGATACCCTGCGAAACCAGCTTTCATTTAAGAACAATACCCTGTCCATTCCCGCAATGAATATCAATTCCTCTATCGGCTTTCTGGAAGTGTCCGGCTCACAAGGCATGGACGAACACATGGAATATTATCTGCGCATTCCGCTGAAGCTCGTTACCCATGTCGCGTTCCAGAAACTATTCGGTAAAAAGCAGGAGGAAGTTGACCCCGACCAGGTGGACGCCATTCAATACCGCGACGCCAATAAGAAGGTCCGGTTCATCAACCTCAAGATCGTCGGCACGCCCGACGATTATAAAATGGGCCTGGGCAAGGCGAAATAGACCTGTTTTAGCGGATCAGCAGTAAAGTCCCGTTCTCTACTTTTTCTGTTTTGCCCTCAAATGCATATCGGCTGATCCATACATAAGTCCCGACAGGCTGATCGGCTCCTCCAAGTTTTCCTATCCATCCTTTAGTGTAATCGCTGGTTTCAAAAACCTGTTGGCCCCAGCGATTGAAGATCTGTAAATGATACTGGGAGAGATTTCCAAAAACCGATGGGCGGAAAACTTCATTGATGCCGTCTCCATTCGGACTGAAAGCATTGGGGAAGTAAATTCCGAAAAGGCATTGCTTGGTGCTGACAGCAATATAAGCCGTGGCCGAACATCCATGATCATCGGTTACGGTCAGTGAATAATTGCCTGCTTTTCTGGTCGTCATGTAATCTTTCGCATCGCCGGAACTCCAGAGGTATGAGGTAAACCCGGGCCTTGCCTGTATTTTAGCCGGATATCCGTCGCAGATAAGGGTGTCTGCCGATAAAAAGTTTGTTGGTGACGGAATAATCTGATTGATCGTTATGGTATCGCTCCCGGTGCATCCGTTTCTATCGGTCACCTCTACCCAATAAGTGCCGGTTGTGTCGATTGAAAATGTAGAGCTTCCGCTGCCATCCTGCCACACATAACGGGCATAACCGCTGCCGGCATCAAGTTGGCGGGGTTCGCCTTCGCAAAGCCAGACCTTTGGGTTGAGCGCAACTTCCGGCAATGCATATACATGAAGGACCTGCATGGTGTCGCTGCTGTAACAGCCGTTCGGTGATTGCGCTTTCACAAAATAAGCTCCTGCTGTTGTTGCGTAGATAGAAGCGTTCGATGAGCCGTTGCTCCAGGCATAATTTAGAAACCCATTGCCTGCCTGCAGCAATACGCTGTCGCCGGTGCAGAAGCTTGTATCCCTACCCAGGCTTATAGGAAGGGGTATGTTAACCGTGATGGCGACCGTATCTTTTACAGCACATCCAAGACTGGTTTGCGCAGCAATGGAATAGGTTGTTGAAGATGGCGGGGTTAGATAAATATCCGGTGTTTCGTTGATGGTGTTTCCGTTTTGATCTTTCCATTGATAATTCAAATACCCTGAAGGAGCCTGAAGTATAACACTTGCATTTATGCAAACGGATAAGTCCGGGCCGATCGAGAAATTCAGCCCGGGCGCCTCTTGCACTATCGCCGTATCGCTGCTGGGCACTCCGCAGGTATTAGTTACGGTTACATAATATTTCCCCGGTGTTTGTACCAGAAAAGAATCTGCTGCCGAACCATCCTGCCAGGAATAACTGTTGTAGCCCGCCGCTGCCCTTAATACCAGACTGCTGTCGGGACACAAAAAAGCATCTTCACCAAGGGTAACCGGTTTATTGGTGTGCAATACCGTAAGGATTTTGGAATCGGATAAACTTCGGCAGGTGCCGTTCATTCGGGAGGACACTGCACCCTGATATTGCTCCCGGTAAACGACCTGCAGCGTGCTGTCGTTCGGTATTGAATAGGATTGCAGGTTAGTGGTATCAAAGTACCAGGTGGGCCGGCTGCCGCATTCAGGATTTATTCGGCAAGTAAAGGTTGCGGGTGAACCGGCGCAGACGGTGTCTTTGTCGAGAAATAATTTAACCGAATCGCAGAAAGAGATCAGCTGGCAGACCGTCTGCTGGATTGGATGACCGTCGACCGGTGGGGGCATCACGCGATTGGTTCGCCTGAATGTGTTGCGGCTATCGAATCCCAGCTGTAATTTGGCAGACGCTTCATGGCATAGGGAAGAACCATACTAAGCGTAGTATCGCTTCCACCGCATAAACTGCTGGTGTCACTGTCGTGCAGCCGTATCATTTCCTGGCCCGAGGTATTGGCTACCGGATCGCTGTACATTTGAAAGACAATGTCTTCGTTGCCGGGGAAAAATAGAAAATTGGAGGTCCATCCATTAGACCGATTTCGTTCATGAAAGACCCTTTCCCGGATGATTTGCCCATTTTCAATCGCTCCATACGCTATATCTTCATCGTAGCTGTTTAACTCCGTCATGTACGAATAAGATATCCTGCCCGTCGTCTGTTCGGTCACCACCATGCCGGAAAAATTGCTTTGGATATCCGACCCGATCATCCATCCCCGCAGATAATTAAAATCGGTATCGAATTCCGCGATGGCGGCATGTATACGGGGCGAAGCTGGTCTGAGATCCGACAGTGTTTTCCCGAACACTCCAATATGGCCGTTGTCCAGCAACAGGGCCGAACCAACGTTTGTGATGGCATTCCATCCGGCATCAGATCCAAAATCCGGGTACCAGGCTTTTGCCCACAAAGAATCTCCGGTCACCAGATTCACCCGGATGCACCAGAGATAGTTGGTCGTATTCCATCCTCCGTCGGGAACAGTCATATCTGCGTTTGAGCCAATTACGTTCAATCCATTGCCGGCAAACATGATCCCGAAACATACGCCAGCTCTGGAAGCAAAACTTTTATCCCATTGTATGTTACCGGCAGGGTCCATTTTCAGCACGAACGCGCCCGTAGATATGGCATCAAAAGCGTACTGATTGCCGCCGAGGTAAATATTCCCTGCGGCATCCTGCACGCAATCCTTGACAAACAGATCGCCGCTATATTGGATCCAGATAGAACAGCTATCCGTCTGCGCCCATTGCAGGTTGCCACTGCCGTCAAGTTTCCACAACGCCAATTCAGATCGCCCATTCCAAAGTTCAGGGACATCCACCGATCCGGCAAGCAATAGTGAACCGTCATTTAGTTCGAAACATTTGTACGCTGTGGCAAAATTCAATGGATAGATACCCGGCCCGTCAAAAGACTTTGACCAGAGAATATTACCCTGAGGAGTATACTTCACCAGGTAAGGCGATGTATAATTGGGCGCCGACTGTGTTGCCCGGAATCCGGCAACCAGAATATTTCCATCGCGTGTTTTGGTAATATAATCGAGCCCGAGCCAGCTGCCGTTTTCACTGGTGAGCAAGTGCTGCGAGGTATCTACGCAGCCCGGGGCACTCAGGGAATGGAAGGGCAGGGATCTTGTTTTTTTCATTGGTGAAATCCCCGTTTGCACGCTGCGACGCATCGATGTAACCCTTTCGGGAACAGATATATTTGGCAGTTTCCGGAAGCGCAACCCGGTCTGCTCCATTACTTTTTCCAATACCGATTGGTCGACTGTGGAATTTCCGGGAATGACTGGGTTTTGCCCGAAGGCCGGGCTAACCTGGGAAAAAGACCTCTTGCCCGAAAAGGATATGAGTAGTCCAATGAGAAAAAAGCGTAGTATTCCGGGCATTCAATTCCAGGGTTTCGAAGAGGTTATAGCGGCTAAAATAAAAGAAATAAGAGACATTTCAAACGACCCGGATTCTTGCCCGCAGGTGCGTCTCTCAGCTATATTCCGTGTTCATTCCTATTTCTTCTTCAACCCCGACAAATAGGCCAGCAGATTGGCCAAATCCCGATTGCTTAGGGATTGATAAAGATCAGCCGGCATCATCGACTCTTTCATTTCCTTCATCGAGGCCACGGTGCCGGTCTTGATCTGCTGCCGGCTGCCGCCGGGGAATTTGAGATCGATATCCGTTTCGGTCTTGCTCGCAATGATGGCTTTCAACACCGATCCATCTTTCAGCTTAAGCTCCCAGCCTTCGAAACCGAAGCTGATGCCGTCGGAAGGATGAACGATCGCGTTCAGCAGACCATCTTTGGCGTATTTCGAACCGATCTCACTGAGTTTAGGTCCGAAATCTTTTCCTTCCACGCCCACCATGTGACAGATGGAGCAGGTTCCCTGGAAAACGAGTTTTCCTTTTTCGGCGTCGGCAGGCAAGGCATTGAGCTCCTGCAGGGTGGGCGCCGCTTTAGCAACGGTGCCGACATGTCCGGGAAGATAGCTCTCCGCTTCATTCCTCACCGAACTGCGCCAGGCGCCTTTCACGCCGGCGACGACAAAGGGGATCAGCGGCTGTGGGACTTGCCTTGCTTTGAGGATCGCCAGCACACGCTCTTCACCGCCCCAGCTTTTTCCAATGCCGGCTGCAGCCTCCTCACGGACATGATCAGGGTATTTTGAAGAAAGCGCCACGCGCTGTACCATGTCGATCGATTCTTTGCTGCCTACCCGGCTCAGCGAACTGAGCAGGCCGATGGCGGCGGCAGTATCCTTGCTATTGATCCTCGCCCAGGCCAGTTGATCGCCTTTCATTGTCAGCAGCAGTGCCGCCGCATCACGCCCCAGGTCTTTTCCGCTACTATCGATCGCCAGTTGCAACAGGTTCTTCGATTCCGATTTGACCTCATATTGTTTTACAAACTCGAGGTATTCCGGTGTGCTGTTGATGGCCCGTAAAATCTTCGCCAATGCTTTTCGTGCGGCGGGCGATTGCTTTACGGCATTCCTGTCCAGCGCGCGTAGAACTACTTTATCGAAGGCAATATCATTGCTGTCGCCGATCATGCGCAGCAGGTAGGCTGACTTGGCGTTTCCGGGATGAAAATCGAATGCGCGGAAATAACGGAGCCGGTTTTGCAACGGAACGTTTTTGTCTGCTGCAAGCTGAGCCAGCCAGGGGAGGGCCAGATCGGTTCTCGCCCGCCATACGATATCGCTCGAAGCGGCATCCCGCAAAGGATCTTTCACCTGATTCAACCAGGCTTTGAAGAAGCGCTCCCACTGCCTGTCGGCACCGATGCCCAGGGCTTCGAGATACCAGCGATCCTGTCCGTCGTATTGCATCGCCAGCGATGCCCAGGCTGCAGGGGCTTCAGCCGATGGATTATGATGCAGGGCAATGGCCAGTTCCCGGCGCACCTGCGGGTCTGCATCGTGCAGCAATTGCTGAATGGTTTCGGCCAGATGAGCAGGTGTTTCCCG
>DASZRP010000062.1:0-11529 GCA_035548895.1 Puia sp. | reverse complement strand
ATATCGAGATAATTGCAGATATTATCCCGCTGGCGCATGACATCAATGATCTCTAACGGGAATTTCGAGGGATAAGCATAGTGAAGCCGGATCCATTCCAGTCCCTTTATGTCGGCCAACCGGTTCAACAGATCGGGCAGGGCGCGCTTGCGATAGATGTCCAGTCCATAATAGGTCAGTTCCTGCGCGATCAGCATCACTTCCTTTACGCCCATGCGCACCAGTCCTTCAGCCTCCTTCACAATATCCTCAATGGTTTTACTGGTATGCTGTCCCCGCATCAGCGGGATAGCACAAAAAGCGCAGGTACGATTGCAGCCTTCAGCGATTTTCAGGTAAGCATAATGCCGCGGCGTGGAGAGCAGGCGCTCGCCCACCAGTTCTGACTTATAGTCGGCGTTGAGCCGTTTGAGCAGGAAGGGCAGCTCCATGGTGCCGAACCAGGCATCCACTTCCGGAATTTCTTTCTCGAGATCGTCCCGGTAGCGCTGGCTCAGGCAGCCGGTAACATACACTTTATCGAGCCTGCCCTTTTTCTTTAAAGAGACCTGTTCAATGATGGTATTGACCGATTCTTCCTTGGCCTTGTCGATGAACCCGCAGGTATTCACCACCACGATATTATGATCGAGCCTGCGATTCTCGTGAACCACATCTACGGCATTGGCCCGAAGCTGCCCGCTCAGCACCTCGCTGTCCACCATATTCTTGCTGCAGCCCAGGGTGATGATATTCACCTTATCGCGCCGGATGGTCTTCGTTTTCATGCGGCGCAAAGGTAGGCAATTCGGCCCAAGGGCCTCTTGGGTATCTGCACCGGATATGTTAGTTTCAATCCTGAACGACCATCATGTTTAAGGAATTCTTTCATAGCGAGAAAGCCAGTGGTCTCATCCTGGTCGGCTGCGTCCTGGTTTCAATGATCGTTGCCAATTCCGGCTGGAGCGAAAGCTATATCCATTTCTGGGAGCTGCCGGCAACGCTGCATATCGGAAATGTTAAAATTCCATTTAGCATCGGAGAATGGATCAACGAGGGGCTGATGACCGTTTTTTTCCTTCGCGCCGGGTTAGAGATTGAACGGGAACTTTATGCCGGCGAACTTGCCGAGCCTGGAAAGGCCATTCTGCCCATCTTCTCGGCTATTGGCGGCATGCTGGTACCGGCAGGCATATATTTCCTGATGAACCGGGGTACGCCGGAACAGTCCGGCTTTGGTATTCCGATGGCGACCGATATCGCCTTTTCGTTAGGTGTGCTCGCGCTGCTTGGCAAACGGGTGCCGCTGTCGCTAAAAATTTTTCTGACAGCCCTGGCCATTATCGACGATCTCGGATCGGTGATCGTTATCGCTATTTTTTATAATCAGTCCCTTTCCGGCCCGTTCCTCCTGACGGCACTCCTGCTTTTTGCTTTATTGCTGCTGCTGAACCGGCTCGGCGTATTTCATCTCTGGGTCTATATTGCCGGCGGCATTGTACTCTGGTTTTGTATGTACCGCTCAGGCGCTCACCCCACGCTAAGTGGAGTCATGCTCGCCTTTGCCATTCCCTTCCGGAAGAAAGCGAACGGGCATGCTTCCGCGCGACTGGAGCATTTTCTTCACCGCCCGGTGGCCTTCATTATTGTGCCACTTTTTGCATTAGCGAACACTGCTATTCCACTCATTTCGGGCTGGCAAAAAGAGTTGTTCAGTCACAGCAGCCTGGGCATAGAACTTGGTTTGCTGGTCGGAAAGCCGCTGGGCATCTTCGGCTTCAGCATGCTCGCTATCGGGTTGGGATGGTCTACCATGCCAAAGAACGCTAACAAAAAGCAACTGGCCGGCATTGGCTTGCTGGGCGGGATAGGATTTACCATTTCAATCTTCGTTAGCAACCTGGCCTTCCCCAACGATCCGGAGAAAATACAAAGTGCAAAAACAGCAGTATTATTTGCTTCTCTGCTGGCAGGTATTTCCGGCTGGTACTTTTTACGATTTCAACGAAGAGCCTGACGGGATTTGTCAAACCCTGTTGTCAGCATCTATTCATTCCCCGAGAACAGACTGTCGACAAATTCCTGCGGATCGAAGACCAGCAGATCTTCCATCTTCTCGCCCACACCAATGAATTTTACGGGGATCTTAAACTGGTTGGCGATAGCCAGTACCACGCCGCCCTTGGCGGTGCCGTCGAGTTTGGTAATGGCCAGTGCCGTTACATCCGTAGCCGCGGTGAACTGGCGGGCCTGCTCTAAGGCATTCTGACCGGTGCTGCCATCGAGCACCAGCAGCACTTCCTGCGGCGCATCGGGCATCAGCTTCTTCAGCACGCGCTTGATCTTTCCCAGTTCCTCCATCAGGCCCTGCTTATTATGCAGGCGTCCGGCAGTGTCGATGATCACCACATCCGAACCTCTTGAGATGCCGCTTTGCAGGGTGTCGAAAGCCACGGCCGCAGGGTCGGCTCCCATACCCTGTTTTACGATGGGTACGCCGATACGTTCGCTCCAGATCGTAAGCTGGTCGGTCGCCGCAGCACGGAAAGTATCGGCGGCGCCTAAGAGAACGGAATAACCGGCTTTTTTAAAATTATAGGCGAGCTTGCCAATGGTCGTTGTCTTTCCCGCACCGTTTACGCCAACCACCAGGATCACGTAGGGTCTCTTTTCCGGGAGCTCGAAGGTCCTGGCCCCGGTTGAACCGTTTTCGGTGAGCATGCTGCTGATCTCCCCGCGGAGGATCTGGTTCAACTCGGAGGTATTCAGGTATTTATCCTGCTGTACACGCTTTTCGATACGCTGAATAATACTGAGCGTAGTATCCACGCCCACATCCGCGCTGACCAGGGCCTCTTCCAGGTTGTCCAGTACCTCCTCGTCAACCGTGCTCTTTCCCGCGATGGCTTTGGTGACCCGGGAGAAAAAACCGGTCTTCGTTTTCTGCAGTCCTTCGTCAAGCGACTGCTTCTCCTTCCTGCCGAAAAGCTTATCGAAAAATCCCATGAGCATATCTTTTACCGGGAAATAAAAAAGCCGCTCCGGTCCGGGAACAGCTCTTCAAATCAATTATCCGTTGACCTTATTTCTGGGCAAGGTACTGTTTGATCTTGTCTTTATGCACGATCGCTTCCTTGAAAGTGTAAGCGCCGGTCTTCGGACTGCGAACCGCCCTGATCACTTTTGTCCAGTTCTTCGCCTCGGCGGCTGCCCGGGCGTCTTTGGTCTTGATCGCGGTTTTTGCTGCTTTTGCCATGAGTACAATTTGAGAATTTGAAAATTTGGGAATTTGAAAATTTGAAAATACCGACCGATCGTCTCATCTGCCAATTTTCAAATCTTCAAATTTTCAAATTAGATAATTTATTTAATCTCCTTATGCACCGTCACCTTCTTCAGGATCGGGTTGAATTTCTTCAGTTCCAGACGCTCCGGGGTGTTCTTCTTGTTCTTCACCGTAATATAACGACTGGTGCCGGGCTGACCGCTGGCCTTATGCTCCGTGCATTCCAGAATCACCTGAACCCTGCTGCCTTTCTTTGCCATCTTGCTTTGATTTAAAATGTTTTATTGAACCGGTATCAGATCTTTTCGCCTGCCTGCCTTAACTCCTTCACCACAGTATACAACCCTCTCTTGTTGATGGTCCGGATGCCTTCAGAGGACAGTTTCAGGGTTACCCAACGGTCTTCTTCTGCCAGGAAAAAACGCTTCTGCTGCAGATTGGGTAAAAACCGGCGCTTGGTCTTGATATTGGAATGGGAGACCTTATTTCCGGTAACCGGACGCTTACCCGTTACCTGACATACTTTCGACATGGTATCTGAATTTTGGACGGCAAAGGTCGTTAAAATTTCCGAAATTCAAAAACAAACGTGGATAATGTGTAAATGTGGAGATGTGAAGATATGAAAATGAAAATTCTATCCCCAATTTTCACATTCTCACATCTCCACATTTGTATTAAATAATCATTACCTCCCCGCTCTTCCCGCCCATTTTCATACTTTCACATTTCCACTTATCCACATTGGTCCCACTATTATGAAAAGACGAACGATCCCCCGGGATATAAGCTGGTTAGCCTTCAACGCCAGGGTGTTACAGGAAGCGGCCGACACCAGCGTACCCCTGAGGGAAAGGGTGAAATTCCTGGGTATTTTCTCCAATAACCTCGACGAATTCTTCCGGGTCCGGGTGGCCGCCCTGAACCGGATGAAGGAATTCAGCGGTAAGGGTAAGCTGAATATGCACATGGAACTGGCCCCCGAGAAGATCCTGGAACAGATTCAGGAGATCGTGCTGGAACAGCAGGACCAGTTCGACGAGACCTGGCGCAAGATTTATGAGGAAATGACCCGGGAAAAGATCTTCCTGATCACCGAAAAAGACCTGAACAAGGAACAGCAGAAATTCGTACAGAATTATTTCGAGGAGGAGGTGCGCGCCAATATCATCCCCCTGATGATCCAGAGCATTCCCCAGTTCCCTTATCTCCGCGAAAAATCCATCTATCTGGGTGTAGCTCTTTCCCGCAAAACCGCGGAAGGTGAAGAGAAAAAGTTTGCCCTCGTGGAGATCCCGACCCGGGTGCTGGGCCGGTTCGTCCAACTCCCTTCCCCTACGGCCGACGAGCACCATATCATCCTGCTGGAAGACGTGATCCGCTATAACCTGAAAAGTGTATTCTCTTATTTCGGATACGACAGGTACCGGTCATGGGTGTTCAAAGTGACCAAGGACGCAGAGATCGATATCGACAATGACCTCTCCACGACGCTGATCGAGAAAATAGAAAAGGGATTGAAGAACCGCCGCAAGGGGAAGTTCGTGCGCTTCGTGTACGATAAGGAAATGGACGCCGACCTGCTCGCCTACCTTATACGCGGGCTCTCTCTCTCGAAAAAAGGCAATATCATACCGGGCGGCCGCATTCACAATTTCCGCCACTTCATGGAATTTCCCGACGTATTCCCCAAAAAAGGTCAGCGCAAGAAGCCCTTCCTTCCGCCGCAATTGGGTAAGGGCAGACGGATCACCGAGGTGGCCCTGGAACAGGACCTCATGCTGCATTTTCCCTATCATTCCTTTAACCCGGTGATCGACCTGCTGCGCGAAGCCGCCATCGACCCGGAAGTAACTTCCATTAGGATCACCTGCTACCGGATGGCCTCCAATTCCAAAGTGATCAATGCACTCATCAATGCGGTGCGCAACGGCAAACAGGTGACGGTGATGATGGAACTTCGCGCCCGCTTCGACGAAGAAGCCAACCTGGAATGGAAAGAGCGGCTGGAAGAAGAGGGCGTAAAAGTGATCGACATCATTCCCAACATGAAAGTGCATGCAAAGATCTGCCTGATCCGGAAGAAGACTGGGCAGCGCACCATACATTATGGCTTTGTTAGCACCGGCAACCTGAACGAGAAAACAGCCACGATGTACGGCGACCACTGCCTCATTACGAGCAACCGCAATATCATGGCCGACGTGAACCGCATGTTCAACTACCTGGAAAAATGGAAGAGCGGTCCGGGGCCGTTAAAAGCCTGCAAGACCCTTATACCCTGCCCTATTGTGCTGCGCAAGGAACTTTACCGCATGATCAACGCGGAGATCAAGGCGGCAAGGAACAAACACCCGGCGGCCATCACGCTAAAGATCAACTCCCTCTCGGACGAAGAACTCATCCTGAAACTCTACGAAGCCGCCCGCGCCGGCGTGGAGCTCAAGCTCGTCGTGCGCGGCATCTTCTGCATGATGCCGGAAAATAAAAAATTCAAAAAACCGGTGACGGCCGTGAGCATTCTCGACGAATATCTCGAGCATGCACGGGTGTTTATATTCCACAACAGCGGCAAAGAAAAAGTTTATATATCTTCGGCTGACTGGATGGTACGGAATATGGATCACCGGGTGGAGGCCACCTGCCCCATTACCGATCCGGAAATTCGCCGGGAGCTCAAGGATATCCTTGCGATCCAGTTAGCCGACAATGTCAAAGCACGCTGGCTCGACAATGGATTGCAGAATAAATACAAGCGCGACTCGGCGAAGAAGACCAGATCGCAGATCGAGATCTATCAGTACCTGAGCCAGAAAAATAAACCGGTTGTGGATACAGGCGAACAAATGCCGGTTCCGGTAACCGATACGCTGATACCCATTTAAAAACCAATTTGCTGATGAAGCTGGCGGCCATCGATATCGGAAGTAACGCGGCCCGGCTGCTGATCTCCGAAGTGCAGGTAACAGGCAAAAAGACCGTGTTTGAAAAATTGAACCTGGTGCGTATCCCTCTCCGCCTGGGTTTCGATGTTTTCGAACAAAAAAAGATCTCCGGCGACCGGGTCAGCATGCTGCTGAATTCCATGCGCGCCTTCAAATACCTGATGGAGGCCTACGGCGTGGAACATTGCAAGGCGGCTGCCACCTCGGCCATGCGCGATGCTTCCAACAGCGCAGAAATTCTCGATCTCGTAAAAGCGGAGACGGGCATTACCATCGAAATCATCAGCGGCGACGACGAAGCTTCCTTTATTTACGAAAACCATATCGCCGAGAATCTCGATACCGAGAATGCTTATCTCTATATCGATGTCGGTGGAGGCAGCACGGAACTCACCTGCTTTGCCGACAACCGCCTGCTCTTCAAGAAATCTTTTAATATCGGCACCATTCGCTTGCTCAAGAACCAGGTCACCGAAGCGCATTGGGATGCGATGAAAGATTTTCTGAAGAAAGAGATCCGCGGCACAACCAAGCATATTACCGCCATCGGGTCCGGCGGAAATATCAATAAAGTTTTTTCTCTCTCTAAAAGAAAGGATGGCAAGCCCCTGAACCTCGAACTGCTGAAGGATTACTACAAAGAGCTGAGCAGCTTTTCAGTGGAAGACCGGATGCGCCTCTACGGTATGAAGGCCGACCGGGCCGATGTGATCGTGCCCGCTTTACAGATATACGTCAACGTGATGCGGTGGATCGATACAGAAGAAATCTACGTGCCCAAGATCGGGTTGGCCGACGGGCTCATTCAGGCCCTTTACCGTGAGCTGACCGCACTGCAGCCGGTCACCCAACCTGCCTGATGCCGGATTGCCGTTTCATTTCAATTGGACCTATCTTTACGCCCTCAACCAACAGGCGATGAACGTAAAAAAAGTGACCACCAATACCCTGCAGAACATGAAAGCGGCAGGAGAAAGGATTGCCATGATCACGGCCTACGATTTTTCCTTTGCCCGATTGTTCGACGAGGCAGGCGTCGATGTGATCCTTGTCGGCGACTCCGCTTCGAACGTTATGGCCGGTCATGAAACCACACTACCCATCACCCTCGACCAGATGATCTATCATGCCTCCTCGGTGATCCGGGGGGTGAACCGCTCGCTGGTGATCGTCGATCTGCCTTTCGGCTCCTACCAATCCAATTCAAAAGAAGCGCTCGTCTCGGCGATCCGCATTATGAAAGAGACCGGCGCTCATGGTGTAAAGCTGGAAGGTGGCGCGGAAGTATTGGAGTCGGTGAACCGTATTCTGGCTGCCGGTGTTCCGGTGATGGGCCATCTCGGGCTCACCCCCCAATCCATTTATAAATTCGGGACCTATAATGTGCGTGCCCGCGAAGAAGCAGAAGCTGTCAAGCTGAAAGCAGACGCAAAACTGCTCGAACAGGCCGGATGCTTTGGCATCGTACTGGAGAAGATCCCTGCCCAACTCGCCAAAGAAGTGGCCGAAAGCGTCAGCATTCCTGTGATCGGCATCGGCGCAGGCAGATACTGCGACGGGCAGGTGCTGGTGATGCACGACCTGCTCGGCATCAATACCGAATTCAAGCCCCGCTTTCTACGCCAATACCTCAACCTGCACGAACAGATCGTCGGCGCCGTGGGGCATTATATCAATGATGTCAAATCGAAGGATTTTCCGAATGAGCAGGAGCAGTATTAGACGACGGATGACGGCTTCGCCCGCCGTAGCCCTGGCGAAGGCGGGATGACAGATGACAGTTGAGAACCTTTAAATTCTGTTTTATTTCACGCTATGTTATGCGCCAAAAACTAAACCTGATCACACTCGGTGTCAGTGATTTTGAAAGAGCCCTGAATTTTTACGAAAAAGGACTGGGCTGGAAAAAATCCGCTAAAAGCATGGACGGCCTAGCCTTATTCCCCTTGGGCGGGATTACCCTGGCCCTGCATCCGCGGGAGGAACTTGCCGACGATACCACATTGCCCTATGAACCGTCGGTATTTTCAGGACTTACCATCTCCTATAATGCCAAATCCGAAAAAGAGGTCGACGACACGCTAAAACAGGTCGCAAAGTTTGGAGCAACAATCGTTAAACCTGCACAACAGGTCTATTGGGGCGGCTATAGCGGCTACTTCAAAGATCTGGACGGATATTTATTTGAAGTAGCCTATAATCCATTTTGGGAACTGGACGACAACGACAATTTGATTTTATAATTGAGATAACTGTCATCTATCAACTGTCATCTGTCATCTAATCCGCATTCAGCACCTCATACATTTGTAAATGTTCGTCGCTGCCCTTGAGGCGGACATAAAGCGACTGGCAGCTGCCCACACCGGAAATTTCACTCACTACTTCCACCTTGTCGTAGAACTGACGCCGGAGATTTTTCTTTTCCCGGTCGAGCCGTTTTTTTGCCACAGCGTAATCGGCAGAAGAACCGTGATTGGTTTTCTCGGCAAAAAGGGCCACATGGCGATGGTCGTAGTTGGATGACTGCAGGTTAAGGATCTGGCAGGAACAGATTCGGCCGGAGTGAGCGGTCGCTGCATCGGAGTTTTCCGCAGTCCGATCGTCGGTAAGCACTGCAAGCGAAGTCGAAAGCGCCGAGTCGAGCGTGCGAACCTGACTAATAAATGTGCGGGAAGTATTTTGAACCGGCTTTACAGTACCGGTTCCGGCAAAACAGGCAGCGAAGGACAGGCTCAAAAAGGGCAATGCTAATAAAGTACGGATCAGGGGGCTCATGGTAATGATATTAATCAAGTAAAAAAGGGGCCGTTCGCCGGATATTTGGAACTTGATTGATACCGGATTCTGGGGAGTTGCACAAATAAAAAAACCTGTGTCAACAGGTTCGTCAGCGGGATACAGATCGGAATACAAAGAATAAAAGAAAATCCCGGATTTGCAAGCCCCCGATCAAATATTCATTAATTCAAGCCAGGGAAACAGCAGGATTTCCTGAATGTCCTGTTCAGCCGATCCCACGCTCCGGAATCAGCCAATCGCCAAAGGGCCGGAGAAATAGTGGCAATAAAAATAGATTTTAACTATTAAATTATAGATTTAATTGATTCTGATTATTTGACTGAAATCCTAATTTTACCGTCCGCACCAAATTCCCGTGCCGGAACATATTCCATCACCAATAAACTTATGCATAATGGAAAAGCAGTCGAACGACATCAGCAAATGCCCCTTTCATAACGGCAGCATGAAAAGCAACGTTGGCGGTGGCGGCACCCGGAACCGCGACTGGTGGCCCAATCATTTAAAGCTAAGCATACTTCGCCAGCACTCGTCCCTCTCGAACCCGATGGACAAGGATTTCGACTATGCTGAGGCTTTCAAAAGCCTCGACCTGGAAGCAGTAAAAAAGGATCTTAACAAACTGATGACCGACTCGCAGGACTGGTGGCCGGCCGACTTCGGGCATTATGGTCCCTTGTTCATCCGGATGGCCTGGCATAGCGCAGGAACTTATCGTGTGGGAGATGGCCGCGGCGGGGGCGGCGCCGGCGCCCAGCGGTTCGCCCCGCTCAACAGCTGGCCCGACAACGTGAGCCTCGACAAGGCACGGAGGCTGCTCTGGCCCATTAAGCAAAAATATGGACGCAATATCTCCTGGGCCGATCTGCTGATCCTCGCCGGCAATGTTGCGCTGGAATCGATGGGATTTAAGACATTCGGCTTCGCCGGGGGACGGGAAGATGCCTGGGAAGCAGATGAATCCGTTTACTGGGGCGCCGAGACTACCTGGCTGGGTGGCGACCTGCGCTATGCACACGGTTCCCCCGGCGTCGTGGAAAATCACGGTGTAACGGTAACGGACGAAAAGGCCGACGGCGATATTCATTCCCGCAATCTCGAAAAGCCGCTGGCTGCCGTGCAGATGGGATTGATTTATGTAAACCCCGAAGGCCCGGACGGCAACCCCGATCCGATCAAAGCCGCTAAGGATATTCGCGATACTTTCGGACGCATGGCTATGAACGACGAAGAAACGGTGGCGCTGATCGCCGGCGGGCACAGCTTTGGTAAAACACATGGCGCCGCTCCGGCTACCCATGTCGGCAAAGAACCGGAAGCCGTTGGAATGGAAATGCAGGGCCTGGGCTGGAGCAATAACTATGGCTCGGGGAAAGGCGCAGACACGATCACCAGCGGGCTCGAAGTGATCTGGACCAAAACACCTACCCGGTGGAGCAATAATTTCTTCGAGAACCTCTTTGGCTTTGAATGGGAACTGACGAAAAGTCCGGCGGGCGCGCACCAGTGGGTAGCCAAGAATGCAACGGGCATTATTCCCGACGCATACGACAAATCAAAAAAGCACCTGCCGACTATGCTGACGACCGACCTGTCTTTAAGAATGGACCCGGTGTATGAAAAAATATCGAGGCGTTTTCTGAATAATCCGGATGCCTTCGCCGATGCTTTTGCCCGAGCCTGGTTCAAGCTGACCCATCGCGATATGGGGCCAGCCACACGCTATCTCGGTCCCGACGCGCCGAAAGAAGAATTGGTTTGGCAGGACCCCATCCCTGCAGTGGATCATCCGCTGATCGATGAAAAAGATATTGCTGCACTGAAGTCAAAAATCCTTGCATCCGGATTGAGTGTAGCCGAACTGGTCTCCACGGCCTGGGCTTCAGCTTCTACCTTCCGCAGTTCCGACAGACGTGGCGGCGCCAATGGCGCCCGCATTCGCCTGGCTCCCCAAAAAGACTGGCGGGTGAACAATCCGGTTCAACTGGAAAAAGTATTGAAGGTGCTGGATGGGATTCAAAAAGAATTCAACAGCGCACAAAAGGGCGGTAAAAAAGTTTCCCTGGCCGACCTGATCGTGTTATCTGGCGGCGCAGCCATTGAAAAAGCGGCGAAAGATGCCGGGCAGGCCCTTACCGTTCCCTTTACGCCCGGTCGTATGGATGCTTCGCAGGAGCAGACCGATATTGAATCGATCGGCTATCTCGAACCCCTTGGCGATGGCTTCCGCAATTACCGCAGACCCGGAATTCCTGTAGCTACAGAAGAATTGCTGGTGGACAAGGCACAATTGCTCACGCTGACGGCGCCTGAACTGACCGTGCTGGTTGGCGGCCTGCGGGTATTGAATGCGAATTATGATGCCTCGAAGCATGGTGTGTTCACTACACGTGCCGGCGTGCTGACCAACGATTTCTTCGTCAACCTGCTCGACATGCACACGGCATGGAAAGCGGTATCGGACGACCAGGAACTGTTCGAGGGCAGTGATCGCGCCACAGGCAAAACAAAGTGGAC
>DASZRP010000061.1:0-11873 GCA_035548895.1 Puia sp. | reverse complement strand
ATCGGTAAATGCATTGATGCGGCTAATGGTCTGCTGCTTTCGTTCGCGGTCAATAATTCCCTTTTGCACCTGCCGGTCAAGGTTACGCTCAATGGTCGCCATCGCTTTTTCCAATTGCTGCACCTGCAAATCAATCAGATTCACTTCGAAACCAAACTGACTGAAAACATGCGCAATGCCATTGCCCATTGTACCGGCTCCGATAACAGCCACTTTTTTCATATCACCATTCGATTTTACAACAAGGTTACGAAGGTTCCGTCAACTTTTTCCCCTTATCTTGCAGCCTTATGTATCCGAATCTCTACTATGTTTTCCAGGACCTTTTTGGAGTTGACTGGAAATTCCTCCATTTCATAAATACATTCGGCTTTTTCGTGGCCATCTCATTTATCCTGGCTGCTGTCATCCTGACCAGCGAGCTTCGTCGTAAAGAAGCGCAGGGACTATTGCAGTCGGAAGAGGAGTTGCGCGTAGTGGGGAAGCCTGCCGGGCCTGGAGAATTGTTCATTAATTTCCTGTTGGGATTTATTTTCGGATTTAAATTCATCGGTCTTTTCACGGTAAAGACTTCCATGACCCAGAATCCGGCAGATTTTATCCTCTCTTCCGAGGGGAACTGGTTGGCCGGATTGATCCTGGGCCTGCTGTTTGCCGGTATGAAATTTCGCGAAAAACGCAGACAACAGCTACCCAAGCCGGAAGAAAGGAAAATCCGGATCTGGCCGCACGACAGGGTAGGAGATCTTGTCATATTAGCGGCGGTTTTTGGTTTTGCCGGAGCAAAAGTTTTTAATAGTCTGGAAACCTGGGACGACTTCGTAAAAAATCCTCTGGAATCGCTGTTTTCTTTTAGCGGACTGACTTTCTACGGGGGACTGATTTGCGCTGCCCTTGCCATCTGGTACTATGCACGAAAACATAAAATCGGCATCTGGCACCTGAATGATGCCGCAGCACCAGGATTAATGATGGCTTATGCAGTAGGTCGTATTGGATGCCAGACCGCCGGCGACGGCGACTGGGGCATCATTAATAGTGCCTACGCAGTAGACACCAATCTAAAAACAGTCATTGCAAATCCTGACAATTTTCACAATACCATTACTCGCAACAGTGATTTTTATCTTAGCCAATTTGGAACGCTGGATGTTTCACACCTGGCTGTAAAAGGTCCATCCTTTTTACCGAATTGGTTCTTTGCCTATGCTTATCCACACAATGTAATCGGAGAAGGAATTAAAATACCGGGATGTTTGAATACAAGCTATTGCAGTTACCTGCCCTTGCCGGTTTTTCCAACCCCCTTATATGAAACCATTGCCTGCCTCGGACTGTTTTTCCTCCTTTGGTCATTAAGAAAAAAATTAAAGGTACCAGGTACTCTCTTTGCTGTCTATCTGTTTGTAAATGGTATTGAAAGATTCCTGATTGAAAAAATCAGGGTGAATACCCGGTACTCCATTTTTGGATTTCATCCAACCCAGGCTGAAATTATCTCCACTCTTCTCATTCTGGGCGGTCTATTGCTCTATTTTTTAAGAAAAAGGCAATATGATAGCTCATCAGAGAAGACCAGTCACCAGGTCTGACTACCGCATTTCCTTAGGAATTCTCGTCTATCCTGTTTTTTAAAGACAACTGCAACTTTTGAAGCCTTAAGAGCGTCCCATCTGCTATAAGTTTCCGATTATCAGTAAAATCAGCCTTCCAACATAAAACAATGTTCTATGTAATGCTTAGTACTGATCTTTGACTTGTAATAAATTAAAAATAGTACCGAGTAAACCAAAAACATGAAACTCTTTTTTTTGACCATTTTGACTGCAATTAGCTGTCTTGCAAAGGCCCAGCAAGGCCAGGTGTATGGGTTAGTCACCGATGAGAATAAAGCCCCGCTGGAAGCAGCTACAGTTTCGATTATAAAGGAAAAAGACACTGTTGCCTATAAAATCACACAATCGGACAAGTCTGGAAATTTTGCATTTGAAGCCGTGCCCTTTGGACTTTATCACGTGCTTGTAACAGCGATTGGGCATGAATCTTTTGAGGGACAATCATTTACAATAGGAGGGAAGCCACTCCACCTGCCTGCGATCACTTTAAAAAAGGCGGAAAAAGAACTGGCGGCAGTCGCGGTGATTGCCAGAAAGCCCTTTATTGAACAGAAGGCGGATCGAATGATCGTCAATGTGGATGCATCCCCCGCAAATGCCGGTTCCACTGCCATGGATGTTCTGGAAAAATCACCCGGGGTTACCGTGGATAAGGATGGGAATATCAGCCTGAAAGGCAAACAGGGGGTTACTGTCATGATCGACGATAAGCCAACTTATATGACAAGCGCTCAGCTGGCCAATTATCTTCGAGGCCTGCCGGCCTCCGCAATCGATCAGCTCGAAATAATGACTAATCCGTCCGCTAAATATGACGCCGCAGGTAATTCAGGCATAATTAATATCAAAACAAAGAAAAGCAAAGCCAGAGGGTTCAATGGGTCGATAACATTAACCCAGACCCAGAGCAAATACGCCAAACCGGGAGCGAGTTTAAATCTGAATTACCGGAATGGCAAAACGAATGTTTTCTTTAACGGGGGCTTCAACCGCTGGAAAGGATGGCACGATCTCGATATTAACCGGAATTACCTGAATCCGGGGGATAAACAAATCAACTCAATTTTCACGCAGCATACGCACATGGAATACACCAGCCCTTCCTTTAATTTCAAGACGGGGATGGACTATTTCATCAACGATAAAACCACCCTGGGATTTGTAGTGAGCGGTTATTCCAGCAATGAAAAAAATACATCAGAAAGTTATATCACGCTGAAAGACGCACATAATGTACCGGACTCCCTGGTAAATTCCTATGGCAATGTCGACGGATTATGGCGGAACATTTCCACCAACATCAATTTCAGGAGAAAGTTCGATTCGGCGGGAACCGAAATCACAGCCGATGCCGACTATGTGCGGTATACCGGGAAAAGCGATCAGCACTACCTGAATCAGACCTTCGACCCCGACATGAATTTACTGGACCAGACAGTGCTCACGGGAAATCTGCCTTCAGTCATTAATATTTATTCTTTCAAGACTGATTTCACCCGTCCGTTCAAAAATGATCTAAAGTTGGAAGCCGGATTAAAAACCAGTTTTGTCGCAACCGATAATCACGCAAATTATTTTAACGTCGAGAATGAGATTAGCATCCCGGATACCGGGAAGACCAACTATTTCGTATATCACGAGAATATCAATGCCGGCTATATCAACCTGAACAAGAAATATAAGAAATGGAATTTTCAGCTCGGCCTGCGTGTTGAAAACACAAATTACTCAGGCCATCAGTTCGGGAATCCCTATACCGTCGTCAGCAATGACTCTTCGTTCAGCAAGAGCTACATCAATGCATTCCCGACCGCCTTCATTTCCTATCAACTGAATGAAAAGAATCAGTTTACCGCCAATTTCGGCAGAAGGATTGACCGTCCGGATTATGGCGATTTAAATCCTTTCTTATTCTTCCTGGATCAATACACTTACCAGGCGGGCAACCCGTATCTGCAGCCTCAGTATACCACAAACTTCGAACTGGCTCATACCTATCATAATTTTCTGACCACCACGCTGAACTATAGCAATACCAAAAATTTCTTCTCGGAAACTTTCGAGCAGCAGGACCACGCGACCATTGTCCGGAACGGCAATATCGGCAGAAGGGAAAACGCCGGCGCATCGGTCAGTCTGAACCTGCCGCTGACCAGATGGTGGACGACCATTGTCTATGCTAACGTGAATTACAATCATTTCAGCGGGGAATTATATGGTGAACCGATAGACGCCAGTGCGACGACGTTTATGGGAAATTTGAATAACCAGTTGAGCTTTGGCAAGGGCTGGAGCGGAGAGTTGTCCGGGTGGTACCGCAGTGCAGGCTTAGAAGGCCAGGTCCTTCTCCGGCCCATGGGTCAGGTATCCGCCGCCGTGTCCAAAAAAATCCTGAAAGAAAAAGGCAATGTGAAGCTGGGGATAAGGGATATATTCTATACCCAGCAGGCCAAGGGGACTATCAATTTTCAGGAAACCCAGGCCAGCTTTTACAATACCCGCGACAGCCGTCAGGTCAGCCTGACCTTCACCTACCGGTTTGGAAAACCCATCCAGGGCCCTCAGAATAACCGGCATTCCGGCGGCGCAAGCGAAGAGGCAAACCGGGTGAAAGCAGGCGGCAATAACTAATATTTTTCCGATTTAAGACCCACTCATCCCGGAGTGGGTCTTTTATTTTTACTTTTGCTAATAATTTCTGAAGCCATGCCGTCCTTCGATATCGTTAGCAAAATAGATCCGCAGACACTGGATAATGCGGTAAACGTTACCCGCAAAGAAATTCAGAACCGGTTCGACTTTAAGGATTCGTCTGTTGTGATCGACCTGAATAAAAAGGAAATGCGCGTTGACCTGGAAGCAGCCAGTGAAATGAAAATAAAGCAAATTGTCGATGTGCTGATCAGCCGTTCCATGAAGCAAGGGCTGAGCGCTCTGATCTACGACCTTAGTAAAGAGCCATACCCGAGCGGTAAAGTCACCAAGAAAGAAATCCCGGTGAGGAACGGGCTCAAGCAGGAAGACGCAAAGAAAATTGTCAAACTGATCAAAGACTCGGGCCTGAAGGTGCAGGCGGCTATTATGGACGATCTGATCCGCGTTACCGGAAAAAAACTCGACGATCTGCAGGAAGTCATCCAAAAGTGCAAAACAGCCGACCTCGGGATTGCGCTGCAGTTTGATAATATGAGGAATTAATGTGGAAATGTGAAGATGTGAAAATATGGAAATTAGTTGATGTAAGGATTGTAAAATACTGAAAAAGAACTGATTGGAGTTTTGCAGTTGGCCTTCGACGAACATTTATCATCATCACATTTCCATATTTTCACATCTCCACATTTCTAAATCATCACATCTTTATTTCCACATCCTCACATCATCACATCTCCACATTATCACATCTCCACATTATCACATTCTCATATTATTTCCAAATTACCCAATTAATGCCTACCTTCGCGCTCCCTTTCGTGCCGGGATCATAAAGACAAATGCACGGCTAAATAAAAAAAATATGAAAAAGAACATCCATCCGGAAAATTATCGCCTGGTTGTATTTCGTGATATGAGTAATGGAACCAGTTTCCTGACCCGTTCAGCTGCCAATTCCCGCGAAACCGTAAAATGGGAAGACGGCAACGAATATCCGCTGATCAAGCTGGAAATTTCAAATACGTCTCACCCTTTCTTTACGGGTAAGAATGTGCTGGTGGATACAGCTGGTCGTATCGATAAATTTAATAAGCGTTACGCAAAGAAATAAACGTACAGCCTGTAATAAAAAAGTCCCTTTCCATGAAAGGGACTTTTTTATTACATACTACCGCCGGAAATAATAAATGGACCATTCGGCATAGTTCACCGTGCCGGCTATAGTCGTATCTTTCGCCCATGAAGCCCGTTACCATCCATTTGGCCGATGGTCCTTATACCGATGACTTTTATCCATTTTCACTCACCCGTTCCATTGCAGATATACGTTGTGGCATACTGACCCTACGGGAGAAATGGAACTACCTTTTCACCGACCCGGGTAATGGGGATAACGAGCTGACAATCCCATCAAACCTCCTTCCTAATCAACAGCTGCATAAAGCCATACAGCGATCCGACCGAGACGGCATTGATGAGGCTATCGGCCGATCGACGAGGTTACATAATTCATTGGATATACTTTCACTGAATGATGCGGAGCTCAGGAGTGACTTCGAATTACTCACGACAGGCCGCACTTCAGCACCTATTTCACCAACCAACCAGGTGATTGGAGCAAAGAATGGGAATACCGCGCAAATCTTCCTTGAACCGGGAGCGAAGGTGGAATTCGCTGTTTTGAATGTTACCAACGGACCGATCTATATCGGCAAAAATGCCGAGGTCATGGAAGGCTGTCTCATTCGCGGCCCTTTTGCACTTGGTGAAGGAGCCGTGGTAAAAATGGGCGCGAGAATATACGGCGCCACAACCGTTGGCCCTTTTTGCGTTGTTGGCGGAGAAATTAAACACGCTATTCTTTTCGGCTATTCCAACAAAGCGCACGATGGGTATCTGGGTGATTCTGTTATCGGGGAATGGTGTAACCTGGGAGCGGGAACTTCTAACTCCAATGTTAAAAACACAGCTGGCAATATATTTCTTCCGATTCCCCGCAAAAATATTTTGATCGATGCTGGTACAAAATGCGGTGTGTTCATGGGCGACTACTCCCGTTCGGCGATCAATACTTCTTTCAATACCGGCACGCTCATTGGCGCCTGCGTGAACGTGTTTGGAAAAGGGCTCACTCCGTCTTATCTTTCCTCCTTTACCTGGGGCTTCGACCTACCGGAACGATATGACTTTGAGAAAGCCATGCAGCATATACGCCAATGGAAGCAGTTTAGAAACAAAACCATGGGAGAGGAGGAGATCGCTCGCCTGAAGGCAATCTACGATAAAGAAAAAAGTATCAATTAACTTTCACCCCATTTTTAGGACACTGAATTATCAAAAAACAAAATGATTGCAATGAGAAAACAAATTGCGGCAGCAAACTGGAAAATGAATCTCACTTATCAGCAAGGCGCTGAATTGCTAAAACAGATCCTGTCTGCCAATATCACGCTAAAAGAAGGTCAACTGGCCATTTTTGCCGTTCCGTTTCCCTATCTGCAGTTGTCTAATACCACCATTCAGGGTCGAAAGAATTATTTCACCGCAGCCCAGAATTGCTCCGATAAGCTCTCCGGAGCTTATACCGGAGAGATTTCTGTCGAAATGATCAAATCTATTGGTGTTCAATATTGCCTGGTGGGGCATAGCGAACGTCGCGAATATTTTGGAGAAACTAACGCGGTGCTGGCCTCCAAAATAAACAATTGTCTTTCCTCCGGCGTTACGCCCATTTTCTGTTGTGGAGAACCGCTTCAAATACGAGAGCAGGGGGCGCAAAATCCGTTCGTTGAACAGCAGCTTAAGGAATCCCTGTTTCACCTCACTCCGGAGCAATTACTCCGTGTAGTTATTGCCTATGAGCCCATTTGGGCTATCGGTACCGGAAAAACAGCAACCACAGCCCAGGCCCAGGAAATGCATGCTCATCTCCGTGCCGTTTTAAGAGGCCAATTCGGAGATACTATCGCCCGGGAAATTTCCATTTTGTATGGAGGAAGCGTAAAGGCAGGCAATGCAAAAGAATTATTTTCCTGTGAAGACGTTGATGGCGGCCTGGTGGGAGGTGCGTCGCTCGTGGCAGCAGACTTCATAGAAATTATTCGTGCATTAAAATAGATCGGTCAACCCTTCAGACATGAAGAAAACCTCCAGCCTTATCATACAACATCTGATCTGGAGGGGATTGTATTTTTTTTCCGTACTCATCCTCAATATTCTTATCTCCCGTTTCTTTGCGGCCGAAAAAAGCGGGCAGATTTTTTATATCATCAATAATCTTTCGTTTGTATTACTGATCACCGGATTGAGCCTCGAATCCGGGGCAGTCTACTATATTGCATCGGAACAGGTAAACAGCGGGCAAGTAGCAAGATTCTGCATGCTGTGGACGATAATTGCAGCCGGTCTGGCGATAATTATCTGGTGGATCTTTTTTCGGCCAGGCGATTTCTTTCTGCTAACGAACCCGACAAAAATCATGGGCGCCTCCTGCCTGTATGTTACAGGCGCTTTGCTGACTACCTATTTTAGCGCCCTGTTCTATTCGCAAAAACAATTTGCAATACCAAATAAGATACTCCTGGTCACCAATGCCTTGTTAATTCTGCTAATGTTGATTGGACACGCGGCTGATTGGATGCGGCATAATTTTATCCTGATCTACTTTGCCATTTATTTTCTCCAGGGTTTTTCAATAGCAGCTCTTTTTTTCTCGAATTATGGCAGCGGTTCATTTCCAGGTCTTCCGGCACTCCCCGTATTAAAAAAAATATTCCGGTACGCCATGCACGCCCTGATGGCCAATGCGCTTTATTTTCTGGTCAACCGGATGGATTACTGGCTGGTTGAACGGTATTGTTCGCAGGCAGATCTTGGGAATTATATTCAAGCCTCTAAATTGGGTCAAATGCTTCTCATTCTTCCTTCCATTTTAAGCGCCACCCTTTTCCCTTTGCTGGCGGAAGCTGATCCCCACCAAAATAAGTCCCGGATCATAATGGTCGCCCGCGTCCTGCTCTGGATCAATTTAACTGGGTGCGTGCTGATCGCCGCATTAGGCAGCTATCTGATTCCAATGATCTTCGGATTAAGCTTTGATAAAATGTATCTCCTTTTCGTATTGCTGATTCCCGGCATTCTGGCCTTTACGGCAAACTATCCGCTGGCAACCTGGTTTGGGGCAGCAAACCGGATAACCATCAATATTATCTGCTCTGTATTCGCGCTAATGCTAATCCTGCTGGCCGATCTTCTGTTTTTACCCCGTTATGGTGTTAATGTAGCGTCTGTCGTCAGCAGCCTGGCCTACCTCGGATACTTCTCCATATCCCTGTTTCATTTCCGAAAGGGAAGCCAACTCCGGTTAGCCGATCTCCTCCTTATTCGAAAAAAGGACCTGCAATGGCTATATCGCCAGCTCAGAAGCAGAATTTCACTTACATTTCCCGAAAAAACGTTTATCTCTTAAATTGTACGAATGAGCAGGATCTTGTGGCTGGCCAGCTGGTATCCTAACAAAACAGATCCCTATACCGGAGATTTCATCCGGAGGCAGGCGATCGCTGTTTCAGCGTTTCACGAGACTATCCTGATATTTGTCACTAAGTATATAAACACCGGCCGCTCGCAGCCTGACTATGAACTACCTCCGGTTGACGGCAACTATCATCTTAAAGAGCATTTATCCTATTACCGCGAAACGGAAAGCGTCATTCCTTTTTATAGCGCTCTTCACTCGCTTCTCCAATATTTCAAAGCGCATCTTCGTCTTTTCCGGGAACTCAAATTGCAGGAAAATCTTCCCGAAATAGTTCATGTACAGGTAGCCATGAAAGCCGGGCTCATCGCCTGGTACCTAAAAAGAAAATACGGAATTCCATTTGTTATTACCGAACATTGGTCGGGCTACGTCGACAATGGTCCTGATCCGTTGAAAAGCAAAAGTTTCCTTTTCCGCTTTCTACTCAAAAAAATCCTTCGCGAAGCAGCCTGTTTTCTCCCGGTTTCGGAGAACCTGCGGGATGCGGTTCAGCAGAAAGCGCCCGGACTCAAAACCAGGATTATCCCCAACGTGGTAGATACCAGCCTGTTTAATGAGGATGATCATTCGAATCCACAACGCTTTCGCTTCATTCATGTATCGTCAATTCATCCATTGAAAAATGTGGATAGCATCCTTTCAGCCTTCGAGCGACTGATCGAATCGGGAATAAAAGCGGATTTGGTAATCGTCGGCCCCGCTCCATCTGAACTTCAGCACCGGGTTGCCGGCAATCCGCGCCTGAAAGATCAGGTGTATTTTACAGGTGAAGTCTCCTACGAAGAAGTCGCCGCTGAATTAAAAAAATCTGACGCATTTGTTCTTTTCAGTAAAACTGAAAATCTGCCCTGTGTTATACTCGAGGCTCTATGCTGCGGCATTCCGGTTATCAGCACCCGCGTGGGTGGAATTGCATCCATAGTAGACTCCAGCAACGGTCTTTTGGTTGAGCCATCAAACGAACAGGCGCTTACGAGCGCCATGGCAACCATGATTTCAACCTATAGCCAATACGACAAAAAACAGATCAGCCGGAAGTCGCAGGCGTTATTTAGCTATCAGACCGTGGGTCAGGAAATAAGCCAGGTTTATGCCGGATTGTTGAACCAACAAGTTAACGATGGTCAACATATTGGTTAACGGGAAGGGCACCACGAAGGATCTCTATTTCCTGTTTCGACAAGGGCCTGGCCTGTTCTGCTGCAACAGCCTCCCGGAGCTGTTCCGGTGTCCTGATCCCGATTACCGCAACAGCAATAGCCTGATTGCTCAGAACAAACTGAATGGCCGTCTGCGCGGCGGTACGCTGCAAATCCGATAGTACTGCAACCTGATTCGCCATTACCCTAACCTGTGCGGCGGTATAGTTCAAAAATTCCGCAGGAGGTTTCGAAGACAACATACCTTTAGCCAGGACTCCCCGCGCCAATACCCCGATATTTCGCTGTTCGAGCAGACCGAAAATATTCTCTTCAGGGCGTCTGTCCAATAAACCATACTGCATCATTACACTGACCAGGGAAGACCGGCTAACCCAGGCGCGGATAACATTGGGTCGGATGGAAGAAATTCCATATTCCCTTATCTTACCTTGCTGCTTCAATTGCTCAAAAGCCGTTATGGTTTCTTCAATGGGGTCTTCAATGGTTCCTCCATGCAACTGATACAGATCGATATAGTCTGTCTGCAGCCGGCGAAGACTTTGCTCAACGGCATCCAGAATATATCGCCTGCCGGGATTCCAGTGCCATCCCTTTCCATCCGGATTCCATTGATTTCCGACCTTGGTTGCTATCAACACCTGGCTTCGCCTGTTCCTGAAAACTTTTCCTAACAGGGCTTCGTTTGCTCCCTGCTGATACAAATCCGCAGTATCAAAAAAATTAATGCCAAGAGAAAACGCCTGCTCAAGAACTTCTTGTGAAGATCCATCGTTTGCATCGAGCGACATACAACCAAAACCAATGCGCGATTTTAATTTCAGACTGCCCAATCCGGAAAACATGTTATACTGATTTATTTGCAAGTTCCTGATATTTACTAAATCTATATCTATGTTCAGCCCCCCGGAAATCCCGGTCCTCTTTCTCAATTATCGGTCAAACTTTAACCTCATACGCAATCCAACCCTTCCTGTATCTTTGCCTATGGAAATGAAGAAAAAGACAGGGATCTTATATCATGTCCGGCTGAGATTGAAAAGCGTACTTGATCGAATCGGCAACGAGAAATTCAAAAGCAGCCTGTTGCAGGCAATTCCTTTCTGGGTCGCCTCCCTCTTAACAGGTCTCGCAGCAGTACTTTATTCAAAGATCTTCCTGTTCGCCGAGCAGACGACCAATCACCTGTTCCATAACACATCCTGGTTGTTGTTTCTGCTCGCACCGCTATTCTTTCTCCTTGCCTGGTGGATGGTGGTTCGATTCGATCCCTATGCAAAAGGAAGCGGCATCCCCCAGGTGATGGCCTCCATCGAACTGGCCAACCCAAAAGACAACTACAAGATCGCCAAGTTTCTCAATCTGCGCGTGATCCTTATAAAAACACTGTCCAGCATCTCCATGATCCTGGGAGGCGGGCTTATCGGACGGGAAGGGCCAACAATACAAATAGCCGGCTCTATTTTCCGTAAAATAAATGAATGGCTACCACCCTGGTGGCCAAAGATCTCCAAACGGAATATGATCATGACCGGTGCTGCAGCAGGGCTCGCCGCAGCATTCAATACGCCGCTCGGCGGGATCGTCTTTGCCGTGGAAGAACTAACCAAAACGCATATCAGCTATTTTAAAACAGCCTTGTTCAGTGCCGTAATTATCGCAGGTCTCACCGCGCAGGCTTTATTTGGTCCTTACTTGTACCTGGGCTATCCGACCGTAGACAGCTTGTCCGCCTATATTTTTTTAGCCGTGATACTGGTGGCACTGGCGTCCGGGTTCGCCGGCAGCATTACCTCCAAAGCCATGCTCTGGTTTATGAACCGGAAAAAACGGTTGAACAAAAAATATCAGCAGGCATCTTTTGTTTTAATCTGCGGACTCGTCGTTGCACTTATGGCGTTT
>DASZRP010000060.1:0-3499 GCA_035548895.1 Puia sp. | reverse complement strand
GGTCCGCGAATACTTATTCAGTTTTAATCGCAGGCCGACGCCGCCTGCCGGCGCAATACCTTCAAACCGCCAAGTATCTATTTCAGAAAAGCTTTGCAGGTTTCCGAAGAGGACCATGCCCAGCAAACCATTTCTCGTAAGCTGTATGCGGTATTCGGCTTCGCCATCGAGCATATTATTGCTTCTGAACCGACCCTGTATGTAGCCACGGCCGGTATTATACGATTTGTCCCAGGCGGTGCTTGGAAGCATGAGATAGGGCGGCTTGCCGGACAGCGTCAGCCAGTTAAAGCTCCAAAGCGCCAGCACATTGGTCGAACTCGCCGGAACGCGATAATAACCCCGCCATTGCGCGATCATGGCCGTCCAGGCTGCATCCGATCCCATGAATTTAAACCGCGGCGTTACATTGATGCTGGCATAGGTCCCGGAGTAAGGATTGATCGGATTGTCGCGGGTATCCCGCAGCACATGGAAAGAGACGCCGGATGAAATGGTGCGCGTATCGAATCCGTATTTTTCCAGATCGGTTGGAGGAAACGGGTGTGGGTTCAGTTCTTTTATATTCCAGAAATAATCCACCGCAAAGCCCCCGCCGGCATAGATACCCGGAACTATCTGGAAAAGGATGGACTCGTGCAGTTTGAAATATTGGAAGTCGAGCGGATTTTCATCGGAGGGACTCGTATGCATGCCCAGGCCCCAGGTGGATGAGGGATACTTCAGATACCGCCAGTCCGAAATCAGCATTGCGCGATTCCGGTTGAAATAAATGACGGATTGAAAAGGCAGAATGACCTGTTTGTATTGTGTTATCGAGAGACTGGCCAGATAGGTGGATGGCAATATCGTGTCTCTTTTGTGTTTGTTATAGATGATCATGTTGGCGCTGACCACCGCGGCAAATCCCGTTTGAAGAGTATATCCGACGGCAGGCAGAACGCCGATGTGTATGCGCCGTTTCTGAAAGGAGCTGTCCTGGCTTTTGTTAGACTTCCCGAAAATGCGGTGGACGATATCGAGGATATCCCTGCTTCTGTAATTTTCATCCTGCATTGGGGTTTGGGCAACGGTGAAAAGGGCCAAAAACACCGGTAAAGCCATCATGAGTGCTTTTCGCAGCATAGCAGCAGGGAAGCGGTTAGTCACCGTTCTAAGATAGGGTATTCGAAGTGATTGTTCAAAAGAACGGCGGGGGTGATTGATTTATAAGAAAAATGTCCTAACTTTGTCTTTCTCTATGTTATGACTTTTACTGCGTTTTCTTTTGGAAGTCTTCAATTCTCCAGAGTTTTCCCCGTGACAGTATAACGTAAGGCAGGTAAAGTACCCTGAGCTCAGTGGTAGCCTTACCAAATTTTTTTATCAAAATTTATCAAATTGTTATTTTCTCAATTAGGCCTTATTGAGCCCTTGCTCAAGGCCGTAGCCGAAGAAGGCTATTCCGTACCTACTCCCATTCAGGAGCGTGCCATCCCCGTCGTATTGTCCGGGAAAGATTTATTAGGTTGCGCCCAGACCGGAACCGGTAAAACAGCATCATTTGTATTGCCCCTGCTTCAGCGCATGCAGGACGAACAGCCAACAGATTCCCGCGCCCGTTTAATCAGGACCCTGATCTTGACGCCTACGCGGGAACTGGCGACTCAGATCCACGAATCCATCCGCAATTACGGAAGGCATCTTCCCCAGCGATCCGTCGTTATTTTCGGCGGTGTACCGCAATCGCGCCAGGTGCAGGAGATCCGCCGGGGCTGCGACATCCTGGTAGCTACGCCCGGTAGACTGATCGACCTGATGAACCAGCGGATCATTTCCCTTGAACACATTCGTTTTTTTGTATTGGACGAAGCAGACCGGATGCTCGACATGGGCTTTGTAACCGAAGTGAAGCGGATCATTTCCAGGCTTCCGCAGAAGCGGCAGACCCTGTTTTTTTCCGCCACGATGCCGCCGGCTATTCTGTCGCTCGTGCAATTGCTGCTGACGAACCCGGTGAAGATCGAAGTCACCCCGCCGGCCACCACCACCGAACTGGTCGATCAAGCGCTTTACTATGTGCAGAAATCGGAAAAGAGAGCGCTGCTGCACCATTTGCTGAAAACTGCCGGCGCCGGTAAGAGCGTGCTGGTCTTCACGAGGACCAAGCATGGCGCCGATCGGGTTGCGCGCGACCTGAACAAAGCCGGATTTCATGCCAATGCCCTTCACGGCGATAAAACCCAGCAGGCCAGAGAGCGATCCCTGCAGGGATTTAAAGACGGGAAGATACTGATACTCGTAGCCACTGATATTGCCGCCCGCGGTATCGATATCGATGAACTCGGACTGGTCGTCAATTTCGACCTGCCTAATATTCCGGAAACCTATGTTCACCGGATCGGCAGAACGGGACGCGCCGGCGCAAGCGGAAAAGCGATCTCCTTCTGCGATTTCGACGAAAAAATCTACCTTAGGGATATCCAGCGCCTGATCGGCAAAACGGTTCCCGTAGTGAGCGATCATCCGTTTCATGTAAAACTGATGGAACCGATGTCGGCTGCAGTCGCCACGAGCGCTGCTCCCGTGCGCACGGGCGGCGGCCGTCGTTACGGAAGAACGTTCTCGCAACGATAAAATCAAAATATGGCAGAGACACCCATCCGGGTGATATTGACCGGAGGAACCGGCATGGTTGGCGAAGGCGTTCTGCATGAATGCCTGCTTTCGCCAAACGTGGAATCGGTGTTGCTCATAACCCGCAAGCCCACGAACCGGCAGCATCCCAAATTTCGCGAGCTCGTGGTTCCCGATTTCTTTGATCTTTCTCCCGTCGCTTCCCAATTGACCGGATACGATGCCTGCTTCTTTTGCCTGGGCGTCTCTTCCGTCGGCATGAGCAAAGAGCAGTATGAAAAACTGACCTACGAGCTTACGCTTAAATTCGCCGGCCTGCTTGCTGCGCAAAACCCGGGCATGGTATTTTGCTATGTGTCGGGAAAAGGAACCGATTCCAGTGAAAAAAGCAAACTGCATTGGGCCCGCGTGAAGGGTAAAACAGAAAACGATCTTCAGCAACTGCCCTTCCGGGCAGTATATAATTTCAGGCCGGGCGTTTTGAAGCCGACGCCCGGACTTCAAAACACGCTGTCATTTTATAAATGGGCGGGCTGGCTGATTCCCGTCATACAGATTTTCTCGCCCGGTTCGGTTGGCAGCTTAAAAGAGCTTGGCCGGGCCATGATCCATGTAGTGCTTCGCGGATATCCAAAAAAAATCCTTGAAGTAAAAGACATCCGGACCGCTTCCGGAGAATAGACAAGATTTTCAATTTTCCAAATTGTTGTTTTTGCATTCAGCAATTAGTTTTGCCGCATGATTGAATTTGCTCCGCTGATTGCTGAAAAATTGAAGATCCGCCCGCAGCAGGCAGAAACCGTACTGGCCCTGCTTGCCGAAGGCGCCACAGTCCCCTTTATTGCGCGTTACCGGAAAGATAAAACCGGCGCCCTGGATGAAG
>DASZRP010000059.1:0-5697 GCA_035548895.1 Puia sp. | reverse complement strand
TCCCAGAAAATGCCATTCAGCAAAATATCAGTATGGGGGAAATAGGCCGGGAACAGGCATTCGTAATTTTCAGGCTGCCGGTGAAAAGATTCCCGCTGATAGGGCCCGTTTTGCCGATGCCGGTAAAGGGTATTTCCCTTGAGCTGCGTAAACACCGGATAGCTAAAGCGGCGCGACAGATACTCATCCGGTTCCACTTCAATAATGCCTAACAGGTTCATGATCTCCAGCAGACCATGAGCAACGCGTCCGGATCCTGTTACAACCACTTTGATATTCGGAAGCCGCAGGCCGAAATACGAGTGGATCAGTTGTCTGAAGCTGGATTGCCGATAGACTCGCGGAAGCTGGTACTGACCGGTCCGTTGGCCATAGGCCATGATGCCGTTATGGGCGCCCACCACGCCGGCGAAGAAACCAAACCCCAGAATGCGCTGCCCATCGTCATGCTCCAGGCATTCGTAGTCGATCAGGGTGATCTTCTTCCTGAGGAGCGTTTTAAAGAGATGCCTGTTCGCGGCCTGCATTTTCCGGGTATGTGAGAAAAACAGATACTTCTTCCCTTCGATCAACTGGCCGGGGTCAACCTCCTTGATACCAAAAAGATAATCGCAATGGTTGAGGTCGTCTGTCACCTCAACGCCGGCACTCGCGTATTCTTTATCAGAAAAGCAGCGGCTGTCTGAGCGTTGTACAAAGATCTTCAATGAGGGGAAATGCTTCTGCAGCCATTTGCATTGCGCCGGGATCAATGCAACACGATTGTCGTTCGGAACTTTTGTTTCACGGATCAGGCCGATACGGGTCATTAGTCGGGTGGTTTAGGCAGGTAAGTTAATGTAAATGAAGATGTTTGCCGATACCAAAACTTTTAATAAACCCCAGACCCGATCAAATAACAACAAGTAATGGCAAAAATAATACTAATAAGACATTAAAAATCTACTCAACTTTGATAAGTTGATTTCGTTTGCCTTATTCGAAAAACCTGTAAAACCAAAACTAAAAAAATGCTTGCCAGACCTCTCCTGCGAAGACGTCAGCCGCTTTCCTCATTTCAGTATTTCAGTGTAAACCTTTTCCTGGTCTCCGGTTCCAGTCATCTGAAAAAATCAGTCAAATGAATTACAAACTTTCCCATTACAAAAACAAAGTGGGCCGTCACACCGCCTTGTTGCTGACGACCCTGCTTATTTCATTCAGCCTGCTGGCGCAGACCAGAACGGTCACGGGCAGGGTGGCAGCCAGCGATAACGACAGTTCGCTTGCCGGTTCAACCGTGCAGGTAAAAGGCTCCAACATCACGGCATTGACGAATTCGGACGGTTCATTCACTATCAACGCGGCGCCGAATTCCACCCTGGTCGTTTCCCATGTGGGTTATACGGCCCAGGAAATTCCAATGGGTAACCGGACGACCGTTACCGTTCATCTGGTACTGGAAGCCATGTCGCTCCAGCAGATCGTGGTGGTCGGTTATGGAACAACGACAAGAAAAGATCTGACCGGCGCCATCAGCAGCATCTCAGCGTCGCAGATTGAAAAAGTACCAGTGACCACGCTCGACCAGGCCTTCCAGGGAAGGGCTCCTGGTGTGCAGGTAACCAATAACGACGGAGCGCCGGGCGGCGGCGTATCGATCCTGATACGCGGGGTGACGAGCTTCGGAACGAATGATCCGTTGTATGTGGTGGATGGCTATCCGATCAGTGGTGGTATTAATACATTAAATCCGGATGAGATTGCATCGATCGACATATTGAAAGATGCTTCCGCCGCAGCAATATATGGTAACCGCGCCTCCAATGGTGTGGTGATCATTACTACGAAAAGAGGTAGAAAAGGCGGAACCCAGGTCAGCCTGGATCTGGAAGCAGCCGTTCAGTCAAAACCCAAGATGTACAACGTGCTCAACGCACAGCAGTGGGGCGCACTGGCTTATGCCCATGGCGCACTCGACGGTTACACGCCATTAGCCAACTGGGCCAATGCGGATACGCTGCATGAGGCCGACTGGCAGAACGCCGTATATCAGACCGGTCTGCGGCAGCAATATAATCTCGGCATCCGCGGGGGATCAGACAAAACGCAGACAGCTATTAACCTCGGCTACTTCGATCAGAAAGGGATCGTGCTGGGTTCCGATTATAAAAGGTATAATGTCAGCGCCAATGTGGACTATCAGCCGACAACCTGGTTGAAGAGCCAGACCAGCATGAAGTACACGAGGGGCGATTCGAAAGTACCCTTCGGTACGGGAGGACAGGGCGCCGGCGCCGGTGTGGGCTGGCTGAGCAAGCTGCCTCCTACCTTAGACGGCGGTAATAAGCTCACCAGCGAAATCAAGGACGGTCAGGGCAACTACGGTTTCTTCAACCCCAATAACCAGGCCGTGAGGAACTGGGGAGCCGGACCGGTTTACAACATCGAAACAAATGATCAGAAGAACCAGACCAACTGGTTCCTGGGCTCAACCTCGCTCGAAGTGACGATTATGCCGGGCTTAAGGGTCAAGACCAATTTCGGTATCAATACCAGCGACTATTCCGGTTATTATTTCTCTCCGTCCGACACCCGTGCGCTGGACCAGTATGGAACCGGAACACCGTCGACGCTGAACAATTATAGTCAGTCGGCCAACAATACCTTCGAATGGCTCTGGGAAAATACCATTGCCTATACCAAGACTTTCGGCGACCATAACATCGATTTCGTCGGCGGTATCTCCGCTCAGGAAAATACCTTCCGTCAGATCGGCGGCGGCGGCGTTAACCTGGCCAGCGACGTGCTGCGGGACCTGGGCGACCTGCCTTCACTTACCAACTACTACGGCAACCAGGCCACCTGGAGCATGGAGTCGCAGTTCGCCAGGTTAAAATACAGTTACAAAGACAGATATCTTCTGGAAGGCGTGATCAGAAGAGACGGTTCTTCCCGCTTTGCCAAGGGTAATCAGTACGGCGTATTTCCATCGGTGTCTGCTGCCTGGAGAGCTAAAGAAGAATCCTTCCTTCAGAATGTTTCCTGGCTCTCCGACCTGAAAATACGCGGTGGCTATGGCGAGATCGGCAACCAGTTCAATGCCGGCACCTTCCAGTATCTTGCTTTGTACACTTCCGGCCCCGGACAATCTAATCAAGGCAATAACGGTTATCCCTTCAACAAAGTCTATCAACCCGGACTCATACAGGCAAACCTTCCGAATCCCGGTCTGAAATGGGAAACTACCAACGAAACCAATATCGGGCTCGACGCTGCATTCTTAAATGGCGCTCTGACATTTACAGCGGACTATTACAACAAAGAATCCAGAGATTTTCTACTATATATACCAATTCCGGCACAAACAGGATTCGATCATGCTTACCGGAACGTCGGCAGCATCCGGAACAGCGGGATTGAATTGTCGGTAAACTATTCGCACCGGACCGGTGCGTTTCAATATAGCATAGGGGCTAATCTGACTACCGTAAAGAATGAAGTGCTGAGCCTGGCAAGCGGCCAGGACCTGATCTACAACCTGGCAAGCCTTGGATTCCCTACTACGGGGTCCAACAACTGGGGTACTTATTCGGTGTCGAAAGTCGGCGGCCCGGTCGGAGAATTTTACGGATACCGTTCTGCAGGAATTTTCCAAAACCAGAAAGAGATCGACGATCTGAATGCGATCACCGAGTCTAAGTATGGCGCAGGAAACTACTACCAACCTACATCGAGCGGAAGTGCCAAGCCCGGTGACCGGAAATTCAAAGACCTCAATGGTGACAGCCGGATCACAGCCGACGACCAGGAAGCCCTGGGAAGTCCTATTCCTAAATTTTACGGCGGTCTGAATTTCGATGCTACCTACAAGAACTTCGACTTCAGCCTGTTCTTCTACGGTTCTTATGGAAATAAGATCTTCAACTACCAGGAACGGACCCTCGAAAGCTTTCAGACCTCTACGGGATCGGTCGGCATCGAAAATATCGGGGTGAAATATTACGAGAATGCCTGGACCCCGCAGAATCAGTCTCAACGCTATGCGGCTATCGATGCGAATGATTTCAATGTCAATACAAGGCCTTCCGATGTGTACGTAGAAGATGGGAGCTATCTCCGCCTCCGGAATCTCGTTATCGGTTACACGATACCGAAGCTGCCCCTTGGCACCACCAAGGTCAGGGTCTACTTCACCGTGCAGAACGTCTTCACGATTACAAAATATAGCGGCCTCGACCCGGAAATCGGTATCCCCGCGGGAACCGACCCGAACAGTGGAGCGACGGTTCACAACATAACGGCCATGGGCGTGGATGTTGGAACCTATCCCTCTTCCAGGTTCTACACTTTTGGATTGAACGTGACCTTTTAATCATCGTATCAGAAGCTACAAAACACAGCATTATGAAAAAGAATAAAAATATATTTTGGGTAGCGGTGGTCCTGCTCTTCATGCCGGCGGCATGTTCCAAGCACTTCCTGGATCAGACGGACACTTCTCATGCAACAGCGGATGCCCTCTTCCACACACCGCAGGATGGGATCAGCCTGGTGAATGCCATCTACGACGGGTTCCAGCACGATAACCAGAGTTTTGTACTGAAGGCCCTTTGGTATAACGCGAACTATTGCTCGCAGGATTATTTCAACTGGGGTGCGGATGTGTCTTACAACACCTATCTGTTTCCGGTGGATTTCGCGTCGCTCAGCGTGTACTGGAATCTCTCTTATCAGGGTATCGCCCGGGCCAACTCGGCCATCCCGATCATCGCGCAGATGCACGATAACAAGGTGATCGACGACAACCTGGCTAATTTCCTTACCGGGCAGGCTTATTTCCTGCGCGGCGTATTCTACTATTACCTGGCCTGTACATTCGGCGGAGTTCCACTCGAATTAAAAACAGTTACCGACAATGGGCTCCATCCGAGAAGCACCCAGGATTCCGTTTTCATGTCGGTGGCTTCCGATATGACCACAGCCGCTAGCCTCCTGCCCTGGCCGGAAGACCTCCAGCCTTCCGATATCGGCAGGGCAACCAAGGGCGCTGCCCTGGGTTATCTGGGTGCCGCACAGATGTGGCTCAAGCAATACTCCGATGCCGTGACCACTTTCCAGCAGGTGATCCCGCATTATCACCTTATGGACAAATACATGGACATCCATGAATACGATCACCAGAATAACCCCGAATCGATCTTCGAGCTGCAATTCTCACTGCCTTCAGGCGTTACCCCCGACTGGAGCTATAACAATAACGAAGTAACCTGGAACTCTACCTTCATGTGGCCCTGGGAAACCTCCAATTTCGGTTACACTTATTGCAACAAGCTTTTATATAACTCCTTCGAAACAGGCGATACGAGGAAACCCGCCACCATCATTGGTCCGGGCGACACCATTGCCAGCCCCGGCATCGTTGCCCGCGGAGGTATAAAATCCTATCCGTTTGTGCAAACAGGTTTTGCCGGTCAGACCTCTTTGCCTGCTTCCCATTTCACCGGCACCGATGGCAAGATCATCAATACCTGCGGAAAGGTTTCCGATCCCTGGCTGGGAGATCAGCCCGGTCAGCTTCGTTCAGGCTACTATGGCATGAAATTCTGGCGCGACCCCAACGTGACCGGGAATGCAGGTACGCCGCAGCTTATATTCGGAGACCAGAACGTAACAATGCTTCGTTTGGGTGAGATCTATCTCAGCATGGCGGAAGCC
>DASZRP010000058.1:0-22202 GCA_035548895.1 Puia sp. | reverse complement strand
GACCAGTCCACTTATTACCGGCGAAAGACCACGGAGACCGAATCGGGAAGTATCGCGTATTCGCAGCCGGCTCTTGTGGGACTGAATTTCAAGAACAACTAATTACCTCTAACCCTTAAGCTCATGTCATTTATAAATTGTTCCGGTAAAAGAAGACTTGCAGGGCTTCTTGCCATTGCCTGCTTCCTGCTGCTGCCGGGAAAAAACGCATCGGGTCAGACGATTTCGATTTTGGGTGCAAACTGTGTGGTAGCCGGAACTCAATATATATATCATATTACTGGTAGTTATCTCAGTGCGACCACCAAGAGCTGGAGCGTAGTGGGCGGAACCATTTCGGGACCCGCTAACGGCACCCAGGTTACGGTGACATGGACTACCGGAAGCAGCAGATCCATTAGCATAAATACGACCGGCCCCACAGGCTATGGAAATATGTCCATCGGTTTTTCAAGTGCTTTGGTTCCGGGCACGATCAGCAATACGACCCAAAACATCAACAACGGCGCCGTACCGGTCACTATCAACTGTTCTGCGCCAAGCGGAGGGGACTGCGGCACACCGACCTATACCTACCAATGGCAGAGCTCACCGAACGGCGCCACTGGCTGGACGGACATCAGCGGGGCGACATCACAGAACCTGAGCTTCAGCAGCGGCCTAACGCAGACGACCTATTACCAGCGGAAGGTAACGGTTGTGAGCACGAGCGAAATCGGGTACAGTACCAATATAGCGACCGTAACGGTTTACCCGGCCATTGTTCCTGGCAGCGTGAGCCCTTCGGGCCAGACGATCAACTACGGCGCGAATGCTTCTACGCTTACGCTCAGCGGCGTATCGGGCGGAACGAACAGCTATGCCTATCAGTGGCAGAGCTCGACGAACGGCGGCAGCAGCTGGACAACCATCAGTGGAGCGACAGGTACCACGTACACACCGACCAGCTTGCCAACCACTACCTTGTTCCATGTTATTGTAACCAGCAATGGTGCCAGTGCGACCAGCAGTTCGGCGACGGTGAATGTTTACCCTCAGGTAATCGGCGGTTCGGTAACCCCCGCCTCAACAAGTATTGCTTACAATACCAGCCCTGGTCTGCTCACGCTTGGTAGCGTGGGGGGAGGCAGCGGAACCTACAGTTACCAGTGGCAGACCTCAACGGATGGAACGAACTATACGAATGTAAGCGGAGCGACATCGACCACCTATACGCCCGGTAACCTGACGGCGCCGACCTGGTACCGGGTGATAGTGACGAGCAACGGAGTTTCCGTCAACAGCAATCCCGGTGCGATCGATGTTCCCCAGCCCACGAACGATGATTTAAACTATATCCGTGTCCGGGATATCCAAAAGCCCGGTGTCATGGATATGACAACAGCCAATGGCCTGACCTCGAACGAGGATGTTCACCAGACCACCCAATATTTTGACGGGCTCGGACGGTTGATGCAAACAGTAGCCAAACAGGCTTTACCGGCAGACCAGGACCCAAATCATATCAACCGGGACCTGGTCGCAATGACCATCTACGATCAGTTCGGGAGGGAGGCCACTAAATACATGCCTTATGCTTCGGTATATAACGACGGGTTTTACAAGAACGATCCGCTGAACGAGCAGAACAGTTTTAATACGACACAGTTTTCCGGTGAATCGGACTTCTATGGCCAGACTGATTTCGAGGCTTCCCCATTGAGCCGGGCATTGACAACCTATGCACCCGGCAGCAGCTGGGTTGGCGCAGGCCGCGGAGTAACGCAGCAATATTTGGTGAACCAGGCCAGTGACAGTGTGCGCATCTGGAATATCGCGGCTGCGGCGGGCAGCATTCCGACAACGACGGCGATGTACGACCCTGGCACACTCTATAAAAACCAGACAACCGACGAACAACTTCACTCAGTGGTTGAGTATAAAGACAAGGAAGGTCATGTCGTATTAAAGAAAGTGCAGGCGCTGGACGGGACGGGCACGGCGCATGTAGGCTGGCTTTGCACTTATTATGTTTACGATGATTTGAATAATCTTCGTTTTGTGATCCAGCCCCAGGGTGTAGCCCTGATGCTGGCCAACGGCAACTGGACGATCACAACCGATATTGCCAACGGGGTTTGCTTTCGTTACGAGTATGATGCCCGTAACCGGATGATCATAAAAAAAGTTCCCGATGCGGCGGAAGTGTGGATGGTATATAACTCGCGCGACGAGCTCGTCATGACCCAGGATGCGACCCTTAGGAGCCAGGGTAAATGGAAATATTTTACCCACGACAATCTAAACCGCGTGGTCGCCACCGGACTGGTTGATGATACCCACGACCAGGCCTATCATGCCGCCCTGGCTGCAAGCAACCTCACTTACCCTGATGGCTGGTACAACTACGCCATCCTGACTCACAACCTGTACGACGACTATTCCTGGATCTCTGGCTATCCGGATCCATTCTCGGCTAGTCGGAATACTGCTTATGATGGTAGTTTCCTGCCGCAATCAGGCAGCTTTCCGTTTCCTCGAACGATGACGCAATCCAATGCCACAAGAGGCAAGCTGACCGGAATGCGCATTGCGACGATCGGCGGCAGCGGCCCGATGCTTTACCAGGTCAACTATTACGACGACCGCGGCCGGGTCATCCAGACCCAGCAGACCAATATTACGGGAGGAACCGATATTGCGACGACACAGTATGACTTCAGCGGGAAACCGCTGCGCATGCATCTGAAGCAGGAAAAGCAGGGCGCCAATGCACAAACTCATACCGTGCTCACAAAAATGAATTTCGATGCCGGGGGCCGGCTGCTCACGGTGTACAAGAACATCGACAATGCTTCTTCGGATCAGCTCATCTCCACCAATACCTATAATGAGTTGGGGCAATTGCAAAACAAACAGCTCGGTAATAATCTCGATAACCTGGCCTATGCCTACAATGTCCGGGGCTGGCTGAAGTCCATCAACAAGGACTATGTGGACGGCACGACGACAAATAATTATTTTGGGATGAACCTGGGTTATGACAAAGCGACGGCGGGGAATTTGCCGACCCAGGTTGTGCAGTATAGCGGAAATATCTCTTCGCAGGTTTGGCGGAGCCGGGGAGATGGAATCGAGCGGAAATACGACTATAAATATGATGATGCCAACCGAATCACGCGGGCGGAGTATACACAGAATACTTCCGGTTCAACGTGGGATGCCACTACGCTGGACTTCAGCGTCTGGGGTTTTGACTCGGATAATGGCTATGGGATCAAGTACGACGCCAACGGGAATATCCAGATGCTGATCCAGAAAGGATATCAGAATGGCCAGGTAGGCCTCATCGATGCGATACATTATACTTATTATCCGAATAGCAACCGGCTGCAGCAGGTCTGGGATAATAACAATGACCCGGACTCCAAACTGGGCGACCTGCATTATGACCCTGCAACCAAGACCTCAACAGACTACGAATATGACGACGGAGGGAACCTGATCACGGATAATAATAAAGGCATTCACAACGGGATCCTGTATAACTTTCTGAACCTGCCGGAACTGATCCACAAGCTGGGGAAAGGATATATTGCCTATACTTACGATGCCCTGGGCAACAAATTGAGCAAGGTGCTGCTGAACGATGCCTACCAGGTACAGACCACGACGCTGTATATGGGACCCTGCGTTTATCAGAACGACACGCTTCAGTTCGTGAGCACCGAAGAAGGAAGATCCAGGTGGGCATACCATAAATACACCAACGGATACAGTGCTTACGGCTATGAATATGATTTCTTCGAAAAGGATCACCTGGGCAATACCCGGGTGGTGCTGACCCAGCAAAAAGACACGGCTAAATACATAGCAACGATGGAGACAGCCTACCGGAGCAATGAAAACCTGCTCTTTGGAAACATCGACAACACAGCCTATCCTACCTCCTCGATCCCGGATTATCCCGCCGACGGCGTAACGTCTCCGAACGATTATGTAGCGCGGGTGAGCGGTTCTGCGGGGAGTCATAAGATGGGCCCGGCCCTGCTATTGAAAGTGATGAGCGGGGACAAGATCGATATCGGGGTTCACTATTACTACAAAAACGGAACAAACAGCAGCGACCCCAGTTCGCTGACCGATGTGGTCAACTCGCTGGCATCGGGAATCGTGGGCATGACGGCCGGCGGTAAGGGAACCGTGTCGGGGCTCAGTGATCCTGTAACGGGACCTGTCTACGCCGCACTGAACAGCTTTCTTACAGACAAGGATCCGAACCCCTCGGGTAAACCGAAGGCTTACCTGAACTGGATATTGCTGGATGAGCAGATGAAATACGTGAGCGACAACGGGCAGAGCAATGCCCAGGTAGTGGGAAGCGCGAATGCATTGGGAACCCTGGGAACTACCGGCCTTTCCGTTAATAAGAGCGGATATTTATACATTTGGGTGAGCAATGAAACGGAGAACTGGGACGTTTTCTTTGATAACATGAGCGTGACTCATTATACAGGCCCTTTGCTGGAGGAGACGCATTACTATCCCTTCGGACTCACGATAGCGGCGTTATCGTCCACAGCGCTTAAGACTAATTATGCGGAGAATAAATACAAATACAATGGCAAGGAACTGCAAACCGGGGAGTTTACTGACGGAACAGGCCTGGATGAATATGATTATGGAGCGAGGTTCTATGATCCGCAGATTGGGAGATGGCTGCGACCAGATCCATTAGCTGAAAAATACAGAAAATGGTCGCCCTATAATTATGCTGTTGATAATCCGATTAGGTTTATTGATCCGGATGGAATGGGTGTTAATGATTTTGTAAAGGATGATAAGACAGGAAAAATACGATGGGACAATAATGCAAATTCCCAAGCAACAACAAAAGCAGGGGAAACTTACTTGGGCAAAACTTTAGAATTCAAGTTCAATAGTTATATTGATGCTAAAAGTTGGGATGGCCCTAATAGTAAAGCTCCGGGAGATAAACTAACAACAACTGTATATGTCACAGGAAATGAAAATGAAAAAGGTGAATTAACTAGTATATCAGCAGGTAAGCATGTAACAGTTGGTGATACACCAATGGGAACGGCGAGAGATTCTTATCCAGGATTGGGTAATGACCAAAATAAATTTAGTGCAACTGCGGGTGCTGATGGAAGTTTTAATGTTAGTATGGAACAACATTCCAGCGTATCACCTATTGAAGAATTCGGTTTGAATATGCTTGGCTATAATATTGTGAATGTCGCACAAAAATTGGACGTTAATATTTCTTCATCAGGAAATGTTTCTACTTCTGCCGCAACAGATGTTTTCCCATCAGCAACGCTAACGGTGTCGTCACCGTCAGTACCGGCTGCCAGTAGTACAATTATGCAATACAATCAACCATCATTTAAGGAAACACATACAGCGCCTGTAGATTATTCAGATGGTTTTGGTCAAAGAAACTTTAATTATAAACCTGCTGTTTGGCATAAGAGACTTTAAAATGAAACATCCAACTTTTTTAAAAATTTGTTTTTGCATTTTTTTGAAATACATGGCGTTTTTTTTATTCTTAATGTTTAAGAATAAAAATTATTATTTTATTAACCCGGATATAAGAGATGGTTCGGATTTATTTTATTATTCGTGGCTGTTATTGTCTTTGCCGTTATTAGCGATCATAACTTTTGGGGTTCCTGTATATTATTCTTTTAGGATTAAATCTGCTTTGCTGTTTCTTTTAGTTGTGCTGGTCCTTATAATAGGAGAATATTTTTCATATACCTATTTAGCATCACCATTAGATTTAATTAATGGGCGGTACAATGCTTTATTTACAATCCTCTTTTTTGGATTATTCTTCTTTAAGGAGGTTAAAGTTATGTTTACGAAGCATAAGCTTGCTTAGCCCTATCGACGTCGGGGAGATTTTATTTACGACGTGTATTATTCGGTTCGCCCGAAGGTTTATCCGGTAAAAGGATACAGGTGTATGCTGGAAAGGGTAAGAGTTCCGGAATATACTGTGTAACTCTACGGAACTGTAAGTCCCCCCAAAAATCCTACAGTAATAAAATAGGCAAGAATGCCGAAAATATTAGCGCGAACGACGCCAATAATAAGTCTGCAAACTGTCGTCATTGACACCGAAGAGCAATTTCGTGACACCAGGCATAGACACCTGCACTGCACTGCGCACATCGCCGCGCAGGTTGAGCCCGGACAGGGGTTGGCTTACGGGCTGAAAGTTTCCTTTGCCATCATTCACCAGCAGCAGACCGTGGTTGGCCCGGTATCGCCCGAATTTAATGCGCGTCCAGGCATTGTTCCCGGCAAGGATCAGGTCCATATATCCATCACCGTTAACATCGACGGGCAGGATGGCGTAGACCGGCGCATATTGAGCTTCTACCGGCAATTGCCTTAACCGGAAGCCTGCAGCTCCCCGGTTTTCCAGGCAGATGGTGTTCAGCAGACCAGCTTTCAGCACAACAGATTCTTTGAGCTGATCCGCTGTAAAAAGATCGGACATGCTCATTTTCGCATACTCGCTGTAGGTCAGCGATTGCTTCCGGAGCGCCGGCAGCTGGTCTGACAGATCATCCCGGGAATAGATCGGATAGTTCCGGCCCTGAATATAGTAAGCCATCACGGGGTCAAGGCTGCCGTTATGATCGAAATCATTTACATAAAGTGAGAGCGGCTGCTGAACCGAAGCGCGGAACTGCGTATTGCGGCCGATATTTCCCACCACCAGGTCCTGGTCTCCATCGCCGTCAATATCGACGGCAGCGATGCTGCTCCAAAGACCTTCGGTTGGAAAGGGAATCAGCGAAGCCGTTGCATCCCGGAGGCGCTTTCCTTCGTTGATGAAGATCCGGACAGGCATCCACTCCCCCGCCACCACCAGGTCCGATTGATGATCACCGTTAATGTCCGTAAAAACCGCCGCGGTGACCATCCCTGCTTTTTGCAACTCCGGGGCCCATTCTGCTGTGGCATCGGCAAAACTTCCTTTTCCATCATTGATCAGAATAGCCGAACCGGGCGAGAGCGGATATTCGCCTGGCTTCACGCGGCCTCCCACAAAGAGATCGGGAAAGCCGTCCCGGTTAATATCGGCCACGCAAACCGTGGATTTCGGAAAGCGCAGGTCAGGCAGTCTTCCCGTACTGCGTATAAAATTTCCACGCCCATCATTCAGGTAAAGCCTGTCCTGCATCAGCGAATCGCCGGGCGCAAATTCATATCCCCCACTGGCGACATAGAGGTCCTGGTCTCCGTCACCATCGGCATCGAAGAAAACGGCTGCCACATCCTCGGCAGCGCTGTCGGCTTGAAAAGCCGGGATTGACTTGCGCAGGAACCCGCCGGCTTTGGTTTGCAGATATAGTGCGCCCGCCTGGCCTTTTGCACCGCCGACAAAAATATCTTCGAGTCCGTCCCCATTCACATCTGCTTTGGCCATGGGCGGTCCCGGCCGGGAAAGAAAAGAAGGCAATAACCGCTGTTTGTCAAAATCATTATAGTCGTTCTCCCGGTGCAGGAAACCGATGCCCTGGTCTGCTGTGAAATAAGACGGTCGGATTTCCTGCTGAACCGCGACGACCGGTTTCAGTGAATCTTCGCGCGCAACAAATAATTGATCGGCATGAATGGCTGCGGTCATCATCCGGGAGCCGTCCGGCCATTCGATGAGCACGGAGTCCGCCTGCGAGTGACTGCCCAATCCGAAGTGCAATTGGGACTGCATGGATGACTGGAACCCGCGCACTGGAAAATTTTCCTGGTAATACCGGTCACTGCCGCAATAGACAGTCAGTTCCGCGCCAATGGCAAAACGGTTCTTACTGCTTCCTTCCAACCGGATCTTCAGATAATGGTTGTCCGGATTCGAGGCGTGTGCGTGATTCCTGTAAATGCCGGCGGGTTGATTGATATGGCTGACCACCAGGTCGAGCGCTCCGTCGTTATCGAGATCTGCATAAGCGGCTCCGGAAGAAACATTTTCTTCATTAAAACCCCATTGATGCGATTCGTTCGAGAAGGAATCATTGCCCATATTCCGGAATGCATAATTGGTGAGCCGCAGGGAAGGCATCTGTTTGAGCAGGTTCTTCATGAGATCATCACTGCCGGGATGGTTTCGCCGGTTCACCAGCTGATCGACGCGATATTGAATAAAGTCCATGTTGGTGTTATCCTTTTCATACCCATTGGTGATAAAAAGATCCTTCCACCCGTCGTTATCGAAATCGGCGAATAAGGGCGACCAGCTCCAGTCGGTATTGGAGATGCCGGCTAACTGTCCGATCTCGCTGAACGTGCCGTCGCCATTATTCTTTTGCAGCATATTGCGGCTGTACTGGTAATAGATCCCCTGTTTGAACAGCGCCTGAAATTTGTCGAAATTCTCGGCGCCCGAATGAATTTTCTGGCCGTAATTATCTTCGGAGATCATGTCGAGGGTCACGATATCGGGCAGGCCATCGTTGTTGTAATCGGCCGCGTCGGCGCCCATGGAGTAAAAAGAAACCTGGTCGAAGCTGCCGGTGAGGCTGTTCTTGAATGTACCGTCGCGATTATTGATATAGTAGTAATCGGGCTCATTAAAATCGTTCGTGATATAAATATCCGGCCATCCGTCGCGGTTGAAATCGGAGATCACGAGCCCTAATGCAAAACTCATCAGGTTGGAACCGATCCCCGCTTTGCTGCTGACGTCGGTAAAATGACCGTTATCGTTGCGATAAAGCCTGGTGGCAAATTCCGGTCGCTGTTGTTTATGCAGATCGGAAATAGAATAGCCGCTTTCCACGGCATATTGCTGCAGGGAATGATTGGCAACGATCAGGTCGAGGTCGCCGTCGCGGTCGTAGTCGAAAAAAGCCGCCTGGGTGGAATAGCCAGCATCGGCAATGCCGTATTGTTCGGCCGCTTCGGTGAAGCTGAGATCGCCGTTGTTAATGAAGAGCAGGTTTTTTCTTTTCTCCGGGATCATATCGGCCGAACGACAGATATAAATATCCAGTAAGCCGTCGCCATTCACGTCGGCCATCGTGGCGCCGGTGCACCAACCCTGCTGTGCCGCGATGCCGCTTTTCTCCGTGATGTCTTCAAACTGAAAATTTCCCTTGTTCAGGTAAAGCCGGTTAGGAACCATATTACCGGTAAAGAGAATATCCGGCAAACCGTCGTTGTTGATATCGCCAATGGCTACGCCTCCCCCATTGTAGAAATAAGCATAGTTAAGCAGGTTGGCTGTTTCAGATTCGACAAGCGTATTGGAGAAATGGATATCCGTTTCATCTTCGCTCAGCCGGGTGAACAGGGTTTCCTGTTTTTGCCGGCAGGCATCGAATGCAATGGTCAGCAGAAAAAAGACCGGCGGCATGAACCGGAAAGAAAGGAAATATAATTTCTTTTTCATCATAAGAGATCATCGAATCCTTTCCGGTTCATCCGCCGGCCACCGCTACTTTATTTATTCCACCACACGTGAGTGCTGACCTTGTCGGGACCTCCGAGCAGGGAAGCGGCCTGCTCAACGGCAGCGCGGTTCGTCTGGTATTCGTCGCCTACAAAGTTGAGCCTTCTGATGATATCGCCGGGAGCGATATCCGGATTATCCACCTGCACTACGGGATAAAGTTTAGGATAACCCGTTCGCCTCAATTCCGCCCAGGCTTCGAGTCCGTCAGGGAATAAAGCCAGCCATTTTTGTGTAATGATCTGCTGCAACTGAACCGCAGGATCCGCACTGAACAAAATGGGTATATTGGCTACTGCGGGAGAGCTCAGATAGTCGTTCGGCGCAACCGGAGTAGACGTGCTGTTGATATAGTTTTGAATCGCCGTATTGTCCGTAATCCCCCATTGCTGCAGTGAGGTGGTGATTCCTGTTTCATAAAGGTCCTGTGGCGTGCCGCCCATATTCCACCCGTTCAATGCGCCTTCCGCCCGGAGGAAATAACTTTCCGCTGCATACATCACGTTGAGAGGCTGGGTTGTTTCGGTCGCCACGTCCCAGCGTTTGGAATTGATATTCGATAAATTAATGGCGCCCCCGAACGCCCCGCCGATGGTCACGGCCAGGGCCACCTGGCTCGGGCTCATCCCGTTGCGCATGCCATGAAACTGATTATCCTGTTCTGCAGGCTGCCAGTATTCGGACATGCGGGGATCGCTATAGCCTTTGAGATAACTTTCCATGGCCGCACTCATGCGCATGTTTTCCCAGGGCGCTTCATCGCAAAGGCCATTGATTGAATTCGGTCCCACATCCACGAAAGCATCGTCGTCGTTCGCGGTCATCACACCGGCGGTGACGGCTTTTTCAGCTTCCTGTTTTGCGCGGTCGGGATCGATCTTCGATATGCGCAGGGCCAGGCGAAGCCGAAGGCTGTTGGCAAATTTCAACCAGTGCGGAATATCTCCATGGTAAATGAGGTCGTCCGTGCCGAAAGGTTTTTCGGAAGGATCGGACGACTGGAGCACGGTGATCGCGGAATCCAGTGTTTTGAAAAAGTTATCGTAAATGGCATCCTGCGGATCATAGGGAATGCTTAGTGTTCCCAACCCGGCCTGCGAATAGGGAATCGGTCCGTAAAGATCGGTAACCTGGTGAAAGGTATAGACCTTCCATATTTTGGCGACCGCATTGGCGGAGGGAGCATCTGCCGTATTATCGATCACGAGCTTGATGCTCGGCCAGTTCACCGTATAGGTGAGGCTCCAGGAAAAAATGACCAGTCCCTGATCCAGCACGTAACGGTCGCCCGGAAATCCACCGCCATCTACAAAGTACTGGCTCCATAAATCGGCATATAAGCTGTGAATCACTTCATAGTTGCCGGGGTCGGCATACACGCCTTCCCACTGCGATTTAGCAAAAGCCTTTGGAATGGTGGCCGGGGGAAGCGAACTGAAAGTAGTCGGGTCGGTATTTATTTTTACAAAGTTTTTCGTGCAGCCCGGCGCTATTGCCAAACCAAAAAAAGCAATCAGCGCCGGTAAACCATGCTGCAACGTATATGTGGAAAGTCGGGATTTCATGACATTCGTTTTTTTCAATTAAAAATTCAGTTTCAGGTAAAGACCATAGCTTCTCGTACTCGGCAGGGAGGCGAACTCGAGTCCCTGGTTGTTTCCGGTGCCCAGCGCCGATTCCGGATCGAAGCCAACTGCATTATTCTTAAAGAAGAAAAGATTGCGACCAATCGCTGTCAGACTGATCCCTTTGATGAATGTTTTGGAAAGCGTTCCCGTAGAGAACATATAGGTGAGGCTCGCCTCCCGCAAACGGATATTGGTCGCGCTGTTGATGAACGGTTCACCCACCTGGCTGCCGCCAACCAGCATCCAGTAGTCCTGCGCCGAAACCGCCGTCGTGTTCTTGCTGCCGTCCTGCATCACCGAATTGGGTACTACGAAACCACCATCGCGATAGGGAACAGTATTTTTTGAAGTGCCCTGTGCAGCCATCAGGGCCTGCGTGCCGGAAACGACGACGCCGCCTTTCCGTTCATCGATCAGGAAATAAAGCGACCAGTTCTTGTAGCGCAGGGTATTGCCGATGCCGGCCGTCCAGTCGGGATTATAATTCCCCGCATAATATTTCATCTGGTCGCTCTCGATCAGGGGCAGGCCGGTAGGATCTACAATGATCTGCCCATTGGCATTGCGCTGAAAACTGGTGGTATAAATATCACCATACGATTTGCCTTCCTCGGCAACGATCTCGCCCAGGTTTTCCGGGGAAGCCAAAGGCGGCGCTTTCTGAAGGGAATCGAGGTAAAGGATCTTGTTCCTGTTCATCCCAAAATTGAATGAGATGGTCCAGGTGAAGTCATGCTGATCGACCGCTTTGGCGTGCAGCAGGAGTTCTATGCCTTCATTGCGGATGTTGCCGGCATTAATGATCCGGAATGCATAACCCGAGGGATTAGGAACAGGAATGCTGAGGATCTGATTGATCGTATTGGTATGGTAATAAGTGATATCACCCCCGAAACGGTTGTTCAGGAAACCGAATTCGAGTCCGGTTTCAAACGACCTCGTCTCTTCCGGTTTCAGTTCCGGATTGCGCAGCACACGATCCACATTCAGAAAACCGCCGTTTCCTCCCGGCGATATGGTTGGCGAGGGTTGAAGCTGGTTGAATGAAGTGCCATTTCCGACAAACGCGTAAGAAGCCCTCAGCTTCAGGAGAGAAATGGGTTCCGCCATTTTGAATATTTCATTCAGCAGCGCGCTGACGCCCACTGAAGGGAAAAAATAGGAAGCGTGGTCGGGCGGAAGGGTCGAGTTCCAGTCATTGCGGCCGGTCAGGTCCAGGAATAGATAATTATTATATCCTAATTCGGCTGCGGCATAAACCGACTGCTTCTGCGTTCTGGCGATACCGTTAGAGGATACAGTAGCCAGTCCATTGCCAAAAGAGAATACGTTGGCAATATTCAGCCCCTGGTCGTCTCCCCGGGTGACTTCATAATTATACTGTTCAATGCTCGCCCCGGCATTGACATTCAGGCTAAGTCCGTTGGAAAAGTTTTTATTGAAGTTCAGCAGGAGATCGTTGTTAAACTGCCGGGTGGAGGATTTGATATTGATATAATCGCCGCCCCCGGCATACGTCACCCAATACGTATCCGTGAAATCCTTTTCCTCGCTCCGGTCGGAATAGTAGTCGAGGCTGCTGCGGCCCTGAACGCTCAGGTTTGGCGTAATCTGGTATTTCAGCGAGATCAGGCCGAGAAACCGGTTCCTGATTTTCTGATAAAGATTGTTGTACACGCTCCAATAAGGATTTTCGTAGGAAGGATTCTGTCCGGCCCAGTAGTTCTGTTTTACGGAGAGATCGGACGGATCGATACTCTGGTAATTTTTGATATCGCTGAGCCGGAGACTGCGCGGCATGGCATAGAGTGTGGAGACGGCATGGTTGCCGGCGCCGGCCAGCGGACGATTCTCGATATTTTCTTCGATGTAGTTGGCCTTAAAATCCAGCGAGAGTTTCGGTGTCAGCTGGACCGTTTCCCGCAGATTGAGGTTATTGCGCTTATAATAATTATTAGGAAGAATGCCCTTGCTGTAGGTATTGGTATATGAAAAATAAGTCTGCGCATGTTCTCCGCCGGCGGATATCGATGCCGTATTCACCAGCTCAGAGCCTGTCTGGAAAAAGTCTTTCACATTGTCCGGCTGGGGACTGAATGCCTGGGTTTTGCCGGTCCAGTCCTGCAGCTGCTGCCCGGTCATCTGCGGCCCCCAGCTGTAATTGCTCGAGGGAATAAAAGTTCCGCCAACGCCCTGGCCGTACACATTTTGAAAATCGGGCAGTACCAGGGGATTCTCAAAAACAGCCGAACTGGAGATTTGGATTCCGGCGCCGCGCCCCGATTTCCCCTTCTTGGTGGTAATGATGATAGCGCCGTTCGACGCATCGGAACCATATAATGCGGCGGCCGATGCCCCGGTCAGTACAGTCATGGATTCGATGTCGTCCGGATTGATGTTTGAAATACCATCGCCATTGTCGCGTGCGTCGTTATGCACATTGCCGGTGACGTCGGTAAAAGCGTTTGGCGTATTGTCGACCCTCACCCCATCGACCACGATCAGCGGCTGGTTGCCATTGGTAATTGACCGGTTCCCCCGGAAAACAATGCGGTTCGAACTTCCCGGACCGGCATTCGTTTTATTGATGGTCATATTGGCCACCCTGCCTTCCATCGCGCTGGTGACATTCACGTTGCGGCTGTCGCTGAGTTCCGATCCTTTCAGGGATTGCGTTGCATAGGAAATGGATTTCTTCTGGCGGCTGATGCCCAGGGCGGTAACGACGACATCCTGGAGCTGATTGTCCTGGATATCCAGCACGATATTCACATTCGCTTGCCCGTTCAATGGAAAGTCCTGTGTTTTATATCCCACGAAGGAAATCTCCAGTACGGCGTCGGGGCCGGACACCGACAGGGAGAAAGCGCCATTGTCGTCGGTCACCGTACCATGTGCGGTTCCTTTCTCAACAACAGTGATATTGGACCGGCTGCTCAACTGACCGTCCTGACCCCTTAGTTGTACCGTTCCGTTCACGGTGACCGCCGCCGCCTCCTCTTTTTTATTCGAGATGACGACCAGGTTATTTTTCAATATCGTATAGGTAAGCGAAGTATTGGCAAAAAGCGTATTCAGCACATCGTCTATCCCGGCATCTTTTACTTCAATGGTGACGCGGGCCTCGCGGGGCAGGAGATCGTCATTATACATGAAGCGGTAAGGGGATTCCCGCTGAATGGCCAACAGCGCCTTTTTGATCTCCACATGCTGGAGGCTGAGGTTTATTTTCACCTGGGCATACCCGGTAGCATGAAGCTGTAAGCTGCCGACGAACAAGAACAGGATTAAAAATTTCATGATAAGCAGTAGCTTAAGTAAAGCTTTCCGCCGTGGATAACGCGCGGAGAGTCGCCGTTTTTTCATAAATTTGAAATGAAAAGTTAGGAATCGGGACTCCGGTAGAGGCTTCCATTCTGTACCAGGTCCCCTGATCTACTTGAAGAGGGAGATGTTCAACGCATCTCCTTTTATGTTTTGTTTCTTTATGTCATAAGCAGCGGTTTACTGTTTTTTATTTTTTACTGATCCAGACATTATCGCCCTGGATGCGGTAGTTAAACGGATAGGACAGCTTCATCGCTTCCAGGGTCTGCTGCAGCGACTCCTGCTCGATCACCGCCGAAAAGTGGCGGCGTGCAATGGCCGAGTCGGTAAAATGAATGGACACGGAAAACCAGCTGTCCATTTTGGGCGCTATCTGTCCGAAAGACTCATTGTCAAAAACGAGGCGGGACTCCATCCAGGCCGTCTCCGCCACAAACTGGCGATTATCTTTTTGCACATGCGCAATGCTGTAAAGCGCCTGACCGGTATCGGGAGTCGAAGCCGTTTTACCGGTTTCCGTTTGGGGAATGATGATCTTTTCATTGGGCTTTACAATGATCCGGCGGTCGGGGTCCTGTTTCGTGCTCACTTCAATGAGGCCACGGATCAGGGTCGTTTCCACATTCTGCTGATCGGGATAAGCTTTTACATTGAATGCGGTACCCATGACCGTAATATTCACATTGGCCGCATGGATAACAAAGGGCAACTGTTCGTTCTTCACCACATCAAAAAACGCTTCGCCGGTCAGCACCACTTCCCGACCGGCTTTCCCGAAGTCGGCCGTAGAATAGCTTAACTGGCTATTGCCGTTCAGCCAGACTTCGGTTCCATCCGGCAAATGTTGCCTCACCTTGGAATAAGGTTTTGTGATCACCGTGTTCAGCGCTTCGCCCTCCTGCCCCCGTTCGCCAGAAGCATGCTGCTGCACCAGCCAAAATATACCGATGCCGGCCAGGCAGGCCGCGGCCCACCAGAATACCGGGCTGAGCTTTCTTACCGGCGATTGCGTCATTCTTTGCTCAATGCGATTCCAGAGGCCATTGCCGGCCTTCATTTCCGGGAAGGAATGCATGGGCGCATCCCAGATCTTATCCATGATTTCGTTGGAGGCGGGGCTTTCCTGCCGGAGGGATTCCAGTTCTGCCAGTTCCCGGGGACTTGCTTCTCCGGCCTTTTTCTTTGCGAGTAATATCCAGATTCTTTCCAAACCCATAAGTGTACAGTGGTTGCTTTCTTAAAACAACTCTGTCGGCGGCTTACCCCTAAAGCGGGTAAAAATAAATTAATGGTTTTTTGGAGCAGGCGCAGAGCCGCTGATGAGAAAGGGGGTGCTTTGGGTTAGCCGTTTAAAGGCAATGCCCATTTGCGCTTCCACGGTCTTTACACTGAGGCCTAAGAGTTCGGCTACCTCTTTATACTTCAGGCCCTCTTCTTTTACCAGTTTGAATATCAGACGGCATTTGGGCGGCAGGGCATTGAGGGCCTTATGAAATTGCTGAAGCATTTCGTTGACGATCATCAGTTCTTCGGCGGTCGCTTCGATCTTGTAATAAGGGAGTTCCACCTCGTCGATATTCAGCAACCGGCTGCGATAATATTTCCGGTAGTAGTTGTAGCAGAAATTCCGGGTACAGGTATAGAGATAAAAAGAAAGGTTTTCAATTTCACTGATCCGGCGGCTTTTCTTCCATACCTGGATGAACACGTCCTCCACCACCTCCTCGGCCATCTCCCGGGATTTCAACAGGGCATGCGCAAACTGGAACAGCCTGTCGCTGAAGATCCCGTACAGCTGCCTGAGGGCCGCGGGGTCGTTCAGGCCGAGCCTGTGCTGAATGTCGCGAATATCTTTAGCGGATTCAGGCATATACCTTCTCTTTTAATGTGCCATGACCGGTTGGCCAAGCGCTTCACCGGGCACTTTCTTCCGTGTCAATGCATAATAGGCAATAAAGGCAAAGCAGATCATGGGTACCAGAAAGGCGACCGACATACCGAAATGATCGCCGATTGCACCCATCACAGGTGGACAAAACGCGCCACCAGCTACTGCCATGACCAGGAAAGAAGAAGCTTTTTTGGTCAGGGGCCCCAGGCCGCTGATGCCTAACGCAAAAATAGTCGGAAACATCAGCGACATAAAGAAATAGGTCGAGAATAAAGCAATTACGCTTATCCAGCCCAGGCGCATCACCACGATAAAAGTCAAACAAGTATTCACCACCGCATAAATGGCTAACAAACGCTGCGGCCTGACAAACTTCATGAGGTATGCGCCGGTGAGCCGTCCTATCCAAAATGAACCCATTCCACCAAGCGCCAGGATCAGCGAAGCAGCCTGTTCGGCATTTTTCGGCATAAAAATTTCTCCAAAGCGCCCGAGATGCGACATAAACCCGGAGATTGTAGTCTGCACGCCTGACAATGTTTCCGTAACATAATTAATGAAAAAAGAGTTGACACCGGTCTGGGCTGCAACATAGAGAAATTGCGCGATTACGGCCAGCACGAAAGCCCGATGCCTCCATAGTTCCCTTGTCGGCGCATCCTCCTTAATCCCTTCTGCATTTTCCTCTTTTATCGCCGGCAGCTTTGTAAACATGAAGAGGATGGCCACAACGACCACTATGCTGCCCACCCACATATAGGGGCGAAGCAGGGAATCAAAATTGCCCGCCTGCTCATGCTGTTCTGCGCCAAAAATGAGCAAGCCGCCCATTAGCGGACCCAGTATCCAGCCCAGTCCGTTAAAGGATTGAGCAATATTGATCCGCCGCGCGGCGCCGGCAGGAGGCCCAAGCACTGTGGTATAAGGATTGGCTGCTGTTTCCAGACAGGACAAGCCGCAGGCTATGATAAAAAGAGCAAACAGAAAAGAAAGAAATACCATCGTCCCCTCAGAAGCCAGTTTTGTCGCCGGGTAAAAAAGAAAAGCACCTAAGGCAAATAAGGTCAGCCCGAGAATGATTCCTTTTTTATAGCCGAAGCGTTTCATGAAAACGCCCGCCGGATAAGCCATCACGAGATAGCCGATATAGAGAGAAAACTGGATGAACCCGGAGCGGGATTTCGATATGTGCAATTTGTCCTGAAAATGCTTGTCGAGCACGTCGAGCAGCCCGTGGGCAAAACCCCAGAGCAGGAACAAACTGGTGATCATCAAAAAAGGGCCGAGGTAGCTGCTTCCTGCGGGCGAACTGAAAAGGCCGGATCTTTTGTTTTCTTTATTCAAATTCATATGGGCATTAATTGTGGAACTGACTGCAATCTAATTGTAAATTCATTTTTCGAGCAACCGGTTTTAAAGAGAACCGGTGCTAATATTAACCATACAGCGGTCCGTATGCCGAGCAGGCGCGATAGTCTGCGCCTTCCGGTTCCGAACCAAAGGATGACCAGGCGGAAGGCCTGAAAATATCTTCTTTCCTCACGTTGTGCATGCAGACCGGAATACGCAGCATGGAAGCCATGGTAATCAGCTCCCCGCCGATATGGCCATAGCTGATGGCGCCATGATTGGCCCCCCAATGCGCCATCACCGAATAAACATCCCTGAAATGACCTGCTCCCGTAAGTCGCGGTACGAACCAGGTAGTCGGCCAGGTCCGGTCGGTTCTTTCATCCAGAATATTATGCACTTTTTCCGGCAGGTCGATGGTTTCGCCTTCGGCAATCTGCAACACAGGCCCAAGACCCTTTACCAGGTTCAGCCTGCACATGGTAACGGGCATGCCCCCACGCGTTACGAATTTGGAAGAATAACCGCCCCCGCGAAAATATCCGTTGGCGGCCGGATGCCAGGTCGTTGCCTGAAGGCAGTCGCCGGCTTCTTTTTCGGTGATCTCCCAGAAAGGTTTCATCACCGGTTTACTGTCCCGGCTTTGGCGGCCGCTTCCGTCAAGCGTGCAGGAGCCGGAATTGATGAGGTGGATAAAGCCACCCTGGGCGGGCCCGGTGGGCTGCCAGCCCGAAACGCGCTTCACGGCATCCGGGCTCCAGAAGGTCCTCACGTCTGCAAAGATCTGGGCCGTATTGGTCAGTAAATAATTGAACAGCATGCTTACGCCGTTCAATGCATCGTTTTCGGTGGCGACGATATAAGGCGCCCGGATACCGTTCCAGTCGAAGGAAGAATTCAGTATGGCTTCGGAAAAATCGCCGTTGGGCAGGAAATCGGTCCACTGACGCTGCCCCTGAAAACCTGAAACCAGTGCATGATGCCCCATCGCTTCTTCTCCGAAGCCCAATTCTTTCAGTTTGGGATTGCCGGTCATCAGGTCGCGGATGATCAGGGTCATCTTCACCACAAATTCCCAGTCCTTATCTTTTTGTTCCCGTGAAAATTGTTTTGTCTTTTCATTGAAGTCCTCCCCCTCCCGGCAATTGGCTTTCACCCAGGCCATAGCCTTCCCGAATTCTTCTTCATCGTAAATTCTTTTCTCGATGCGCCGCAATACTTCGGAAGAATCGACATATTCATTCCGCATGCCGAAATATTCGCGGAAGAGGTCCGGGTTCACTATCGATCCGGCGATGCCCATGGAGACAGAGCCGATGGCCAGATAAGATTTCCCGCGCATCATGGCTACAGCCAGGCCTGCCTTGGCGAAGGACAGCAAATGCTGTTGCACATCTTCCGGAATGCGTTCATCGCCCAGGTCCTGCACATCGCGGCCATAGATGCCAAAGGCGGGAAGGCCCATCTGATTATGTGCAGCCAGGGTGGCCGCTAAATACACGGCTCCGGGGCGTTCCGTTCCATTGAAGCCCCAAATGGCTTTGGGGATGAGCGGGTTCATATCCATCGTTTCACTGCCATAACACCAGCAGGGCGTTACCGAGAGAGAAACACCGACATTCGCCGCTTCCATTTTTCTTGCACAGCGCACGGCTTCCTCCACACCGCCGATGCAGGAATCGGCAATGACACATTGCACCGGAGAGCCGTCCGGGTATTTAAGCTGTTCGCTGTAAAAAGCCGCGACGCGCTCAGCCATCTTCATCGTGGTTTTTTCGAGCGATTCGCGCACGCCGCCGAGACGACCATCGATGATCGGCCGGATGCCTATTTTAGGGAAATGATTTTCTTTATTCATTGTTTCAGTTTCAATTTAATACTGCCGCTGAGGCCGGCAGTATCCCGGGGCGCAGGAAGCGCCCCGAAAAACTTTGCTGCCGGGCAATAAACCATAGATACTTAGTTCACTTCCAAAGCGTCCTTGCCGGGCAAAGACGGGAAAGGATTATGTGGTTCCGTCTGATACCAGAATACGGTAGAGGCAAAATCGTCCTGCAAAGGCAGGTACCGGCCGCCCGAACGCCAGCCCAGCGCCTGTATCGTCACTTTCAAATCTTTTTCAAAACGGATGGGATCGGTAATATGCCAGCGATACATGCCGAAGCGCTGCGAAACATCGTAGTGGCCATCTCCCCGGATCACCTGGTGCAGACCGGTATATGGCGAAGAGAATTCGGTATAGTCCGAATAGGTTACTCCGGCAGCATTTTTCTTCCGGGTGTCGAAGTCATAAGAGCCGCAGAAATAGTCTTCTGTTCCGGTTCCGCAGACTGTGGGAAAATCGGTGTCGCCATCCATATAGAATTTGATCTCTCCTTCTCCCCACCAGCCATTATTGTGTACGCCGAGGGCAATGTAAGTACCGACATACTGGCCCTTTCCTTTAATGCCATCGACCAGCGTGTATACGCCTTTATATGGCAATGGATTGGTACGACGAAATTGCGCATGAAAATAAGCGGCGTCGGAAGGCACTTCGGTCAGAATATAGTCTACCTGATAGTATAGCACCATGTCCTTGTCGTCGATATTTTCCATGGTGATCCGGCATTTCTTTCGAAAGGGCATCGGCCAGTAACAGTTAAATGCACTGCCCGGGTTTACGCAAACCGCCAGCGATTGCAGCGAAGCGTACTGCCCCCAGCCCATGCAAAAGAAATCGCCGACAGGCACTTCCACGGAAGGGCTCGTTTCATCATCCCAGTAAAAACGCAGGATAGAATTCCGCCAAACGCCCGTTGGCGTCATCCAGATATGCTGGATTGAACCGGGGCCGTCGATCTCCGCCACCGTGAAAGTGGTCTTTGATTTGATGACCACGCTGGGACTTATTTTCCATCCCTTGCCCAGGTCGCGGGCCGCTTCCTTCCCCGTTCCTTCGGTTGCCATGCCGCCCTTTCCCCTGGCCCCGTCAAAATTTTCAGGGCTGATCGAGCGTGTCTTTGCATCCGAGAGACGAAAGATATTACTCATGTTTGCATCTATGCCATTAAACTTGCTTTGTCCAAGAACAACTGCCGACAGGCAAACCATAAAGCAGCCGAGCGCGATTTTTTTCATTGCATTAGTATTCGTTAGTTAATTAAAAAGCGGATTTGATCTGGTCGATGGATACATGAAAAATCTGTTTCGTCACCTCGTTCAGCGCCGACTCCGGACCGGTGAGGTGAATGACCGCATGCGCGTGCGAGAGCGAAGCGCCCGGCTTAAGGCCGGCTGCAGGCGACACGCTTTCGATCTCGTAAAAGGCACCCATTTGCGAACCGTCTGCCAGTGGGCCGTCATTGTAAGCATTCACGGCATCGCCGGAAAAGGTCGGTCTGTCGGTCCTCCATTCCTGGTTCAGGTACTTTGCCTGGGGATCGAAATCAAAATGGGCAATCGTCAGCACCTGATTTTCGGGATCATAGCTCCCGGCGAACGTCGTAGCGCGGGAAGGATCAAGTCCCAGCTTGCCCCGTTGTTTTCCATCGGCCCTGAAGTAGAGCAGGCCGTCGGCATGTTTCAATCTTTCCGGGGGTATCTGACCGAAATAATTGCTGGTGGCAATCTTTGTCGTGGTATCGGAAGCCCTTGCGTAAGGGACAAGGATCACGGCTTTTTCAGATGGATTGAACATATCAAGCATCCAGATGCAGGGCATCCCGGTCTTTTCATCCCAGGCGAAGGCTCCCGTATTGGTCAGCTTGTTTTGCGTTTCATAACCAACGGCGCGCAGCGAGTCGTTGGCCGGGAGATTGAGCAGGGAGAATATGCTGTCGCGCGACAGTAAGCTGACCGACCGGTCGATGCTCAACTGAAGCGTTGCACCGGTATAGTTAGTAAGTGCCATAGTCTTGCGCAAGTCCACCCGCTGTGCATTCTTCGACAGCACTTCCCAGGCCTCGGTATCGAAGGCGGCCGGAGTTTTCCAATGATCGAAGACCATCTCCGCTCCCTTCGGGAAAAAGAGAGAGTATTTGCCGCCTTCCGGACCAAGCCATAAGCGGTTTTCGCCGCCATAAGCGTTCATGTGCGCGTTCTGCGGTCCCTCAAACGCTTTGTAATTGATCCATCCGAAACTCTTTCCCTGATCGCCGGTTGCCGTTGAGGTGAATACCTTACCCTGATATTTTGCCGATACAATGACCCTCGCTTCACCGGCAGTATCGGACAACAGGATCAGGTCGTCGTGCGATTTGAGAAAATCCAGATCGTAGCCAAAACTGCCCCTGGCATACGTGGCCACCGGCTGCTTGTCTTTTTTCGACGCATCGTTGTGATCTCCGCAACCGGTATTGGTCAACATCGCTGCCATAAGTAAGAATGAAAATGTTTTTTTGATCATAGCAATCGTTTATTGTACCCAGCCGGGAAAACTCAACCCGTCTTGTTTTTCCGGGTCGTGCTTTTGCGAACAATAAGCTGGGTATTGATGATTAATTCTTCTTTTTTTGCTTTGGGATTTCCGATCTGGCTGATGAGCAATTCCACT
>DASZRP010000057.1:0-16201 GCA_035548895.1 Puia sp. | reverse complement strand
AAAAGACCAATCGCCACCGTAGAAGGACCCATTGTCATCAACGCAGCTACCAGTGTGGCTTTCCTACCCTTCCGGTCCCCAAAATGCCCGAACAGGGCCGCGCCAAGAGGCCTGGCGAAAAACGCCAGGGCAAAAGTGGCCAATGATTGCAAAGTAGCGGAAGTAGGGTCCGCTGAGGGAAAGAACAGTTTGGGAAAAACCAATACCGCGGCAGTGGCATAGATATAAAAATCAAAAAATTCGATGGTAGTTCCGACCAGGCTGGCTAAAAGTATACGGTTGGCAGAATTGCCGGTCGTATTGATCTGATTCATCTTCCAAACTTATCACATTCCGGTTAATCCCTCAACGAAACCTCGTTAGCGAATTTTGAAAGAAACGATAAGACGGTTAGTATATAAATAGCGCCGGGGACACCCGTAACCATAGAACGGATGTCCCCGGACTTGTTCAAATCAATCTGCTCAAAATTAGGGGTCGAACTCATTCAGCAACATGAAGAATTCGTTAATAAAAGGTACTTCATGGATCTTTTCGGTGAACCGGGAAAAAATCGCGGTGATTCAAATTTGAAACGAAGATGGAAAGAAATAAGGTTAGGGATCAGGGGTTACCGAAAAGTTTTCAAGGGTACGGATTCCATAGGGTACGGGTCGCCAATTTCCAGAGGGTACGGACCGGTCAGAGTAATCAGGGTTATTCTTGGGTTTACTCAGAGGAACAAATCTGGTGATGTGCAAGCGCCTGTAAATTCATAGTGCAGGCTTCCCGGTTGAATGAATTCCTTAAGGAAGGTCGGCATCTCGGTACGGATCGGTAGTTGCAATGGTGTTCCTTATTGCAGAACCGGGCGCAAAATTAGACCCTTGCATCTGATAATTATCAATGAGGTCGAAAAAGTTTTCTTAAAATACATTTCGATTATATTTACTTTCTTAATGAAGATCAACAATTGCTAATGCAGATCAATAAATTGATTGGGATCAATGCAACAGGCTTCTCCGGCACTTAGAATCGTCAATGTGACACGTTATGTTACGCCGCTGCGCGAAGGCGGGTCCCTGCCCGCCATCGCCGAAGCAGACGACGGTTTTCTCTATGTGATCAAATTCCGCGGAGCTGGCCAGGGCATTCGTTCGCTGATTGCCGATCTGATCGGCGGGGAACTGGCCCGTGTACTCGGATTAAAAGTGCCGGAACTTGTTTTTGCCAATCTCGATGCAGCTTTCGGGCGGTCGGAGCCTGACGAAGAAATCCAGGACCTGCTGAAGGCCAGCGTCGGCCTCAACCTGGGCCTTCATTATCTTTCCGGCGCCATTTCTTTTGATCCCGCAGTGAACCGGGTTGATCCGCTGCTGGCTTCCAAGATCGTATGGCTGGATTGTTTGCTGACCAATGTGGATCGTACCGCACGCAATACCAATATGCTGATCTGGCATAAGGAACTCTGGCTGATCGATCACGGGGCTTCGCTGTATTTTCACCACAACTGGGAATCCGGGAAATTGCAAGCTGTTAAACCGTTCATACCCGTTAAGGATCATGTACTGCTGCCCTGGGCATCCGAACTGGAACGGGTCGATAAACTGTTTCGGCCCATACTTAAACCCGATCTTATCGAAGCCATTGTATCTTTAATTCCGGAGGACTGGCTGTTAGCCGCTCCACAAGAGAATAACTTAGCCCAACATCGCAAGGTCTATACCGATTTTCTGAACAGCCGGATTGCGCATGCTGAAATTTTTGTAAACGAAGCCGTTCATGCCAGAACAACACTTATTTGAATATGCCGTGATCCGGTTAGTGCCCCGCGTAGAGCGCGAGGAGTTCCTCAATGCCGGCATCGTGCTGTACTGCAGGGACCGGCAATTCCTCCGGGCGAAGTTTGCGATCGATGAACCGAAGATCAGGTCCCTCTGTAAAAAAATCGAAATAGAGGAACTGAAAGAACATCTCGACGCCATAGAAAGAATATGCGAAGGAAAATCCGGTTCAGGGCCGATTGGCCGTTTGGACATGGCTTCCCGCTTTCGCTGGCTAACGGCTAAAAGAAGCACCATCGTGCAAACCTCACAAGTACATCCCGGTTTTTGCACCGATCCGGCCACTATGCTTGATCATTTGTTCGAACAACTAGTTACCTGAGCCTGACCGCTAATCGGCGTAGGCAATCTTGATCACCATCTTCCTGACATGTATGCTATTTCCATCGCGATTACCCGGGCGATGTGCGTCTTGCGGAAAGAATAAGAAAAAGGTTCCTGGTTCGGCAACATAGTAAGTGCCTGCGTCGGAACTGTAATGTGCAATGTCTTTCGACTCGTCATACGCTTCAGTAACTACAGCTTTCGCCAACGGCAGTACTCCGATCTTTTCCTTCCCGCTGATCACATACTGCAGATCGATATACTTGCGGTGCGATTCCCATTGGGTTTTATCCAGGTCTTTCGATTCGTATTCACTGATGAGCGCATAGGCCTTATCGCCGTCAATTGGATACTTTCCCACGGCGAGGCCAGCAAGATCTTTTCGGTTTAAAAATTCAAACGCTTTGTCCCAGGTCTGCTGATTGCTGTGATACTGCTTCTCAAATTCCAGCGGGTTGATGGAGGCATGCGGTTTCACGGTCAACCCTTTTTTCCATTCGCCTTTTGCCACCCAGGCGGCTGCCTTTTTCATTTCTTTGTCTTTAGACGACTGTGCGTAAACGACGATGGCAAACAAAGAAAAAATACCGAAGAGGCCGATGAATTTCATTAAAGGATGTTCCATGTTATTCGAATGTTTAAATGACAGCAATAGTATAAGTGAGGGTAAATTTACAAAAGCTGCGGGATTGTGTAAGGGGAATCCGGTAATTTGCCTGCCTATTTAATCATTCCGCATGAAACCGGTCATTTTCCTTTGTTCATTCCTGTTGGTTCATTTCAGCTTATCAGCTCAAAAGCATTCCGTATCTCCGTCCAGCCGATCCTTCTATACCCAGCGGCCCGTGGATTCGGAAGCGGTTTATTTTGAACCGGGCCGTTTCCCGATTAAAGCAGATGGCCGAACGGATCTTTCCGATGCCCTGCAGGAAGCGATCAATGAAGTGAAGACCCAGCATAATTTCGGCATTCTCTTTATCCCCGCCGGAAAATACCTGCTGAGTAAAACCATCTATATTCCCCGCGCGGTGCGGGTGATCGGTTATGGGCCTCAAAGGCCTGAATTCATTCTGGCTGAACATGCGCCGGGTTTTCAGGAAGCCGATTCCACCGATAAAGGGAAAGCCAGATACCTGTTCTGGTTTACCAACAGCGTGGTAAAACCGGGAGAGCGGGTATCCGATGCGGGAGCCGGGACTTTTTACAGCGCCTTGAGCAATGTGGATATTACGCTGTCTAACGGCAATCCATATGCGGTGGCTATCCGCGCTCATTTTGCGCAGCATAGTTTCATTTCCCATGTGGATATTCATATCGGGAACGGCAAGGCCGGCCTTTTCGATGTTGGCAATGAAATGGAAGACACGCGATTTTTTGGCGGCGATTACGGGATCTATACCACCAAGCCCTCTCCCGGATGGCAGTTCATGATGACGGACACTTATTTTGAAGGTCAGCGGAAAGCGGCGATCCGAACACAGGAAGCCGGTCTGACCATCGTCCGTCTACAGGCAAAGAACTGTCCGGAAGTGATCGAGATTAATCCCAATTACGCGGAAAAGTTGTTTATGGAAGATTCCCGGTTTGAAAATATCAGCGGTTCGGCCCTTACTATCAGCTTAACGCGAAATGCGTCGAGCCAGATCAGTCTCCGCAATATCGATTGCCGGAATGTGCCGCAGCTGATCAGTTACCGCGACGGTGGTGAACCCGTTACTGCACCCACTGCCATTTACAAAGTGAAGAACTGGCTGCATGGCCTGCAGATGGACAGTCTGAATGCCGATCCGGTCATCAACACCATTTCCGATATCGTCCCGCTCAGCGCGCTGACTGCACCTGTGGCATCCGATATTCCTGTATTGCCTCCTATGAATACCTGGGTGAACCTGAAAACACTGGGCGCCACCGGCGACGGCCGTACCGACGATTCCCGGGCTATTCAAAACGCAATCGATCGTTATGCGACGATTTACGTTCCGCAGGGCTGGTACCGGGTGAGTGAAACCCTGAAGCTGAAACCGAATACAGTACTGATCGGCCTCAACCCCATCAGCACGCAGTTCCTGCTGCCCGAAAATGCAGAGGCCTTTGGCGGATTCGGCGGACCGAAAGCATTGCTTGAATCTTCCGAAGGCGGCCGGAATATCGTCAGCGGAATCGGGCTGTCGACCGGCATTGATAATCCGCGCGCTGTAGCCTGCAAATGGATGGCGGGTGCGGGCTCTTATCTGAATGACGTGAAATTCATCGGCGGCCATGGCAATATGGAAAGGACCTGGAAACAGGCCACCCCGCAACCAAAACCAGCCTATCGCGTTGAGGGCTATGACCCATCCTGGGACACGCAGTACTGGAGCCTCTGGATCACCAACGGCGGCGGCGGCGTGTTCAAAGACATCTGGTCGGCCAACACCTATGCTTCCGCCGGAGTATATATTTCCAACACCTCCACACCGGGCCGCATCTATGCCCTTTCCGTGGAACACCATGTACGAAATGAAATCCGGTTCAACAGGGTATCTAACTGGAAGGTATATGCGCTCCAGTTGGAAGAGGAAAGCCGGGAGAGCACGGAGTGCCAGCCGATGGAACTGGAAGACTGTCATGACATGGTCTTCGCAAATCTCTATATGTTCCGCGTCATTCGGGTCAATAAACCTTTCCCCTATTCCATTCGCAACTGGAATTCTTTTCATATCGAGCTGTTGAACGTGCACAATTACAGCCAGATCAAATACACTACCTCGCTGCCGCTTTACGATGTGAACAGGAATACAGAAGTGAGGCCCTGGGAGTTTAACCGATTGTTCATTGAAAAGGCAATACCCAAGCCGGAATATGAGGCTAACGGCGCCGTAAGACTGGCGACTGGTTTTGAAATGCCGGAAGGTGCCTGCAGCGATAGCCATGGCAACATCTATTTCTGCGAGTCTCGTCTGCGGCATATTTACAAATGGTCGGCTGAAACGGGAACAACGAGCCTGCTGGCCGATTATCATTGGGAGCCTTTGTCGCTGGCCTGCGACAAGAATGATCAGTTGCTCGTTGTTTTTAAATATGTGCCCAAGCCCGGTTATCGTATTCACGGAGAACCGGAAGTATTTACCAATCCGCCCGATGCAGCGGGCACTTCGTTCAGCGGCTGGGGGAATTCCGGATTCGGCACGCTGGTTTATTCGGTTGATCCGAATAATCCCGACGAGACCATCCGGTTACTGGAAAAGAAAAAAATGCGCGATATGGCTTCGGTTCACCAGGCCTTCTATCCTGCTCACCGCTGGCGCGATTCCCACGATTTTAACCGCATCGTCGTGGCAGAGGCCGACTCCTGTTTTGTTGCTCCGGATCAAACCACCATCATACCGGTCGTTTACGATCTGGCAAGGGCAACCTGCCTGACAGCGGCTTTGCCGGGGAAGCCGGCTTATGTGAGCGACGAATATGACAAAAGAACTGTGCGACTCGACACAGACGGGAAGGGATATTTATCGAACCTGAGCTATTTCGCCGAGAAGGGAGAGTTTTCAACTGCTGTGCAGACTAACGGCAATGTATACATTGCCGATGGAGAGATCTATATATTCGACCCGTCGGGAAAACCGCTCGGCACGATACGGACGCCGGAACGGCCGCTCACGCTGGCTTTTGGAGGAAAGGATGGGGACATTTTATTTTTTACCGGATCGCACAGCCTGTATAAGCTGAACCCGCCGCATTAAGAACGATCGTTCCGGATCAGCATTCCCAGGGTGCCGGAATATTTAATAAATTTAAACCACAACCAGCAGCCATATATGAAAAGAATAACCCTTGCACTGATCGCTTATCTGCTGACCCTAAGCGGTTTCAGTCAGCAAACCCTGCATATTTCAAAAAGCCGGCTTCAGGACAAAATCAAGGGCGGCTGGGCCGGTCAGGCCATTGGCGTCACATTCGGAGGCCCTTATGAATTCCGTTACAACGGCACGTTTATCCAGGATTATCAACCCCTGCTCTACTACCCCGGCTATATCAGGAATGTTATGATCAACAATCCGGGCTTGTACGACGACCTCTATATGGACCTGACTTTCGTAGATGTATTTGAAAAATATGGCCTGCACGCACCGGTGGATTCCTTCGCGAATGCGTTTGCCCATGCGGGCTATATGCTCTGGCATGCAAATCAAAGCGCCCGCTACAATATCCTGAACGGCATTAAGGCGCCGGCGTCCGGCAACTGGATCAACAACCCGCATGCCGACGATATCGATTACCAGATCGAATCCGATTATGCCGGCCTGATGAGTCCAGGCATGCCCAACACCGCTTCTAAGATCAGTGATAAAATAGGTCATATCATGAATTACGGCGACGGCTGGTACGGCGGTGTATATATCGGCGCCATGTATTCGCTTTGTTTCGTATACGATGATATTCCCCGGATCGTCCGCGAGGCATTGCAAACCATTCCGGAGAAGAGCACTTATTACCAATGCATACAGGACGTCATCCACTGGCATGATGAGTTTCCCGACAACTGGAAACAGGCCTGGTTCCAGCTTCAATGCAAATGGAGCAGCGATATGGCCTGCCCCGAAGGGATATTCGCGCCCTTCGACATCGATTCCAAACTCAACTCCGCGTATGTCGTGCTTGGGCTGCTGTACGGAAACGGAGACTTTGGCAAATCGCTCGACATTGCCACCCGCGCCGGCCAGGACGCCGACTGCAACCCCTCCACGGTAGGCGGCATCCTGGGCGCCCTGCTTGGCTATGACCGGATACCCGCCTACTGGAAATCCGGCCTGGAAGGAGCGGAAGATATTCCTTTCAAATACACAACGATTTCCCTGAACAAGGTTTACTCGATCGGATTCAAGCACGCCGTTCAGAATATACTCGCCAATGGCGGGAAGGAAAATGGAGACGACCTGGTTATTGCCGTTCAGCAACCGGCGCCGGTAAAATACGAACAGGGTTTCCCTGATCTTTTCCCGGTTGAAAGAAAGAGCTTTGGCAAAACCGATGTCAGGGATATTGATTTTGAATTCGAAGGAACCGGCTTTGTGCTCACCGGACAGGCAGAAAAAAAAGAAAAAAAGGCTGCTGATTATATTTTTGAAGCGAGCCTGTATATCGACGGTGCGCTGGTAGAAACTGAGAAGCTTCCCACCAGTTTCACTACGCGACGCAATGAGCTATTCTGGAAATACGGGCTGACCAATAAAAAACACCAGGTGCGCATACATCTGTTGAATCCGACCAATGCCGCCTCGCTGAATACAGAGGATATTATCGTTCTTTCCGATAAGCCTGTCCCGAACCCGTTGACCAATGTAAAATAGGTCTCTATTCGAACAATTCCGGTTGATCCGGTTTTTTCTGCTTTTCCCATTCCATGGTCAGGCTCTTGCTATAGTCGGCCAGCTTCGCGCCTACTGCCTTCCAGCCCATGACATCCACCATCTTGAAGGTTTTGAACTTGGCCTTGCGGATCTGCGAGCCGCGGCCGGTCTGCACGATCAGCACGGGTTCGGGTTCCGTGCTGACAGTCTCCAGCCGGTTCCCCTCTCCTTCCTTGATGAAGAAGAATTTATTGTGCAATGAGTTTGTTTCAATCTTGAACCGCTTTACGGTGAACTGTTCCTTCTCGCTGTCGAGATAGATAGCGGTGATGATCTTCTCAGGATCAAATTTTTCGATCAGCAGGATCTTATCCGCGTCGAAGCGTTGGGTGAGCTCCTGATCGGTCACTTCATAATTTCCGTCCGAATAAATGACCAGGATGCGATCTTCCGCATCGAATTTTCCAAGATAAGTTCCCTTGCTTTCCGTATTCAGGCGTCCAAAGGTATCGTCGAACCAGAGCTTGCGGGCATCCAGGGTCGCTTTACCAGCCTCCTTGAACTTCACGTTGCGGATCGGATACTTGGTCACCTGGTTGCCGAGCGAAGCCCTTGCTTTGATTTCGAGAGTCTCGAAGGCAAAGTCGAATTCCTTATGACGGGCGGAACAGGTCGGGCTCAGGATGACCCGCACCAGTTCAGCCTCTCCGTTGGGGTTGGCAGAGAAATAATTCACTTTGGTCTTCTCGCCCTTGGTGAGATCGTATTCCTTTTCCCGGTTCACCCCGGTCACGAAAAACCGTTTGGCATAGCTGACACCGGTTTTGCCGTCGGAATAAATCATGTTGTAGATCGTACGTTCGTCATTTTTGTGAAAGATCCCCACATAAATGATATCCTTTCCGATAAATGACTTCTCGGCCACTTTAACGATCTTCATCGTACCGCTCCGGGTAAACGCAATGATATCATCCAGGTCTGAACAATCGGTAACAAATTCGTCTTTCTTAAGACCAGTACCGATGAACCCGTCCGCGCGGTTCACATAGATCTTCGCATTGGCAATAGCCACCTGCTTGGCTTCAATGGCTTCAAATGGGCGTATCTCTGTTTTTCGTTCACGCCCCTTTCCATATTTTTTCAGCAGGTTCTCATAATAGTTCACCGCAAAATCAACCAGGTTGTTGAGATCGTATTTTACCTGCTTGATCTCCGCCTCGAGCGCTTTGATCTGCGCATTCAGCTCTTCGATATCAAGCTTATAGATGCGACGAACCGGTTTTTCCGTCAGTCTGACGATATCTTCCCGGGTAATTTGCCGTTTTAACTGCTTGCGGAAAGGTTCGAAGGCCGTGGCAATGGCTTCCAGCACTTTTTCCCAGGTGGCGTGCTTTTTCTCCAGTTCCTTGTAGATCTTTTCTTCAAAGAAGATCTTCTCGAGCGAAGTGTAATGCCATTTATCCTGCAGTTCGGCCAGCTTGATCTCCAGTTCCCTTTTCAGCAGGTCCTTGGTCTCGTCCACTGAAGTCTTCAGCAATTCGGTTACTCCCGGGAATTCCGGGCGCTGCTCGTTGATCACGCAGGCATTGGGCGAAATGCTGATCTCGCAGTCGGTAAACGCATACAGTGCGTCGATGGTGATATCCGGGGAAATGCCCTGCGCGAGGTCAATCTGTACTTCTACCTCGGCGGCTGTATTATCCGTCACCTTGCGTACTTTGATCTTACCCTGCTCATTGGCTTTGATAATGGAATCGATCAGCTGGCTGGTCGTTACTCCATAGGGCACGTCGCGGACCACCAGCGTTTTTTTATCTATCTCTTCAATATGGGTTCGAACGCGAATACGCCCGCCGCGCTTTCCATCATTGTAATTGGCAATATCGATCATGCCCCCCGTTTGGAAATCGGGCATCAGCTCGATTTTTTTCCCACGCAGGTATTTCACAGCCGACTGGCAAATCTCGCAGAAATTATGAGGCAATATTTTTGTTGCGAGACCGACGGCAATTCCCTCGGCTCCCTGGGCCAGCAGCAGGGGAAATTTCATCGGCAGGGTGACCGGTTCATTCTTCCGGCCATCGTAACTAAGCTGCCAGTCGGTGGTTTTCGCATTGAACGCCACTTCCAGCGCGAACTTGCTGAGCCGGGCTTCGATATAGCGGGCTGCCGCCGCATCGTCTCCTGTACGGACATCACCCCAGTTGCCCTGGGTTTCGATCAACAGGTCTTTCTGTCCGAGGTTGACGATGGCCTCGCCAATGGAAGCATCTCCATGGGGGTGGTATTGCATCGACTGTCCGATGATATTGGCCACCTTGTTGAACCGGCCGTCGTCCATTTCCTTCATCGCATGGAGAATACGCCGTTGAACCGGTTTCAATCCATCTTTCACGTCCGGTACGGCGCGCTCCAGAATAACATAGGAGGCATAGTCCAGGAACCAGTTTTTGTACTGGCCGCCGATCCCGTTTTCATTGCTTAAAAAAGTCTTTGTCGCCATGATGGCAGCAAAGATATTTCTACTTTTCATATATTCACCGGGAATTACTGCTGCTTATGAGCAAATATGCCGGGCAAGCACATGTTCTTGCCGCCGTCGATTGCATTATTTTCGGTTTCGATGGAGAACATCTCAAGGTGCTTCTATTTAAGCGGGTGCTCAACCCGGAAAAGAACAAATGGAGCCTGATCGGTGGCTTTGTGGGCAGATCGGAAAGCCTCGAGCAGGCGGCTGCCCGCGTGCTGAAAAAGTTCACCGGCATCGAAGGATTATACCTTGATCAGCTTCGCACTTTCAGCGCACCGGACCGCGACCCGGTGGAAAGAACGATCTCCACGGCCTTTACTGCCCTGATCGACATTCATCAATACGAAAAACAGATCAGCACGGAATACCATGCGGAATGGTTCCTGCTTTCCAAACGTCCGCCGCTGATCTTTGATCACGATGAGATGTTGAGGATGGCGCAAAAGGAGCTCCGCTATCAGGCAGCATCCCACCCCATTCTTTTCGAACTGCTACCTGAAAAATTCACCATACCCCAGCTTCAGAATCTCTACGAAGGGGTATATGAAACCAGGCTGGACAACCGCAATTTCAGCCGGAAAGTATTGTCAACCGAGCTATTAATCAAACTCAAGGAAAAAGACAAGTCCAATTCCAAAAAAGGCGCGTATTATTATAAACTCAATAAGAAAAAATACAAAGCCAGCTTCCGCGCTTTTATGAATTTTATCCCGAATCCCGACAAATTCGTTCTTTAACCGAAGTCACTATTTTTTTGACGACTGGATAATTAAGTGTTAATTTGACAATAAATAATACCAGCAGCTGCTATTATGAAAAATGAGGCTTTTGTGATCGGCGTCGACTTCGGCACCGATTCCGTTCGAACGATCATGGTCGATGCCCGCTCAGGAAACGAGGTTGCTTCTTCCCTTTTCTATTATCCCCGCTGGAAAGCCGGGCGCTATTGCGATCCTGCAGCCAACCGCTTCCGTCAGCATCCTAAAGATTATCTGGAGGGTCTGGAGTATACCATACGCGATTGTATCGCCAAAGCGGGCCCGGAAGCCGCTTCCCGTGTTCTCGCCATTGGGGTGGACACTACCGGTTCCACACCGGTGGCCGTTGACCGGACCGGGACACCGCTATCTCTTTTACCCGCCTTTGCCGAGAATCCGAATGCCATGTTTGTGCTCTGGAAAGATCACACTTCGGTAAAAGAAGCTGCAGAAATTAATCGGCATGGGCAGCATTTCTCCACCGATTATCTCCAATATGTCGGCGGCATTTATTCTTCCGAGTGGTTCTGGGCAAAGGCGCTTCATATTCTGCGCGAAGATGAAGCGGTGCGCAAAGCCTGCTATTCCTGGGTGGAACACTGCGACTGGATCCCTTTTCTGCTGACCGGCGGAACAGATGTTGGGAAAATGAAACGGAGCGTTTGCAGCGCGGGGCATAAAGCGCTTTGGTCTGAAGCTTTCGGCGGTTTCCCGCCGGATGATTTTTTCTCTTCGCTCGACCCGCTGCTGAAAGGATATGCTGCCCGTTTGCCATCCCAGACCTTTACCTCGGATCAAGCTGCCGGCCACCTTAATGAATACTGGGCAAACCAGCTGGGCCTGTCGACCCAGGTCGTCGTTGCCGTCGGCGCCTTCGATGCGCATATGGGCGCCGTGGGTGGTCAGATCGAACCTTACTATCTGAGCAAGGTGATGGGCACTTCGACCTGCGATATGCTGGTCGCGCCCCTGAAAGATATGGAAGGCAAACTGGTGAAAGGCATCTGCGGGCAGGTGAACGGATCGATCATTCCCGGTATGATCGGCATGGAAGCCGGACAATCGGCCTTCGGAGATGCCTATGCCTGGTTTAAAAACCTGTTGGGCTGGCCGCTTAAACTGTCGCTCGCCAAAGCGAAGAAAACTCACGATGCCGATCTTGAAGCACTGGTGAATGAGACCCTGTTGGAAATTTTACCCGAGCTCAGTCGCGAGGCCGAACGGATACCTGTAACCGAAAAATCGGAGATGGCGGTAGACTGGTTCAACGGCCGGCGCACACCGGACGCGAACCAGGAATTGAAGGGCGCTATTGCGTCGCTTAACCTGGCCAGCGATGCTCCCGCTATTTTTCGCGCCGTGGCTGAAGCCACCTGTTTCGGCGCCAGGGCCATCGTGGAAAGATTCACAGGCGAAGGAATCCCCGTTAAAGGTCTGATCGGTTTGGGTGGCGTTGCAAAAAAATCGCCCTTCATCATGCAGATGATGGCCGATATCATGAAAATGCCGATCCGCATCCACCGTTCTGAGCAAACCTGCGCATTAGGGGCGGCCATGTTTGCCGCAACGGCCGCCGGCATCTATTCCAAAGTGGAAGAAGCAATGCCTGCCATGGGCTCCGGCTTCGATGCCGAGTATTTCCCCGACCGCTCAAAGGCTTCTCTCTACGATAAAAGGTACGCAGCCTATCTGCAGCTTGGAAACGATATTGAGAAACTCTCTACTTCATCATCATGAGCAAATATGAATCGATCCGCGAAGCTGCACTGGAAGCCAACCGGCAATTGCCGGCGCTGGGGCTCGTGCTTTTTACTTTCGGCAACGCGAGCGTAGCGGACCGGAAAGAGGGTGTGTTCGCGATCAAGCCCAGCGGTGTTCCTTACGAAGACCTTTCATCAAAAAAAATGGTGATCGTGGACTTCGAAGGAAAGACGGTAGAAGGCAAATTGCGTCCTTCTTCCGACACGCTGACCCATGCAGTGCTTTACAAGCATTGGGAAAAAATTGGCGCAATAGTGCATACGCATTCCACCTATGCCACCGCCTGGGCGCAGGCGCAACGGGCCATTCCCATTTATGGCACCACCCATGCTGATCATTATACCGGTTTCATACCCTGCACCATGCCCATGTCCGACGAAATGATCCGGGGCGATTACGAATATCAGACCGGCTTTCAGATCCTCGATCATTTAAAGGATAATAACCTGAGCTATGAAGAACTGGAGATGATCCTGATCGGCAACCACGCTCCCTTCACCTGGGGTAAGGATGCAGCGAAGGCCGTTTACAACAGCGCCGTATTGGAGTCGATTGCGCATATGGCCTGGCTGACGGAACAGATCAATCCCAATGCGCCGCAGTTGAAAGAAACCCTGATCAAAAAACATTTTGAAAGAAAGCACGGCCCCAATTCCTATTACGGACAATAAGCGCAGCCATTCATTCACCCGCATCGCACCATTGCGATTCGCATCAAGCCAATGACATGAATCTTAAGCAACTTGAAGTCTGGTTTCTCACAGGGAGTCAGCATTTGTACGGAGAAGAAGTGTTGAAAAAAGTAGATCAGCATGCAGCCACGATTGCCGATTCCCTCGACAGGTCATCTCAAATTCCGGTGCGTATCGTATTCAAACCGGTGGTGAAAACGCCGGATGAGATCAGTAATATTTGTGCAGCAGTGAACGCCCAGTCAAGCTGCATCGGGGTTATCTGCTGGATGCACACTTTCTCTCCCGCCAAGATGTGGATCAACGGGCTGAAGATCCTGCAGAAGCCATTGCTGCATCTTCATACCCAATTTAACCGGGATATACCGTGGAGCGAGATCGATATGGATTTCATGAACCTTAACCAGTCTGCTCACGGCGACCGTGAATTTGGTTTTATGGTGAGCCGGATGCGCATCGCCCGCAAAGTGGTGACGGGATATTGGGAAGATAAGGAAGTGCTTGGCCAGATCGGAAGCTGGACAAGGGCTGCTGCGGGATGGCATGACTGGCAGGGTGCACGTTTCGTGCGGTTCGGCGATAATATGCGCCAGGTGGCCGTAACCGAAGGCGATAAAGTGGAAGCGGAATACCGGTTTGGCTATGCTGTCAATACCCATGGCGTCGGCGACCTGGTCCAGGTTGTGAACGGAGTAAAAGAAAAAGAAATTGATGAACTGGTGAACATTTATCAGCAGGACTATGAACTGGCCGGTCCTTTGAAAAAAGGAAATGCCAGACACCAGTCACTCCGCGATGCCGCGCGCATAGAACTGGGATTAAAGCATTTTTTAGAGGCCGGAAATTTCAAGGGCTTTACCGATACTTTCGAAGACCTGCACGGACTGAAGCAATTGCCGGGCATTGCCGCCCAGCGGCTCATGCAGGCCGGATACGGATTTGCCGGAGAAGGCGACTGGAAAACAGCAGCCCTGGTTCGGGCTATGAAGACGATGGCTACAGGACTGCCTGGGGGGAATTCGTTTATGGAGGACTATACCTATCATTTTCAACCCGACAACGAACTGGTGCTAGGCGCGCACATGCTTGAGATCTGCCCTTCGATCGCGGCAGATAAACCTTCCTGCGAAATTCATCCCCTGGGTATTGGAGGAAAAGAAGATCCCGTGCGACTGGTATTCAACGCGAGCGCCGGTCCTGCACTCAACGCGTCCATTATCGATATGGGAAACCGGTTCAGGCTGCTGGTGAATGAAGTGAATGCGGTGAGTCCGGTCCAGAGCCTGCCCAAACTGCCCGTAGCCAGGGTGCTTTGGCGACCTTATCCCGACATGAAAAAAGGATGTACAGCATGGATACTGGCCGGCGGCGCTCACCACACCTGCTATAGCCAGAATCTCTCATCAGACTGTCTCGACGACTTTGCCTCCATGGCAGGAATCGAGTTTGTGCTGATCGGAAAGAATACAGATATTTATCAGTTCAGGAATGAACTGCGCTGGAACGACGTATACCATCAGATCAAATCCTGAATATTTAAACAACAAATTCTTCACTACACGATTGCCCCGGTATGAACAATCATCTCGAAACCAAAGACTACATCGTTTTTTTACTTTATCTCATTCTCGTCGGCTCCTACGGATACTGGGTTTACCGGAGAAGAAAAATCCGGGAACATGATTCCAAGGCTTTCTTCCTGGCCGAAGGAACTTTAACCTGGTATGCCATCGGTGCTTCGCTGATCGCCTCCAATATTTCCGCCGAGCAATTCATCGGCATGAGCGGCAACGGTTTTTTTGTCGGCGTCGCTGTTTCAGCCTACGAATGGATCGCCGCCCTCGCGCTCATAATCATCGCCGTGTGGTTCATGCCGATCTACCTGAAGAACAAGATCTATACGATGCCGCAGTTCCTGAAAACGCGGTATAATGAAACCGTAGCCATGATCATGGCCATACTCTGGCTCTTTATATACATTTTCGTTAACCTGACTTCCATTCTGTATCTCGGAGCCATCGCCATCAGGGGATTGTTGCCGGCCGACGGTCACGACTACCTGCATATCGTGATGATCGCGCTGGCTGTTTTCTCCATCTTCATCACTCTTGGCGGCATGAAAGTGATCGGGTTCACCGACGTTATCCAGGTTACCGTACTGATTGTCGGCGGACTGGCAACTTCTTTCTTTGCGCTCAATAAAGTAGGCGGTGGAGCGGGTATAGCCCATGGTTTTGATACCCTGATGAAAACAGCGCCGGAGCATTTCCACATGATCTTTCCGAAACCGACGGCAGCCTCTTCTCAACTGGAAATAGACAAATACCTCATTCTGCCCGGCCTGCTGATGTATTTAGCCGGCCAGTGGATCGTGAACCTGAATTACTGGGGTTGCAATCAGTATATCACCCAGCGCGCCCTGGGCGCCAACCTGAATACCGCCAGGTCGGGTCTGCTCTTTGCCGCCATGCTAAAATTGCTGATGCCGCTGATCGTAATGCTTCCGGGAATCGCCGCTTATGTGCTGGTAAAGCAAGGTAACTTGCAGCCGCTGGCCAAGATGGACGATGCCTACGCTGCTGTACTTGGCTTTCTGCCCGCCGGGCTGAAAGGCCTTTCTATCGCTGCATTAACGGCGGCTATCGTCGCTTCCCTGGCCGGCAAGGTGAACAGCATTTCGACCATCTATACGCTCGATATCTATAAAAAATATATCAACAGGGAGGCTTCGGAAACCAGGCTGGTCTGGATCGGCCGGGTCGTTGCACTAACGGCCATGATCATCGCTATTTTGTTCACCTGGAAAGATGTACTGGGCATCAGCAGCGCCGGCGGTTTTACTTATATTCAGAAATATACCGGGTTCATCAGTCCAGGGGTTTTTGCCATGTTTATTTTAGGGATGTTCTGGAAAAGAACTACCGGAACGGCGGCCGTGGTCGGTGTTATTACAGGCCTGGGACTTTGCTATTTCTTTAATGAG
>DASZRP010000056.1:0-5432 GCA_035548895.1 Puia sp. | reverse complement strand
GGTGTACTTCCGCATCGCCATCGGCGCAACAGTCGGACAGCACCGTAAGGGCATAGTCTTTATCGGCGGCTTCGCGAACGGTCGACAACACCACGCCGCTGGTGGCAACACCCATCAGTACGAGATGGCGAATAGCACCGGCCCGCAATACCACTTCCAGGTCGCTCCCGGTGAATGCGCTGACGCGTCGCTTGGTTACCACAATCTCTCCGGTCTGCGGCGCCAGTGCCGGTTCGATCTTCATGAACTGCTCCGTGTCCGTACCGGCAAATCTTGCTTTGGCGGCCATGAATCCTTTGTTGTTGTCGCTGATCTCCGGCGTGCCGGGACGGAAACCAACCACGACATAGATCACCGGGATCTGGTGATCACGGGCGAAGCGGATCGCCTTCGATGCGTTTTCGATGAGTTGAGATGCATTGGGGATGTTACCAACTATCGCGCTCTGCATGTCCATAGCCAATAAGGCGGTTTGCTGTCTGTTTTCCATGTTTACTATTTAGTATGTTGAATGAATTCGTTACGTGATTTAATTAATGCGGTTCCGCAACCAATTCTTCCGCGCGTTCCAGTGGAACAATCGTTTGTTCCGTTACCCTGTCTTTTCGGAAGAGGTTAAAGAAACTAACTGCAATGACCAACGCAATAATCCCCTGGATCAGCATAGCATTGGGCGCGCCGATCCGTTGCGATACGGCGCCGATCAGCAGACTGCCTAATGGCAGCATGCCGAAATAGGAAAGGGCCACATAGCTCATCATCCGGCCCCGCATGCGTTGATCGGCTTCAATTTGGATCATCGTAATGCAAACCGTGTTCTGCGTCATCGCCCCGAAGCAGGCGATCATGGCAAATACCATAGCCAGGTAAAAATTGGCAGTATGAGAAAAAAGGATCAATCCGATCCCAAGAGCAATCGTATTGAAAAACAATACATTCTTGAGATTAGCTCCTTTTCTTAAAGAGGCGAGGAACAGGGTTCCGCAAATTGCACCCAATCCCATAAAACTGCTGATATATCCGAAAGTAGCCGCATCGCCCTTGAAGACGACTTTGGCGAAAACGGGTATCAGGGTGTCGTAAGGCAGCACCAGGAAGCTTACCAACGTGAGCACGAGAATCGTATGCGCAATGGCCGGTGTATTTTTCAGGTAGTGGAAACCTTCTTTAAGCTCGGCGGTAACCTTTTTCTTTTCAGCCGTCGGATGAAAAGCAGGCATCTTCATCAGCAGCAAAGAAGTGAGCACGGCCAGGAAACTGAGCGTGTTCAGGCCGAAGCAAAAGCCCGCCCCGAATTGCTGCAGAATAATTCCTGAAAGGGCGGGCCCTACGAGCCGCGCCAGGTTGACCATTGCCGCATTCAATGCGAGGGCATTGGCAAGGTCGGCCGGTTCATTCACCATATCGTGTACCATCGGCTGGCGTGCGGGCACGTCGAATGCGTTGACAATGCCAAGTACCATGCCCAGCCCAAGGATCTCCCAAACCTGGTAATGCCCGGAAAAGATCAGCAAGGTCATCAGCGCCGCCTGTATCATCGAAGCGGTTTGGGTGATCAGCAATATTTTATACCGGTTGTGCCGGTCGGACACGATGCCGCCGAAAAGCGAAAGCAGGAATGAAGGAAACTGCTGGCAGAACACGGCCAACCCCAGCATGAGAGGAGAGTGCGTTAGCGAGTAGATCACCCAGCTTACCGCGGTCCTTTCCATCCAGGTCCCGACCCGCGAGATCGACTGACCAAAGAAGAACAACCGGTAGTTGCGGTTTTTGAAGGCACGGAAAGTATGTGAGGTTTTATTTGTCATCATAGAGTTGCGACAGTAAAGCAATAGCTGCTCCGATCTGTTCTTTTTCCTGTTTGTTGTATTTTTTCGAGATCAGGGAAGCCAGCCAGTCTTCTTTTTGCTGTCTCTTCTGCTGCAGTTTCGACATGAAATCTTTTGACAGGGAAATCAGCGATTTCCGCTTGTCCGTTTTCGACGGTTTGCGGGAAATATAGCCAAGTGCTTCCAGCCGGTTCAATACCTGCGACATGAACTGGGAAGAAATATCCAGCTCGGCGCAAAGCTCCGAAGGCAGCGCTTCTTCGCGCAGCACCAGCGTTCTTACCACGTTTTCTTCGGCAATCGATAATTGTTCCCGGTTGCCCATTTGCTTCCGGAGCCCCCGGTTCAGCCGCGATACCAGGTCGCGCAGTTGATGGGCCAGGAGATGATCCTGGGTATTAGACATAGAATCAAATTAATTTTGCAAAGTTACTTTGATAATTAAAAATAAACAAACAATTTATGGTATGATATTTTTCGGGTGAACCGGATCGGCAGAACGGTATATGAGGCTCGCGATTATTCTGTACCTTCCTTCGCGGGCAAACACAAACAAATGACAGGCAAATCATCCATTATGAAAGGAGGGAAGACCAGCAGCTTATTATTATTTTTTTATTTGGCAACGATTTCACTGCAGGGGCAGCGTCTTCCCGTGGAACCACCGAAGCTGGACGCTTATGTCGACAGCGTGCTCAAAACTTTCGAAGTGCCCGGCCTTTGCATAGCCCTGGTCCAAAACGGAAAAGTGATCCTGGCTAAAGGGTACGGCGTAAAAAAACTGGGCACGAATGAACCGGTCACTCCACACACCTTGTTTTCCATTGCTTCGAATTCAAAAGCTTTTACGGCAGCCGCGCTCGAAATACTCGTCGAAGAGAAAAAGATCCGCTGGGACGATCCGGTAATCCGCTACCTTCCGGAATTCCGCATGTCCGATCCCTGGGTCACCGCGCAGATCACCATCCGCGACCTGCTGGTGCATCATAGCGGCATAACCGCTTATGCCGGTGACTTCCTGCTCTTCCCGCCATCGGACTACACCCGCATGGAGCTGTTAGCCAAACTGGAACATATTCCGCTAACGCGCGGTTTCCGGACAACCTACGCGTATGATAATATTCTTTATTTAGCCGCCGGGGAGATCGTCAAACGGGTGTCGGGCATGGAATGGGAAGATTTTGTACGCACGCGGGTGCTGGAGCGGATCGGCATGTCGGAAACGGAGCCCCGCTTCTCCGCCATGAAAAACCATCCCGATATCGCATCTTCGCATGCGCGTTCGCGTGGAATTGTAAAAGTGGATGAACACTATTTTGATCAGGCCCTCGGCGATGTGTCCGATCCCGCCGGCGGCATTGCCAGCAACGCCGTGGATATGTCCAAATGGCTGCTCACCCAACTGGATTCAGGTCGTGCCCCCAACGGCAACCGGATCTTTCAGGCGGCGGCGACGAACGATCTCTGGCAGATCGTTACACCAATTCCCATTGGCAAGACCGACAGTTCTCTGGCGCCGGCACGCAAGGATTTCTTCGGCTATGCCCTGGGGTTCCGGATCTACAATTATGGAAAATACAAAGTGATCGGCCATGGCGGCAAGCTCGACGGCTTTGTTTCCCAAGTGGCTTTTGTGCCGGAACTGAAGCTGGGCATTGCCGTGCTGACCAACCAGGAATCGACCGGAGCGTACTGGTCGATCATTTACCATCTGTTCGATCACTATATGCACAATCCACGTTTCAACTGGATTGCCGGATTCAAAAAAGAAATGGACTCCTCGATGGCAGAATACCAACGTGCCTGGCGAAAAGCGAATATCGTTCCTTCAGGAAAACCGATGCCGGCATTATCGCCTGCGCAATACGCCGGAAGATATTATGATACGCTTTGCGGTGAAGTCTCCATAACAAGAGATACAGCAGGGCTCGTGCTTCGGTTCAAACATTGTCCCCAGTTTGTGGCAGACCTGGTTCCGTTTCAATATGAGACCTTCCTGGCAAAATTTCGAAATCCCGATTTGAAAGCAGATTCCTATTTGACATTCACGCTTTCACCAGACGGAAAACCAGAAAGGTTCACGCTGCAGGTGATCGATCCCGATTCGGATCTTAGCTTTGATGGATTGGTTTTTAAAACGGTAAAATAATCTTCGTTCATTTCTTTAACCGATATACAACGAATACGATGGACCTGTCAAAATCAAAGAAAGGCACAGCGGCAGTCTGGGGCGGCGAAGGAGATCTCAATACAAAAGGTGCGGCCACCGCGCCCATCGTAAACAGCGTGGCTTTTTCCTACCAGGACCCGGACGAATGGTATGCTGTGGCAACCGGCCAGGCAGATGGATATATCTATAGCCGGAATACCAATCCCACGGTTGCCGTGCTGGAAGAAAAGATCCGGGTGCTCGAATCGGCAGAGGCAGCTACCGCCTTCGCTACCGGCATGGCTGCGATCAGCAATACTTTATTTACTTTTCTTACCGCCGGCAAGCGGGTCGTGTCGATCAAAGACAGTTATGGCGGAACGAGCAAGCTGTTCCTGGACTTCCTGCCGAATTACCAGGTTGATGTTTCGCTTTGTGAGACGACAGATCATGAGCAATTAGAGCGGGAGATCGCGAAAGGCTGCGATCTGGTTTACCTCGAAACGCCGACCAATCCCACGCTGAAAATTATCGATATCCACCGGCTGGCCTCCGCAGCTAAAAAAGTCGGCGCCATCGTGGTCGTTGACAACACTTTCGCCACGCCGATCAATCAAAACCCATTGGCCCTGGGCGCCGATCTTGTGATCCATAGCGCTACCAAATTTCTTTGCGGACATTCAGACGCGATGGGCGGACTCCTTGCCGGGAAAACAGAGCTGGTGAAGAAAGTATTTCAGTTCCGCGAAATCAATGGCGCCAGCCTTCAGGCTGATCCGGCTTACATGATCGCACGCGGAATGAAGACCCTGGAGCTGCGCATCGAACGACAGAATGCATCGGCTCTGCGGATCGCGACCCATTTAAAAAATCACCGAAAAATAAAAGATGTTTTTTATCCGGGACTGCCGACGCATCCGGGTCACGATATAGCGCGTGCCCAGATGCGCGGTTTCGGTGGCGTACTCAGTTTTGCGCTTGACGGCAACTACGAACAAGTGAAGAAATTCCTGAAGCATTTGAAGCTGGCGCACTTAGCGGCGAGCCTGGGCTCGGTAAGCACATTAGCCGGGCCGCCGAGAACGACCAGCCATGTAGAGCTGACAGAAGAACAACGCCGGCTGCTGGGCATTCCGGAAGGATTGATCCGGTATTCTGTCGGGATCGAAAATGTGGACGATCTGCTGGAAGATATAACGAACGCCTTAAAGGTCTTATAAGCAGAGTGGAAGGTTTGATCGTTATTAAACGTCGTCGTGCCGGGTGATTTTACCTTTTATAAAAAAATAAAGTCTGCTATTTTTATCCGGAGGTTGAGCGTTTTCAATATCCTGATTAAGATACTGAATCAAAATCTGACGCGATATGACCTTGAAGCATTGAGCCCGATATATGGATTTTGAGCAATATGAATACCGAGCAAGTAATGATCATCTTGATTTTGAATTTTATAG
>DASZRP010000055.1:0-1636 GCA_035548895.1 Puia sp. | reverse complement strand
GAGCACGTTTTGGCTGGGCAAGGATCACAATGTGCCGGAGCAGGACGTAGCTTCCGGTGGCAATCGTTCCATGTGGCCCCTGCAGATGGGTTTCGATCGTTACTATGGTTTTCTTGGCGGCGAAACCAATCAGTGGTATCCGGATCTGGTGGAGGACAATCATTTTATCGACGCTCCCTATACGCCAAAAGAAGGATATCACCTTTCAAAAGACCTGGCAGATCAGGCCATCAAAATGCTGCGCGATCAGAAATCGAGCAATCCGTCCAAGCCCTGGTTCATGTGGTATAACCCCGGAGCCAATCACGCTCCGCACCAGGCGCCGGCCGACTATATCGCCAAATACAAAGGCAAATTCGACGACGGTTATGAAACTTACCGCGCCTGGGTGCTGCAGCGCATGATCGACAAGGGCATCATGCCCAAGGGCACGAAGCTGACGCCGATCAATCCCATGCCGGCCGACGTTGCCAATCCGGCCGACGATGTTCGTCCCTGGAATACCCTGAATGCCGATGAGAAGAAATTGTTCTCGCGCATGGCGGAAGTATACGCCGGCCTTTCCGAATATACCGATGTGCAGGTGGGACGGCTCATCGATTACCTGAAACAAACCGGCCAGTTCGACAATACGGTAATTTTTTATTGTGCCGACAATGGTGCTTCCGGCGAGGGCGGACCAAGCGGTTCGGTTAATGAAAACAAATTCTTCAATGGTTATCCCGATGAGCTGTCGGAGAATATGAAATATCTCAATGTCCTGGGTAGCCCCGACACTTATAACCATTATCCCACCGGTTGGGCAGTGGCTTTTTCTTCTCCTTTTCAGATGTTCAAACGCTACTCGCAATATGCTGGCGGCACCTGCGCTCCGCTGGTGATCTCCTGGCCAAAAGGCATCAAGGCAAAGGGCGAGATCAGGAACCAGTATCATCATGCTGTAGATATTGTCCCCACTATCCTGGACATTTGCGGTCTGACTATGCCGGATACCTACCGCGGCGTTAAGCAATATCCTTTATCCGGAGTATCCATGCGCTATTCCTTTGATGCTAAGCCCGACGACTCGACGCATAAGCATGTGCAGTTCTATTCCATGCTGGGCACACGCGGCATCTGGAAAGACGGCTGGAAAGCGGCTGCGGTGCATGCGGCCATATCGGGCAAAGGGAATTTTGATAAAGACCAGTGGCAGCTGTACCATGTGGATGAAGACCGGTCTGAATCGAACGACCTCGCAAAGCAATATCCCGATAAGTTGAAAGAGCTGGAGGACCTGTGGCTGGAAGAAGCCAAAAAGAACAATGCCCTGCCATTAGACGACAGAACGGCGTTGGAACAGTTAGGCGTAGAACGGCCTTCGCAGGAAGCGCCCAGGGAGCGTTATCTCTATTATCCCGGAACGGATCCGGTGCCGGAAGGGGTTGCGGCAAATATTCGCAACCGCTCGTATAAAATATTAGCCAATGTAGAGATCACCAATAATGCGTCGGGCGTGATCTTCGCTCATGGATCGAGGTTCGGCGGTCATTCGCTGTTCATTAAAGATCACAAGCTTTACTATGTATATAATTTCCTCGGAATAAAACCGGAGCAGGTTTTCTCATCGCCGGCACTGAAACCGGGCAAGTACACT